>NZ_JAXUAA010000038.1:0-206 GCF_050586305.1 Campylobacter australis | reverse complement strand
TGATTTATCATATTAATTGCTTCACTTTGCTCTCTTATGCTCTCACTCATCTCATTGATTGATTGAGCTAAGACATTAGTATTTGCTTCTATCTCACCAAGAGACTTTTGAGTTCTTTCAGCTAGTTTTCTAACCTCATCAGCAACAACAGCAAATCCTCTACCATGTTCACCTGCTCTAGCAGCTTCTATAGCAGCATTTAGTGC
>NZ_JAXUAA010000037.1:0-211 GCF_050586305.1 Campylobacter australis | reverse complement strand
ATTAGGGGTTTTAGCAAGATTATCTGCTTTTGTAAAGTCGTCAGATGATATACTTGATGACTTCCCCTTGCTATTTTCATACGCACTTAAGACCCATTTATTTTTTGTAGGCTCTCCCATCCAATTGCTTTTTAAAATTATTTTATAATTATCTTTTATGATTTGCACCGCTTCATTTTGTCTTGTTTTTATCTCTCCAATCTTGATTACA
>NZ_JAXUAA010000036.1:0-288 GCF_050586305.1 Campylobacter australis | reverse complement strand
AGCACCTGAGGTTATTAGTATCGATGATAAAGATCCAAAATCTCCAACTAATGATACAACTCCAGATATTAAAGTTAAAGTTGAAAAAGATACTACTCCTGAATTGGTTAAGGACAATGGTGAAATTATTCCATCAGATAAAAAAGACAATGGAGATGGAACTTGGACACTTACTCCAAAAAATCCTATTGAAAATCCAACTGATGTTAATGTTATAACAACTGATAAAGCAGGTAATCCATCTAAACCAACACCTGTTGATCCAGTTATAGATACAACACCTCCAAC
>NZ_JAXUAA010000035.1:0-289 GCF_050586305.1 Campylobacter australis | reverse complement strand
AATTCTGTATTTATACTTGTTTGTTTATCTGAGATTAGGTTTAGGATTTGAGTGTTTATGTTTGCTGTGCTAGCTTGTATTATTGAGGCTACTAAATTAATATTATTTGCATTTAAATTTATTTGATCTGCTTGTAGGCTTGAGCCTTGTTTATTTGTAAGTATGTCTGTTTTATTTAAAGATGATTTTGATATGGAGCCAAGGCTTGATTTGGAGGTTTTGGTTGTTTCTTGATTTGAGTATGTAATTGGTGTTAAGTTTATATTATTAGCTGTTATATCTATTTTTC
>NZ_JAXUAA010000034.1:0-291 GCF_050586305.1 Campylobacter australis | reverse complement strand
ATATCTGGCTATACTCACTTTTAAATTGCAAATTTATATTTGAATTTGGGGTATTTTCTTGAAGTTGCCTTAGTCGCTCTTGTTCATTTGTGTTCTCACGCTCTATTATGGAAGTTTGAGCAAAAAGAACAGATATAGTAGACAAGATAATAATAAATACATGCTTCAAATGGTTGCCTTATTATATTAAATTTCATCATCTTTTAAAGGTGTTAGAAATTTTTTTAGCACATAGTAGGTAATGCCCTTATAGTCCTTATAAAGCTCACAATATCCATCATCAAAGCATTG
>NZ_JAXUAA010000033.1:0-386 GCF_050586305.1 Campylobacter australis | reverse complement strand
TGAAGTGGTAAGTAAAAATGGTGTTGAGACGATAATATTAAACAAGAACGATAAAATTTTTAAAATAGGATTATCAAAAGGCTGGAATGATGAAGGCAAAAATGACTGGATAATAACAGCTTATGAATTTAAAAAAGAGGGAAATGGCAAGACTCCCGACGATGCCATTTTTACAGCTAAGCAACCCTTAGCTAACCCCAGCGAGGATATTATACCAAAAAATGAGATAAAAAGCGAAATGCCTTTAGAAAATGGGCTAAAAGATGATATAAATGAGTGGGTAATAACGGCGTATAAAAAAGAGAAAGAGCCGTCTCGCTCAGTAGTTCGACCAAGTAGCGACCTAGGGCAGAATGGAACCGATCTATCTGCCAACGGCTTAAATA
>NZ_JAXUAA010000032.1:0-406 GCF_050586305.1 Campylobacter australis | reverse complement strand
GATGATAAATTTGGGCTAAAGCATATTTTAGAGCAAAGAGGCAAACAATGGACAGAGCAAAAGGCACTAAAATTTGTAAGCCATTTAGGCGAAATAATCAACGAAGCTACAATAACAAAAGGTAGGGATGGCACGATAGAATTAATCACTCCAAAAAGCACAGCTATATTATCACAAAAGGGCGATAATAAATTTATATTGACGGCTTTTCGTGATAGTGGGAATAAAAAGAGATTAGAAAGTGGGAGTTATCAGACCTTCCACGATGATAACTTTACGGATAAATCGGTCTCTGTTCGCAAAGAAACAGACATTCTTTCATCCAACCATAATAAAGAGGGAAATGGCAAGACTCCCGACGATGCCATTTTTACAGCTAAGCAACCCTTAGCTAACCCCAGCGATG
>NZ_JAXUAA010000031.1:0-416 GCF_050586305.1 Campylobacter australis | reverse complement strand
ATTACGCTGAGTTTTATCATGACGGAGTAGGTGCTGTAAATAAACTACTTACTGAAAAACAAGGACAAGTAGCAGGAGCGTTTTGGCGTGATGAGATAGGGGATATAACACTACACTGGGGAGATGTTGGAAGTGGCAAGAGTGACGGAAGCGGACTTGCAAAGATAGTGAAATTTCATCCAGAAGTATTAAATAATCTTGATGAATTAGTGCAAACGCTACCAATTAAAAAAGAGACGCAAAGGCGTTATCAACTTGAAAATGAAAATTATAAAGTAGGTATAAGAAAAGATTTTAACGGCGATAACCAAAATTGGGTATTAACAGCCTTTGAAAAAAAAGACAGTATCGCTAGACGCACGACAGACTTGTCTAGCTCACAAAGTGACAAAGGAAAGACTGCTCCTTTAGATACT
>NZ_JAXUAA010000030.1:0-428 GCF_050586305.1 Campylobacter australis | reverse complement strand
TAAACAAGGCTCAGGAATATTAACAGCTACCATAACAGACAAAGGAAAGATAAAAGAGGTAGAAATTCCAGCTATAATAAAAATAAAAGAGAAATTTATACTAAATGGTAATGACATAACAGATAAACTAGATATAAAAACATATGATAAGATTTTAAATACTTTAAACTCACAAGAGTTTAAAGATAATATAATAAAAGAGCTTAGATCAAATCCAAACACTCCAATAGATGAAAAAACCATAAATCAGATAAAAGCCACTCTAAACTCAAAAGAGTGGGAGGATAAAACAACTACACTTAGTGGCATAGGCTCACTTATAATAACGGCTATAGTTACATACCTAACAGCAGGAGCAGGAGCTGCATTTGCAGGAGGTATAGGACTAGCTAGTGGCACAGCAAGTGCTACTATGGTATCTGCTATGA
>NZ_JAXUAA010000029.1:0-504 GCF_050586305.1 Campylobacter australis | reverse complement strand
TTCGTCGATCAAATAAAAGCTGGCAACTTCACTGCTACACTTAACGCGCATACTGCAAACCCAGCCCTAAACGAATTAAAAACAACATTTAAACAGCTTCAAGAAACACTAAAGGATGCAATAGCTAGCGATGGCACAAAAATACACCAGTTACTAGAAACCTTTAAATCTAAAGACTTTACAGCTCGTATAGACGATCAGGGTAAAACAGCAATGGGTATTAATGCTTTGGGCGAGGAAATTTCAAATATGCTTCGCACTAGTCTAAACCAAGCTCAAATCCTTCAACAAAAAGCTCAAATCCTAGCTGACTCAATGAAACAAGTAACAGATGGAGCAAATTCTCAAGCAAATAGCTTACAAGAAAGTGCAGCTGCAGTTGAGCAGATGAGTTCATCAATGAGTGCTATTAATCAAAAAACACAAGATGTCATAAGACAATCTGAAGAGATTAAAAACATCATTGTTATTATTAGAGATATTGCAGATCAAACAAACCTACTT
>NZ_JAXUAA010000028.1:0-526 GCF_050586305.1 Campylobacter australis | reverse complement strand
ACACTGGACTGATGATTACGGTGTAGCAAGAGAGAAAAAGAACAAGGGGAATTAAAAAATGAAAAATACTCTATTTATATTTTTCATCACACTATTTTTTAGTGGTTGTGTGGGTAAATATGGATGCAATAAAGATTTCTTTAGCGATAGAATCAGTGTACGCGGGTATACAAATATCATAGAAGAGTGGTATATCGATAAAAATAATCCAAACAGTAGGATTTTACGCGGAAGAACGGCTGATTATGGTGCTAGTGTGGAAAAGAAAAAACATAATTACATTATAAAGTATTTTTCAGGAAATTGTCAGCCAATATCTAAAAATGATTTATTTAAAATTTACACTATTGGTAGTGTAGATAGATGCTGGGAAGCAAGGGAGCTTAGTGAAAAGCTAGGTAGATATGTAAGTAAGGATGAGTATTTGCAATCAATTAATTACGAAAAAAAATATCTATATACAAAAGATGAGGCTGCTAACTATAAAGTATATAAAGAAATTACAGCAAAAGTATTTGCTATCAAG
>NZ_JAXUAA010000027.1:0-540 GCF_050586305.1 Campylobacter australis | reverse complement strand
TCATGGAACGGAGGATTATAAAGAAACTATATTAAAAGGAAAAGAATTAAGGAAGCAAGAATGAAAAAAATTTTATCTTTTATTATATTGGCATTTTTCTTATCTAGTTGTATTGGGACTTCAATTTGTAGTTATAGAAAAAATGAGGTTCAAAAATGGCTTGGAAGCTCATTTTATGAAGTATCATTTTTTATAGATCCAAGCAATAAAGATAGTAAAAGAATACCACATAAGGATAATGGAACATATGGTTATGGTGCTAGTTTTAATGAAAAAAACTATATCGTAAAATATTTTAGTGAATATAATTGCAAAGAGGAAATTCCGCGTTCGAATATATATAAAACTGGAGCCTTATCATATTCTGCTCTATATGAAATGTGGTATGATGATCCAAATAGAAAAAGAGGTGTAGAGAGATATGATAAATACAAATTTGCAGACAAAATTGGCTATGAAATAAGATATTTATATACAAAGGATATAGATAATAAATATAAAATACATAAGGAGCTAGAAACCAAAGATATCCCTGTTAGA
>NZ_JAXUAA010000026.1:0-592 GCF_050586305.1 Campylobacter australis | reverse complement strand
AACAATCTAAACATCAACACTAAAAACAACACTCATCTAAAAGGCTCAATGATAGCTGCAGGTAATTATGAAACCATCACAGATAAAAACAATAACAAACAAAACATATTTATAGACAATAAAAATCTAAATTTAAACACAAACACTCTAACCTATGAAAACCTATCAAATACAAGCTATACTAAAGGAACAAATTTAAGTATAGGTTTAAACTATGCTTTTAAAGACAATCAAATAAAAAAACAAGATAACACAACAAACAATAAAGACAATCAAGATAAAACAACCAATCCAACAGATATAGCAACCAACAAAGACAACCAACCAAAAGATCTAAACAACAAAATAACATCAGCCACTTACTCAAATAACCGTAATCTAAGCTATAACCACTCAAAAACACTAGCTACTATAGGGCAAGGCAGTCTAAACATAAAAGATAAAGATAGTTCAGATGATACAGATAGACTAAATAGAGATACAAAAAAGATAAACAAAGAGCTATACAATACAAACATATCATCAAATGTAGATGCAACAATAGATACAAGACTATTTAGTAAAGATGGACGAGAACAGGTTAAGCAAGAAT
>NZ_JAXUAA010000025.1:0-661 GCF_050586305.1 Campylobacter australis | reverse complement strand
CCCGGCATAAACCAGGTTTTAGGATTTAATATATTTTCAGGGTGAGATACATAATCACCTTCATGCTGTTTAATGTTATTTTTATCTTTAATATCAAATATCTTTTTCACAGTGCTTTCTCTCATCGGTGCCCCGTAACTAAAATATGTATGAGCATCATTTGCTCCGTGTTTGGCTATTTCGTGAAACTGAGAGTGCATAAATATATTTCTTTTTAAAGGATCTCCAAATTCATCTTTTTCATTTTGTTTTTTCTCTATCTGTTTGGCTATGCCACTTTTACCACCTAGTTTATCTACTAAAAACTCTATTCCATCTGCTAAAAATCCCCTGGTTGGGTTATACCAAATTTGTTTGGCACTATCACCTATGATATTTTGAGCTCCTTTTATAGCATCTTCGGCAGTATTTAATATACCATTTCCATAAACATTTTTAGCATTTATATCTCCAAGTACCGCAAATTTACTATCTTCATATCCAAAGTATCCCGGTATATTTCCTAGCAATCCACCATGATTTGCATTTGTAGGTATTATACCAAGACTTAAACCGCCTATTGTATTTAAAGCATATCCAAATACTGCTTCGATTTTATTATCACTATTTTCATCTGGTAGAGTCTGTGCTATGGTAGCCATATTTTTATCCATATCTTTAA
>NZ_JAXUAA010000024.1:0-709 GCF_050586305.1 Campylobacter australis | reverse complement strand
CCAATACTTGTCATATTATCTTGAACAAATGGTGCTATTGCAAATGGTGCAGAAGGTATTAAAAGCAATCCACTTGCGACATCTATAAGAGTATTATTATTTTGTAGATATGTTTTTAATCCGATATTCTCATAATTCCAACTCGATAAAAAGTCATGAGGTCCTGCAAAGCTCTCGTTCATATGATCTATAAAAGAGCCTTTATCATAGCTATTTTTAAATATAAGCCTTTCTCCCGTTTGAGAGCCACCAAATGGGGCAATTATTTTATCTTTTGTATTTGGGTCTAAATGACTTCCAGCCAACTTAACCCCATCACCCCTCACTCCGATACTCTGTGCGTTTTCTGGAACTATTTCCCCATTTTTGCCTAAATAATCATACCTATCCTTAACATACTTCCTCATCTGCAAAGCACTATCGCTTAGCACTGATATAACTGCTCCTGATATAAAGCCGTCTTTGAAATTTTGCCCTTTTATCTGTGATGTTATACCTTGACCTACTCCGTTTATAGTAGCGTTTTTAGCATAGTCTGATATATTCATATTTTCTGTTAAGGCATTTGTACCTAATGCAAAATTTGCATAAGACATTATACCTGCACTTATGGCATTTGTAGCTAGTGAGCCTAAGTCTATGTTTGGCTTGTTGCCAGTTATGGCAGATGCGACCACTGATGAAGCCGTTTGAGTAATAACTGCCGAAC
>NZ_JAXUAA010000023.1:0-1018 GCF_050586305.1 Campylobacter australis | reverse complement strand
CTCTTCACCCGCCACCAAGACTCAAACAGAGCAGCCAAAGCACTGCGTAAGCTAGATACTATCATCACACTTGAGCCATTTTGGACATCACAGGCTAAGTTTTCTGATATTGTACTACCAGTTGCCATTCAGCCTGAAAGAGCTGATATAGAGTTTGCAAACTCTACGAATGAGTATCTATTTGCCATTAAGCCACTCGTTAAGCCTTATGGTGAGAGTAAAAGCGACTTTTGGATATGTAATGAAATTTGTCGTAGGTTTAACCTTGATCTAGCATTTAATGAAGGCAAAGATGAGATGGGTTGGATAAAAGAGCTTTATAGTGATGCTAGTAAAAAAGCAAGTGATATGGGATATGATATGCCAAGCTTTGAGGAGTTTTGGCAAAGGGGATATTTTCACTTTGATAAGATAGATGAAGCAAAGAGTAATCACACAAGCTATGTAGCATTTAGAAATGATCCTTTAAATAATAAACTAAACACTCCAAGTGGTAAGATAGAAATTTACTCCCAAACTATAGCAGATATGGGATATGATGACTGCTTTGGTCATCCTGCATGGTTTGAGCCTATAGAGTGGCTTGGAGATAAAGATAAAAAGTATCCACTAGCTTTAGTATCAGCCCACTCAAAATACAGACTACACTCTCAGCTTGATAACTCTGAAATTTTAAGAAGCTATAGCAAGATAGCAGGTAAAGAGCCAGTTATTATTAGTCCAAACCTTGCTAAGCAAAGGGGTATAAAGCATGGTGATATAGTAAAGGTCTTTAATGATCGTGGGGCTATACTATGTGGGGCTGATGTGAGTGATGATATACCTGATGATGTAATTATCATAAGAGAGGGGGCTTGGTGGGATCCGCAAGATGATGGAATGTGTCATAGTGGAAATGTAAATGTTCTTACTATGGACAAGGGATGTTCAAAGCTATCTCAGTCAAATATAGCCCATACTTGTCTAGCTGATATAGTTAAGTATGATGGTGTTAGTGAGAATGGGGCGTATGGGGGAG
>NZ_JAXUAA010000022.1:0-1223 GCF_050586305.1 Campylobacter australis | reverse complement strand
CCAAATAGCCCAGAGTATCTCTCGGCGGTAGTGGTGCATGATTATTTATGTGATGAAGCAGAGAATATTTACAAGCTAGGCTTTAAACCAAAGGCAAGAGATAAGTTTAAATTTGCAGATGAAATCTTGCAAGAGATGATGAGTGCTCTTGGATGTAACCGCCTAAAAACAAACATATTTTACTATGCTTGCAGGGTATGGCATAAGCTAAGGTATGGAGGATAACATGTGGTTTAAACAAAGCAAACTTATAGTAGTAATTACCATTGCAAGCTTAGCTTTAACCATCCTATTTTATCAAAACTCAAAAATAAATAGCCTGCAAGCTGAGCTAAAAGCTGCTACCCTTGAAAATTTAGCAATCCAAGCAAATTTAAACGAGTGTGTAGCTCGTGTTGATTTGCAAAACCAAAAGGTAAAACAGCTAATGCTTGATAATGAGACTTTAGCAAGCAGACAAGATAAGATCAAAGAGCGCGTCATCACAAAATTTAAACATATCAAAGTTCCAGTGCGTGATGATGCGTGCGAAGTAAGGCTAAATTTTTATGAAAACTTATTTAAAACACTACAAAATCAGGAGGAAAAAGATGAGTAAGGAGCGTTTAGTACTTTATCACGCCAGACAATCAATACGCAAAATGGTTTTTATAATTTTGCTATTTTTAGCTCTCATCTTAATAGGTGGCTGTGCAAAAAAGCAAGAGAGTATAAGTTTTAAAGAGGTTTATGTGCCTGTTAAGTGTGAAGTTAGCCTACCAACAAAGCCAAAATTTAACCCCAATGAGCCACAAACTGCACGCGATTTAGCACAGTATTTTATACAGGTTGAAGAGCTTTTAAAAGGATGTGTAGGTGGTAAATAAATTTCTTGACTGGAGCGCGGATAAGCCACTTTTTTGGGTGATGGTAGTTGGTGTGTTTGGTGGGCTTTTAAACCTGTCTGATCCAAAAAAGAGCATAGCACATAATATAGCTAATGCAATCACTGGTATCTTAAGCTCAGTTTTTATGTGTTGGATCGCCTATGAGTGCGCGCTGTATTTTACACAAGCAGATAGATTAAGCCTAGCAATAGGTGGATTTTTTGCATGGAGAGGCGCAAACTGGGCTAATGAGATAGTTGATAGGTTTATTAACGATAAAATCAACACTAAAAACTTTGAATATGATGAGGGTGATGAGATATCACCTAGAGTTAGAAATTTAGATTTAGACAAGGA
>NZ_JAXUAA010000021.1:0-1288 GCF_050586305.1 Campylobacter australis | reverse complement strand
TATAGCATCTAACCCTTTACCTTCAGTGCTAAGTGCTTGAAGGTTGGCTATTCGTGGGGTGCTTTGGTTAGTGAGCATGTCCCCACCCCATACAATATCCCCTTTTAATATATTTTTTACATCGGTATTTTTTAGTGGTGTTGCTGTAATGCCTATAAACTCGCCCTTATCATCTTCAATTACACTTAAAAACTTAACCACCTTATCTTTATCGTCTAAAAATGTCTTAACAAATCTATATCTATCACCTTCTTTTGTTATAAAAAGTGGATTTTCAAGTGTTGGTTTAACTAAATTTATATACTCAATTCTTCTATCAAAATCTGGTTTTTGTGCTAAATGATTAAGCATTTTATCTAGCGAAATTTTAGAAGTAAAAAGAGGTGTTTTTATAGGTTCTTTAAAATCATTTACAAGATTTAAAATATCTGCTTTTGGATTTAGTTTTAAAGCAATATCTCTATTTTGAGCCAAATTTTTTACTACATCATTTATACCATCTAGTGATATTTGTGAAGAAATTTCGCTTTTTAGCTCTTGTTGTAGTATAATTTCATCAGTAGCTAGGGAATGTGCTTTTGCACCATCGCCGTTGGCAGGTAGCGTTTTGCTAGATTGCTGTGTAGGGTAGGGCGACCCTGCCCCTAGCTCTCTTTCATTTACATTTTGCAGTCTTTTAAGCTCTCTATCTTTTGTGCTTTTTGTTATATGACTTACTTTGCCACTATCCTTTACAATAGCCATTTTGCCAACACTGCCATCTTGTAAAATTTTAGCTATTAACGCCATATCTGGGCGATTATTTTTAAAAAAGTGAGTTGGATTATTTTTTATCTGAACTAGCATCTTATACACATCACTAGGCTTTTTAAATAGTTCAGGATGCTTTTGCTGCAAGATAAACAAATTTGCCGTAAGTTCATTGCTATTTATTTGTGAAAGCTCTTTTACCCAGTCATCAACCGAAACATTTACATTTAAATCACTCTTTGTTGCCTGATTGCCTTGTATTGTAAAGTTTTGATTATTTTGTGTTAAATTTTCACTTTTTGATGTTTGTTGTGGTATAATTTTATTTAAGCCGTTGGCAGACAGATCGGTTCCATTCTGCCCTAGGTCGCTACTTGGTCGAACTACTGAGCGAGACGGCTCTTTCTCTTTTTTATACGCCGTTATTACCCACTCATTTTCTCCCTTGCCGTGCCATCCCTTTGATAAGCCTACTCTAAATTTTCCATTCTTATTAGTATATAATATTGTTTTTACACTAGCGTTACTTACCACTTCG
>NZ_JAXUAA010000020.1:0-1481 GCF_050586305.1 Campylobacter australis | reverse complement strand
ATACAACTTAAAATCCACACTCTTGCTATAGCTAAACAATCTTTTCATCATTATGCTCCTAGCAAGAGTATAGCAAAATTTATATTAGTTTGCTTGTCTTAGTTTTGATAAGATAAAACTTACAAGCATAATAGCAAGTATAACAAAGCATAGAGTAAATCCCATAAGAGTACAATCAGCCATACTTAAAAAGTGCTTTGAAGGTATTAGATACCATCCACCAGCTTCTGTATAAAGATTTATAAAGTACTCTTGAATGCTACTTAACACTACACCATCAGGAACTATAGCATCTTCTTTACCACAATCTCCAAGAGGCATAAACCAATCAGGTGCCCACTTCTCAAGCGGTAAGCCAAGTATATGACTTGGTTCAGTAGAACAACCCTGAACTCCAAATGGATCTGCATCATCACCATGAATGGCTGCATGAATTTTAGCTAGCTTTATACTACACATCATGCCATATATTGCCCCCCAAAATCCAAAGCCATATCCTAGTAGTTTTAAAACTAAATTTCTTGGATTTATTATAGCTATTATGCCACCTATTGCCATTATTAAAAATGCTACTCTTATATATACACACTGCTCACAAGGTGGCATATAAAGATACTTCTGAAATACAGAGTGGGCAATAAGCACAAGTGATATACTTGCTATAACCATTAATACCCAAGGAAAGCGGCTATCTTGCCACTTTGCTATTTTATCTATAAAACCCATACTTAGCCCTATTTAGCTATAAGCTCTTTTATAAGATTAGCCATACCATCTATTGAGGTTATCTTAGCTGTATAGATAAGATACTTGCCATTTACTACAAATGCTGGAACGCCTTGAATTTTAGCTACATCATAACTCTCATCCCACTTTTCAAGTAGCTTTATTACCTCAGGATTAGTTAGCTCTTTTTCATAATCCTCTTTACTAATACCACTTGCATCTAAGCCTAGCTTTAAAAACTCATCAGCACTACTAAATCTTTGCTTTTTATCATGGTATGACTTATAATATGCCATCTTTACCTTTTTAAATAGTGAGTCATCTGCAAAGAGATCTTTATTAGCTGCTCTATCTTTAACAACAGCTACTGCTAATAGCTTACTAGCTGTCTCTCCCTCCCCATGCTCATTTGCCTTTGTCTTTAGATGAAATGGCTCATACTTTAAGCCCTCTACCTTTTTAACTACAGCTGGAGTTACACTCTTATCATATTTATAGCAAAATGGGCAAGCATAGCTAAATACCTTTGTAAGTGTTCCTTTTTCAACTGAAAGAGGTTTATCAAGTACTATATAATCCTCCCCTTCGTTAAAAGCATTAGCACTTAAAGCACCAAATAGTGCAACAGCTGATAAAACCTTTAATGTCTTTGAAAACATTGTCTTCATGTTTGCTCCTTGATTTAGATTTAAGAGGATTATACAATAAAGGTTTGGCGTAAAAATCTTGCTAAACTTAATTTGGGGTTAAAATTT
>NZ_JAXUAA010000019.1:0-1712 GCF_050586305.1 Campylobacter australis | reverse complement strand
CATAGGTGCTCCAAGTTATGAGGTTTTTAAGGAGAATAGAGATTTCTTTTTAACACCCACCAATAGCCTTGCTATTTTAACACCTTATAATCGTGCTAATCTTAGAGAGGTTTATGATGAAAATAGATACATATATAAATTTGAACATCCAAAAGGTTGTCACTATGGATACCTAACAAACAAAGATGATAAACCAGAAGTTATTCAAGAGTGGATTATATTATCAGGAAAAGAGTATTGCAAGCAAAGACAAGCTTGGGCTTGTTGTTTTTAATCCCAGCCACCCCATTTGCAATAGCTCCATTTGTTCAAGATAATATGACAAGTATTGAAATTTATAAGGATTTAAAAAAGCAAAATGAGAATATGAGAAATGAATTTATTGATAGAGTAAAGGAGAGAAGATGAAAGTTAGAAATTTTATTTTTGGTGTGAGTGTAGCGATTGCAACAAGTGGTTGTTATTTGGGTCCTGCAACCTATGAACTTTTTGAAAAAAACAGAGAAAGCCAGATTGAAAATGTGTTTATTCCAATCAAGTATCCTAAATTAAAAGAAATTTACGATGAAAATAGATATATATATAAATTTCAAGGACAAGATCCAAGATGTGTTTATGGCTATTTTACAAACAGAGATGATAGATCTGAAAGAGTTATAGGATGGATTATATTATCAGGGGAAGAATTTTGTAAAGATAGACAAGCTTGGACTTGCTGCTTTTAATCCCAGCCACCCCATTTGCAATAGCTCCATTTGTTCAAGATAATATGTATAACATTAACATTTATAAAGATTTAAAAAGGGACAATAAGCAAATCAGAAATGAAGCTATAAACAAAGCAATGGAGAGAAATAAATGAAAACTCAAAATTTTGTGTTTATAATGAGTTTATTAGTTGTGTTTAGTGGGTGTGCTGTAGGTCCTGCAACTTATGAAACACTTGTAGAAAGAGTTTTAAATCCCAGCATAGGAAAGTCTTATATACCTAAGAATTTTGGAATTAGAAATAGAAAAGTTTATAGTGAAAATAGATACATATATTTATCAGAATATCCAAAAGGATGTATTGTTGGATATCTAACAAACAGAGATGATAAACCAGAGGTAGTGCAAGAATGGATTATATTATCTGGTAAAGAGTATTGTAAAGATACCGAAACTTTTGTTTTGGTTCAATGAAAAATAATATTTTAGCTACACCATTTGCTATCGCACCATTTTTGCAAGACAACTGGACTAATATAGAAATTTATAGAGACTTAAAACGACAAAACAAGAATATAAGAAATGAAATTTTAGACAACATAAAGGACAATAGATGAAATTTATATCTTTTCTAACAATTGCTATTATGGTATTTTTCTCAAACGGATGCTATTTTAAAAACGCGACTTATGATAATTTCAAATACAAAAGAAATTTTTTTTTGATACCTCATAATAGTAAAATTATTTTAAGTCTTAAAGAATTTAGAGAAATATATGATGATACAAGATATATTTATAAATTTAAGGGAGATGATCCTAGATGCCATTATGGATATTTAACAAACAAAGATGACAAGCCAGAGAGGATTTTAGAATGGATTATATTATCGGGCAAAGAGTATTGCAAAGAAACGCCCGGTATCGGAACTTTGATATAAACGATATTGTGTCTACCTCATTTGCAATAGCACCATTCATACAAGATAATATGACAAATATTGA
>NZ_JAXUAA010000018.1:0-1964 GCF_050586305.1 Campylobacter australis | reverse complement strand
ATGAGATAAATATAGATGCAAAGGATATTAACCTAAATCCAGCAGTATATGAGAGTCTAGATTATTCACATACTAGCAAATCAAACTGGGGAGGGCTTAAAAAAAGCCTTGATATGCACTCTCTTGCAAAGGCAAATTTACAAAGCTCATCTTTAAGCACAAGCACAGGCGACATTAACCTAAATGCTACAAATAATATAAACATCATCTCATCAGATATATCAAGCGCAAAGGTATTAAACCTAAATGCAGATAATGATATAAATATCATAGCAGCCAAAGAGCAGGTTAAAGAGGTAAGTGTTTATAAAAAAAGTAGTTTTAATCTGCTTGGTATATTAACATATGTTGGCACACTAGGAACAAATGGGGGAGAAATTTACAAAGCCCAAGAGAATCAAAAAGGAAGCCTTGATGGTTTATCAAAACTATCAAACATCAAAGCATTTGAAGATATTAATATACATGCAAACAATGCCATCATTACAGCCAACATTAAATCAGATCAAGATACTAACATAAAAGCAAACACTGCCACCATCTTAAACGCTACTAATACGCATGAAAGCTACAACATAGATAAAAAAACTAGTGTTAATATAGCTCATATACAAGATATTTTAAAACAAGCCAAACCAAAATCTCTATCAGAACTTAAAAAAGATACATCAGCCAAGATCCGCCTAGCTGATGCAACTTATGAAAAAGCTACAAACAACATCTCATCCACCAAAAGCATAAGCTCAAACCTACAAGCTAAAAATTTAAACATTATCACTAATGAAGATATCACTATCACAGGGGCTGATATAAATACTAAAGAGGATATAACCCTACATTCAAATAGTGGCAACATTTATATATCAAACTCTACTGATACCATAGATACAGCTTCCACTCTAAAAGAGGCTAAAGCTGCTCTATCTCTTACTGTGCAAAACGAATACGCCCAGATAGCTCCAGCTGCCATAGCTTTACAAGAAGCTATAAAGCAACTAAATAGTGTAAAAAAAGAGTATGAGATCTACAAACAAGAAAAATCAAGCCTAGAGAGTAAGCTAAATGAACTAAAACAAAGATACAAAGATAAAGAGATAGGTATAGACTACTCTGATATAGAGGATCTAACAGATATAATAGATAATATAAAAGATGAAGAAAAATACTATATAGCAAATATTGCCCTAGCAACTACAAATGTAGCCTCTAAAACCACAGCCCTAATAAGCCAAAGTGCAGCAGCTTTATCCAGCTCAGGCACATTTGGCTTTAGCATAGGCATGGCTGGTGATATAAAAGGTAGTAACACTAGATCTAATACAACACAAACTACATCTATATCTTCAAACCTAAATGCAAACAATATTAAAATTTCAACCAACAAAGATAAAGATACAAGCACAAACATAACCGGCTCAAATTTAATAGCAAATAATAATATAGACATAGATACAAATGATCTAAACATTAACTCAAGCCAAGATACCTACAAAGCAGACTCTAAAACCAAAGAGCTAAGTGGAAGTGTTAAGATGACTATGTATGGTGGAGGTGGAGGTAGCTTAGGTCTAAACTACTCACAATCAAATTTAGATAAAGAAAACCTAACACATAACAATACTCAACTACTAGCACATAACAACCTAAACATCAACACCACAAACAACACAACCATAAAAGGAGCTAATCTAAGAGCCAATAATACTGCAAATATCAATGTAGGCAATAATTTAATCTTACAAAGCCAAAGAGATAGCTATACATCAAACTCTAAATCAACAAGTATAGCAGCTGGTATGGGATTTAGTGGAGAAAAAACACAAAGCACAAATCCAAACCCAAAAGCCATATCAAACAACCTAGTAAGTTATGAGAATGCAAAGCTATCAAGTATTAACTCAAATTTTACCCAAGACAAACAAAACACCATAACCAAGCAAACAATACTATCAAGCATAACAGCT
>NZ_JAXUAA010000017.1:0-2233 GCF_050586305.1 Campylobacter australis | reverse complement strand
TTTGTAAGTATGTCTGTTTTATTTAAAGATGATTTTGATATGGAGCCAAGGCTTGATTTGGAGGTTTTGGTTAAGTTTAGATTGAGTGATAAATTTGCAAAAAGACTTTGAGAAATGATTAAATTTAATGAAATAAAAAGAGTAATTAGTTGGTTTATAAATTTCATTAAATTTAGTTCCTTTTATAAAAATTTGTATTTAAATTCTTTCGTCAATAAATCTGTCCTGTTTCTTTATCTACCCAGCGGATTTGTGGGCAGTCGTAATACCAAAATTTACCCCATTCATCCTGAGTATCTTTTATATTTTCGTTAAGATGTTTTAAATCTTTTGGTAATACACTTCTGATATATTCTATCATTTTATCAGATGACACATTCCATACATTAAATTCATTATCTTTCATTTTGAAAAAAACTTTCATCATTGGTTGGAATTTGCATAAGACTTGAAAAATCAACCTTCCATATATCTACACTATCAACTAAATTATTATCATAAACATACATTGTAGCAATGCAAAGTACTTTATCGGCATCATAAAAACAAATATCGGACATATAGTTTCCACCACCACAATACTTATCATCGTCGTATACAAAACCAAAACTTCCCATACTTCCGTCATTGAAATGGAATATTTTTTTTGAAAATTTATATACTTCCTTGTTTGGTGCTTTCTTAATCAGCATTTTGACTAATTTTAATTCTGGAAGTGAAATATTTTGAATTGGCAACAAATCCTTATAAACAAAAATTTTTTTCACCATCTTTCCTTATTTAACTATAATCGTGCCTATATTATATGTTTCATCTATTAATCTATGCACTCTGTATTCAAGATTGTAATTGTCTATTTTTATGTTGTATTTTAATTGAGACTTATCATTTTGTTGCTGAAAATCTTTTAGAATTTCTTTTTTAACAGCCTCAATATCTAAATTTGTTTTTTCTCTTATGTGTCTCTCGACATGATGTATTTGATTATCATTGTTTCCAAATCTAATTTTAATATCTGCATTATTATCTATTTTCCTATTGACTTTGCCTATTATCCCTGCCGTGCATTTCTTCCCTTTAAATATACCGCTTCCACTCATCTTACCTATCGGCACAAACAACAAACTCTCATCACTTAACCCTATACTCCCATCAGGTGTCCAGCTACTACTGCTATACTGCTCACTCGTAGCAGTAAAGAAATCTTGTCTATTAAACTCCTCTTTGTATATATCTATAAATTTAAGATCGGTCGAGGTTTGTTTCAGATACTCTTTGGCTTTTAGTATATCATTAGCATTGTAGTTATTTATTATCTCGTTTAAATTATAGGTTAGTGAATTCCCTTGCTCATCAGTAACTGTGAAATTTTCATTGTTATTAAACTCATCATTAGCTTCTTTATCTACTAATGTTTTAGCGGCTGTATATAAAATTTTAGTAGCTTGCTCTTTTGATATGTTATTTATTTTAGCATAATCACTGGCTTTACTATTTATAAAATCTATCTCTGCTTGATGTAGCTGTCTGTTATTTAGCTCTGCACTTGTAGTGATACTATATCCAGTATTTGCTCCAGCTTCACCATTTATCAATGCCCCAATAGCTATACCAGTTAATTGTGAGTAAAGAAGCCTTTTACTGTTATACTCTTGTATCTGCTCTTTACTCATATTTGAGGTATTTTCATAAATAAGTGATGACATAGCTTCATTTATGCCAGCACTTAAAGTCCCAGTCAATACATCTTGATTTGTTAGACTAGCAGATAGTGCTCCTACTGCTGAGTGGAGAATTATCTTGCCTAGGCTACCTTCATTAAACATTTGATTATTATTTAGTTGCGATTGATCTACTGAGTAAGAGCCTACCGCATTATAAAGGTTATCTGTAGCTTTAAATGCCAGGTTTGATATAAGGGTGTCTTTGAAATTTGTTCCATAAATTGCACTATTTATTCCTGCATTGCTAATTGAGTTTAGTGCCGCTTTAGTAAAGTTTTGATAAGAGAAATTTAGTGAGTTATCTGTGCTAAAATTTAAAAAGCTACTATTGTCATTAGCTAAGGTTGCATCTTTTAATATATCTAGATTATTTATATATGAACTAACATAAGCTCCCATACCAGCTGCCAAAGCTGATTGCGCCACTTGATCTGTATCAAATTTTGCTTTACCCTCTGATATGGCATAGTTAGTAGCTTGCACAGAGGCATTTGCTATGATGGCTGATG
>NZ_JAXUAA010000016.1:0-3526 GCF_050586305.1 Campylobacter australis | reverse complement strand
ATGAACAAATCAAAAATAGCATAAACCTACTAGCTCTTAATGTTATATATAAAGACGAAATAAAAGAAGTAAAAGAATTTCAAGAAAATTTTATAAATAAACTCATAAAACTTAAAAATACAGATATTCAAAAATATAATGAAGTGGTAAATGAGTTAAAAGAATTTTCTACTAAAAAAGAAAATTTAAAAGAACAAGGTAAAAAAGAACTTGGACCAGGAATATTAGCCGTTCCTCCGATATTAGTATGGTTTTCTAGTTATTTAAATGCTCCAACTAATGACAATGAAATTTACTCAGGTCCGACTGAAACTACTTTATTGACACCGATTGGGGTGGTTGGGAATAGTGGGAAAGTGGCTGGTGAATTAACAGCATATGAAATAGCCAAAATCGGTGGAAAAAATTTTGGTTTTTATAAAAATTACTTAAATAAATCTACCAAAGAAATAGAAAAAGGAATTAAATCGCTTGAAAAACAAATACAAGAACACATAGATAAAATTTCTAATCCACAAAAATATATAAAAGATTTCGACAAACTAGACATTAGGCAACAAGAAAATTTGATTAATAAAAAATGGAATTCTGATATTGCTAGACAAAAAGAACAAAAGCAAATTCTTGAACAAATATTGCGAGAAAGGATGAAATAATGAAAAAATATAAAAATTACGAATACTATTTGAAAGACAATATATTAATTATTATTGAAAAAATAAATGAATTGATTTATAATAATGAAAAAAATGATTTTGTTTTAGGAGAATTAACTGCGTATTATGATATTATAGATGTATTTAAGCAACAAGCATTGTTATTTGACATTGATATTAAAGATATTGGGCTTGATAAAATTGACGAATATTGTATTTTATTAGGGAAAAACAAAAAGAAACAATAAAAAACAGCAAGAAAAAAGAATTTTGCATTTAGAAATAGAAATTAAAACATTTGAAAAAATATTGATGACATAGTTAATAAATATTAATGATTTAAAATTATTAAAGTATATTAAATTAAAAGATTGTGACGATTTTAAATTTAAAAAATATTTTGCTAGTCATTAATAAAAACGAGTTTAGGTAGTTGTCACAAGATGATATTTGTAAAATTTTTAGCCATAAATTGCTTAAAAAATAAAAATATTAATTTTAATTGTTTTATTTCAAAAAAATTAAAAAATATAATAAAGTTGGCAAATGAATAAAATTTGTATTGTATTTATTGTATGTCTATTAGCATTTAGCGGTTGTTCTACTATAAAAGATAACCAAACCAAAGACCCTAATAACAAAATCACATCAGCCACTTACTCAAATAACCGTAATCTAAGCTATAACCACTCAAAAACACTAGCTACTATAGGGCAAGGAAATTTAATAGTAGCAAATACAAACATATCAAATTTAAGCAAAGATGAGCTAAATAACCTTCAATCAAACAAAACAAACCCTTTATCAAACCAAGATGACCTAACAAGACTAAACAGAGATACAAAAAAGATAAACAAAGAGCTATACTCTACAAACATATCATCAAACATAGATGCTAGTGTGGATATGAGACTATTCAGTAAAGATGGACGAGAACAGGTTAAGCAAGAATATGAATATGTAGTAGATAAGTTAGATAATTTTAATAGATTTGTAAAAGATAAAACCACAGATAGACTTAGTCAAGAGCAAATAAATCAAATTTTAAAAAATAAATTAGAAGCATCTTTGAAACAAGCATTAAAAGATAAGGGCGTAAGTGATGATGATATAAATAAAGTTCTTAATGATGAAAAAGTTTCAAATCTAATATATGCTTACAACAATAAAGAAAAAATTGCCAAAAACAAACAAGAACAGATAGAAAAATATTATTATAACAAAGAAATAACAATAACAAATTCAAGATTACATAAAAATATCTCCGATTATTTAATAAATGGAGCAGAAGCTATAATTTCTATAGTTGATATTGTTGGCGAAAAAAATGCAGCAACTGCAATACTTGTAGCACAACTTGCAACACAAGGCGTAGTTAAAGCTTCTGCTTCTATGTTGGGCGATGAAGTAAAAAACACAATATTTGGTGGAGTAAAAGACAAATTTTCTGATTATATAGCAAAAGATATATTTTATATAGATTATTCACAAGAAAATAAAAAACCAATAATTAAGCAATTATCTGATACTACAGCTGAGTTTGGTGTGGATTTAGCAATATCTGGACCATTTGCACTTATTAAAGATGCAAAAAATGTAGGAAAAGCAAATAAAGTATATGGTGATAGTTTTAATATCAATAATACAAATAATGGAAGTATTACAAATTCTAATACCAATTCAAGTCATAGCGGAAATAACTTCAATAACAACAATGACAATAATGGAGTTGTAAGGGTTGAGGGAAGTGATATTGTAAATAAAAATACAAGTAACCCATTGGAAAATATAGAATATACAGATAAAGTAAAAAAACAAATAGAAATAGGCGATTACCATTCTTTTCCAGAAATAGTAGAAGCATTTGGAAAAGATGCAAAAATATCAAAAATTCAAGGTAGGGATGGACTAGAAAGAACCAAAATTGAAATAGAAGGTTCGTATAAAGGTAAAAATGGAGTTTTTGAATATATAATAGAGCAAGATGGTAAAACAGTAAATCACAGATTATTTGTTCCGCATAAATAACAATAGGAGGTTATGCTTTGCTTATAGATTTAGATTATTTAGATATTTTACCAGAAAAATTATTTAAGAGAGGATTTTTTTTAAGAGAGTATATTGGAGTTTATGAAATTGGTTGGAAATATAGTGATATTATGGAAGTTTTAATAATTATCAAAGAAAATAAAATGATAGTGTTTGGCGGAGATGTCTATGAACTAAATAATAATAAAATTACAATAACATGCGATAGTTGGAGTTTTTCTGGTAATGATTTTGTGAAATCTTTTGAAAAAGCAATCGAATATATAGATAATTATCATAAAAATAATGGAGATAATTTTATCTATTCGGTAGTTGTAGAAAAGAGATAAGTATGAAGTAGAATAAAACTAATATAGTTCGTAGGGTGGGCTACTCCACAGTGCTGCTTTAAATGCAATTATAGATAATAATGGGGAATTTTTGAGCGGTTGGAAATTAAATGATATTCAATTGAAAAAGTTATAAATATGGGAGTATCCTATGATTTATAATAATTTTTTAACTTTAATGAAAGATTTGATTGATAATAAAATAAATGTTGATGTTTATCGAATTTGTTTTTTAAGCTACTGAATAAAGATAATAAATTTTTGATAAATATTATGATATTATTTAAAATTTATTTTATAATGTGGAAGAATTTTGTTCTGATAAGAAATTAAGGAATGTCAGAGAGATTGACAAATGCGAATTAAGAAATAGCACTATAAACGCATTAAAATTAATTGCAGTAGAGAAATATGAAAATAACTAAATTTATAAAATTGCTTTTAATATCATCTCTAGACCTAATAGCAAATAATAATATAGATATATCCACA
>NZ_JAXUAA010000015.1:0-4591 GCF_050586305.1 Campylobacter australis | reverse complement strand
CACTCACCCCAAACGAATCCCCATGCTTTGAGATAGATGTAATTACTCTTGACACTAAAAGCCTTGAAGATAACGGCTTAGGCTTTGAAGTAGGTTTAGACTCAAGCTTAAATTTAAGCCCAAGAGATGCCTTGGGCTTTAGCTCCATAAAAACCAAATTTCAAAGCTATCTTAACTCTAGCCTATCTACTCTTGGTTTTAAACCTGGTATGTGTCTAGGAGAAAAGAGCATAAACTCTGTCGTCACAGCTTTTAATAATGAGATTGTTGCATCAGGCTATATAACAACCACAGCTTCTTTAAAACCACTAAACCTAAAATCAAAAAAGCTTGAATTTAAACCAAATGTAGGCACTATAAATAGCATATCAATTAACAACAACGATAACCAAAGGCATAGGGCTATGTTATTTAGTGCATTTGGACAAATTAATCATAATAAACCTCTAAATATAAGAGATATCGAACAAGCACTTGAGAACATCTCAAACGCTACATTTGCAGATGTTGGAATTTCGCTATCCCCATCAGCCATGGCTAATTCAACTAATATTATTATATCAAGAACAAGCAGGTATTTGCCGTTCTCGCTTTATCTAAGTTTAGATAATGCAGGTAGCAGGGAGACTGGCAGATATCAAGCAAGCACAACGCTAAGTGGTATTAATTTACTTGGTTTTAATGAAATCTACACCCTAAGCCTTGGTAAGGCTGTACTAAACAATGAAAGAACAAATTTAAAAGATGATAGTAAAAAGGGCAGCTCGCACAACCACTATATAAATTTCACTATCCCATTTGGATATTATAGCCTTGCATATACAAACTCACGCTATAGCTACGATCAAATAATAGCTGGTGTAAATAACCTGTATAAATATAGTGGCGTTTCAAGAGTACAAAGCTTAAATTTAAGCTATCTGTTTTATAGAGATCAGAGTATAAAATCAAGTGTATTTATAAGTCTATTTAAAAGAGATAGCAAAAACTATATAGAAGAGTTTGAACTAAAAAATCAAAGAAGGGTAACGGCTGGATACGAGATAGGAGTTAAATCACAGCTAAATTTAAATAGCTCTCAGATAAACAGTTCGCTCTCATATAAGCGTGGCACTGGCATGCTAGGAGCTATAAGAGCTCCTGAAGAGAACATAGCTGAAGGCACAAGTAGGATGAGGATCTGGCTGCTTGATATAGGATATAAACACAAACTAAGTAATAGCCTAAGCTATGATGCAAATCTACATGCTCAGTATAATAAAAGCAAACTAACCATTCAAGATAGGTTAAGCATAGGTGGGATTTATAGTGTTAGGGGATTTGATGGGCAGATGAGCTTGGTTGGACAAAAGGGATTATATCTAAGAAATATGTTATCATACAACTACACTTTAAACCATGCAATCTATCTTGCATTAGACGGTGGGGCTGTGTATGATACCACTTCGCAAGTTCATGGCTCAAACAAGCTAGCTGGGGCAGGTGTAGGCATAAAAGGGGTGTTTGATATAATGGGATCAAATTTAAGCTATGATCTGCTGATATCTAGGCCATTATATAAGCCAGAGTATTTTAAGAGTAAAGATACGCATGTAGGATTTAGAATTGGGTGGAGGTTTTAGGATGGGCAATATTGTAAAATGGTTTAATGCTATTACACCAATGTTTGCTAAAAAGATGCTATCTTGCATACTAAGCATCTTTTTAGCAATCTCCACCTCCCTTGCAAACATCATCCCTGATTTATCTGCAGCTAAATCAAACCAACCAGTTATCTTAAAAGCTAACAATGAAGCTTTAATAGTAAATATAGTAACTCCTAATAATAAAGGCATCTCATTTAATGAATACTCTAAATTTAATACCCCTGATACTGGCACAGTATTAAATAACTCAGTAAATGGAGATACTACTAGCATAGCTGGATTTGTTGGGGCTAATCCCTTTTTAAATGGCGGATCTGCTAAATTAATAGTAAATCAAGTAAATTCAAATGACCCATCACTTCTAAAAGGCAATCTAGAAATAGCAGGAAGCAAAGCTGATTTAATAATAGCTAATCCTAGTGGAATAAATATAAATGGTCTAAATATAATAAATTCAAACTCATCTACATTTAGTACTGCTAAGCTAAATCTAAATACTAATGGTGATTTGGCACCAATTAACCTATCATCACCAAATAAAAACCTAAGCCAATCAGTTATTAACATCCAAGGCAATGGCTTAAATGATAAAAACTCAAACTATACAAATATCATAGCAGATACTATAAAAATAGCTAGTGCAATTTATGCTAATGAGCTAAATTTAATCTCAAGTGATAGTAAGATAAAAAGCAAAGATAATAAGATATTTAATGATGTAGCTATAAACAATCAAGACAGATTACTAACTAATGTAGCAAACAACAACCAAGACACTGCTAATACAACTAACCCTACTCCTGCTATCTTGATTGATAGCACAGCCCTTGGTGGAATGTATGCAAATAAGATAAATATCATAGCCACTAAAGATGGAGTTGGTGTAAATAATGCTGGTATTATAAAGGCAAACCAGATAAAGATAAACTCAAATGGCGACATCATTAACCAAAACATCATACAAGCACAAACCAATCTAGATGCCCACTCAAACAACGCCATTACTAACAAAGACAAAGCAAACATCCTAAGTGGCTCTGATATAAAGCTATCAGCTAAACAGATAAATAACATGGCTAACTCAAACATAGTAGCCGCAAATAGTCTAAATTTAAAAGCCAGTGAGATAAACAACGCATCGTCGCTGATACTTGCTGACAATATAGATGCCAAAGCAGATAAACTAAACAACTACTCACTAAATAAACTTGAAAAACAACAGCAAACCTTTAGCTCTACGCTTGATCTAAAATGTTGTGGCGAAAAACTATTTAAACTAAGTGCTGATATAAAAAAGATAAAAGATGAGATCATAAACCAGTGGCAACTTGAAAATAAAGCCTACAGTGATGATGAACTAAATTTAGAACTTTATAACAGAGTAGTTTCACAAGATAGCGTAGCTTACGCCTTAAATTTACAAAAAGATAGTCATCTTCATGGCACTAGCTCACACCCTTTTACATCTATTAAACTAGATGAAGCTTTAAATTCTATCATTGTCACAACCACGCATGCAAAAGATAATGAAAAGACTAGAACGCTTTATTATTCAATCACCAAAGAATTTATTACTCCTGATAGTCTAGCAAATTTTATCCCTTCTAAGATTTATGCAAGTAGTGATATAAACTTCAACATAGCCACCATCACAAACGATAAAAGCCAGATCTATGCTGGCAATGACATAAGACTAAATGCAAGTTTGCTTAATAATATAGGCTATGATCTAAGCAGAAGTGTTAGCTCGCATACATCATATTACTGGGAAGAAAAGGTAAAGTGGTATAAAAATGGTAGTTTAAAAACAAAGTGGGAAACTAAAGGTGGTGATGGTGAACATATCAACCGCCATTACGCCGATGATGGCTATATGGCTATATTTGCAGCTAATAATAACTTCTATGCAAGCCTAACTAATTTAAATAATGGTGATATAAATAGCAAAGCCAATAAAACAATAGATATACCTAAATTTCAGCCAAATCATATCTTGCCTACCACATATCTTCCTGTTAATACTGGCTTTTTATATACAAACGATGGTAGCTCACCAGCATTTACTCTAGGTAAATTTGACACATTATATAAAGATATGAATGCTCTTTTATCAAGTAGCTTTGACAAAAGCAAAGGCTATAAACAAAGCTCTAGCTCACTACTCATAGCTAAAAATGAGATAAGCATAGATGCAGATGGCAACATATTTAATAGCGCAGCAATGATAGCTAATAACATAAGCCTAAACGCAAACTCTATCACAAACAAAGATGCTACCCTTATAGCAGATAGTGCTATAAGCCTAAATGCCAACAAAGACCTAAATCTAATCTCCACATCTGCTAGTGCTAATCAAATAGTCCTAAATGCAAATGATATAAATATAAATCAAACATCACAAACCACCCATGGTAAAAACTATACTTCAACCACACTAGGATCTAGATCAAATTTAAACTCAACCCAAAGCCTAGAAATAAAAGCTAACAATGATATATCTATAAATGGTGCTATACTAAACTCAGACCAAGATATAAACCTAAAAGCAGATAATAGCCTTGTCATAAAAACCAGCCAAAGCAGAGATAGCTTTAATATAGGTGGCAAGGATACAACCTTTAAAGGCGCTATCACAAAAAATACATCATCAAATTTAAAAGCAGCCAACATAAATGCTAGGGCAAATAACATTAGCTTAGTAGGAGCAAATCTAAATGCAAATGAGAGCATAAACCTAAAAGCAGATAATGACATAGAGATTTCATCTATAAACAACCAAATAGATCTAACAAGCACAGTTAATAAAAAAGGCTTTTTATCTAAAAAGCAAACAACCACAAAAACCATAAAAGAGGATGTTGTATCATCAAATTTAAATGCTAATAACATAAACATAATCTCAAATAAAGATACAACTATACAGGGGGTGAATTTAGTAGCGGATA
>NZ_JAXUAA010000014.1:0-6788 GCF_050586305.1 Campylobacter australis | reverse complement strand
GTAGCTGGCTGTGTCAATGCTAAAAACATTAATTTAGTCCGCGAAGTCGGACAAGTCTTTAGTATTGGTTCTTAGTGGTAACTTGTTACCACGCTAAAGAACATAAAAAATAAAAAAGGAGGTAAAAGGGAAGCAAGGGCTAGAGGGCTGTAACTGCTTGAAGCCCCAAAAAGGGGCTAGGCTTAGTAAGCCTTGACTACAATACTACAAAGTAGTATAATAATCATCAAGAGTTGTAAGCTCATAAACTCACCTCACTTTCTGAGGCATAATTTAGGCTGGAGGCTCGACCCTCTAGCCTAACCTCTAGCGCAATTATACATAACTTCCCTTAAAACACTATGGCAAATTTTAACAAATCATACGAACTCATGCTAGGCTTTGAGTTTAACAATCCCAAAAATGCACTACACAAAAACCCTACCGAACAGGGGCTAACATTTATGGGAATTTATGAGATAGCTCATCCAAGCTGGGCTGGCTGGTTAATAGTAAAAGATATGCTTAGAAAGCTAAGCGATATAAAAGAGGCAAGCACTATGCTATACCAAGACAAGAGGTTAAAAGAGCTAGTGGCTAAATTTTATAAAACTAACTTCTGGGATAAGATAAGAGGTGATGAGATAACTAGCCAACATATAGCAGATGAGATATTTATATTTGGTGTAAATGTTGGAGCAAAGCAAGCTATAAAAACAGCTCAAAGAGTGTTAAAACAGCTTGAAGGAGCGGCAACAGATGGCTTAGCAATAGATGGCATAGTAGGAGCACAAACCCTAGCCGCGATCAATCGCTGTGATGTTAATAAATTTGATAAGGCATATGATAGTGCTGAGATAGCTTATTATAATACGATTATACAAGCTAGCCCAAGCTTGCGTATATATGCTAAAGGGTGGAGAAATAGAGCAGAAAGGGTGTAGATGACAGATGAGCAACTAGTACAAAAATTTAGTGAGTTATCAGCGCAAATTACAGAGCTATCACATAAGCAAAATACAATGCAAGAGCAAGTGCAACAGCTGCAAAGAGATATTTTAAGAGAAGTTAAAAGTATAAAATCTGCAATGCCTGCTGGTATATTTGATACGCTTAATGAGATAGACAGAAGGTTTAAGGCTTTTGAATATAAAATTTTTAAGATATGAAAGGTAAGAGATGGGACGAGCAGATGCAACCATGTATAACGCAAGTATTTTAGCGCTAGCACAACCGCAAAAAAGCGCTATTACCCAGGCAGGAGAAGGGCTTTTAAGAGCAAATGACTATCTTTGGAATGAAAAGCTTAGAGGACTACAAGAAAAAGGGCTAAATTTAGACCTGCAAGCTAAGCAGCAAAGTTATGATTTTAACGAAAAGAAAAATCCGCTAGAACTAGAAAAAGCAGAGCTTAGTAACGAACAAACAAGGCTAAATTTAAGCGATAGTTACAAAGATAGCGAACAAAAAGACAGGCTAAGACCACTTGAACTAGCACAAGCACAAAACAAAGTCCGCTCATCCACAGCACAAGCCCAGATGGATGAGTTTAAAAACGCTACTAAAAAAAGTGTTTTTGATATGGATATGGCAAGTAAAAGGGCAGATATCGTAAGTAAAAATATCACAAATGATATAAATAGCTTAAAACGCAATGAGTTAGTAGATGAAATTCAAGCAGGGACTAATGCTAGAAAATATACACAAAGCGGAATGCAAAACCTTGAAGATATAGCAAAAGCAGAACAAGCAGACATAAATACAATAATGCAAGATGATACGCTAAGCACAAAGCAGAAGCTAAGAAGTGTTGATTTAATTAGACGAGCAGCAAAGCAAGCAAGAGGGATATATTACGGCGAAGGCGAACAAGCAAGTAAGATCAACTTAACAGACGCAAAAGCGCAAAAGGCACTAACTCCACAACAGATAAAGAACAAAGAAAGACAAGAGGCTATCAAAAATATACCAGTAGGACAGCAAAAAGAGCTTCAAAATGCATTTGCGATTAGCCAGATGCTTATTGATTTTGCTCATGATGCTATAGAGGCAGAAGATCAGACTACAGGTTGGCTTGATGCTATGACTACTCCTGCTGGGTACAACTCAGGACTTGTAAGCGATAGAGTATCAAACTTACATTCTAAAGCGCAAGCAATAGCTGAAAAACAACGAGCCTCAACCAAAAATGGTGGTCAAGCTGGATACAATAGAGCATTTAACAATCTAAAGCCAGGTCGTGTGTTTTTTAATAACTATGCTACACAAATAGCAAGTGAATTTAATGATCAGCTAGCAACACTACAAGAAAATATAAAACTACTTGAACGACAAGGCAATTATGCAGGCGTACAGGAGTATCAAGAAATGTATGATGATATAGTTAAAAAAATACCAGATGAGATCAAGAGATATACAATCGTAAAAGATCAGCTTGTAAGTTCTGAAGATGACAGATGGAAAGATCCAAAAAATATTACTACACAAAATAATACACAAAACAAAGTAAATAAAGCTGAATTTGAAAAATTTGCAAGTGATTTTTTAAGTGATATAGATGAATATGGTGTAGTTTATGATGGCACAGATTGATTTATAGGTGAAAGATTAGTCCTATTTTTTGCGATAGTTTTTTATTAATATATTAATAAAAATCGTAAAATAGGACTAATGGATGCATATAGATATCAACAACCTAAGACAAGATAATTACTCAGATGATGAGATAATAGGAATATTAAAGCAAAACAATAGCTTAAATATGGACTTTGCTAAAGCAAGAGAGCTGGGGGCAAGCAGCACTGATATAGTAAATTTATACAGTCAAAAATTAGACCTAATAAAGCAAAAACAAAACGCAAAACTGCAAGAGCAAAATCAAGAGCCTATAATACCAATCCAAAATATGAATACTAATGTTAAAGAGCCTACAACACAAGAGCCAAACACACAAAGCAAAGCATATGATACACTAGGCACAAATGAGCAAGAGCCACTAATCGACGAGCAAACGCAAAAGATTTTACAAAATAACTCAATAAAAGCACCACAAGCGCCGATAATGCCAGATAAAATAAATACTCAAAAATCGGCATGGGATAAGGCAAGTGAAGCGATATTAGACGGCATTAGTGAAGTTGGTAAAGCCGCAAAGGATATCGCTTCGCCACTCATTCAAGCCGTGGATGGATATAAGCAAATTTTTAATATGGGCGAGTATGCAAATACTCACAAAGCAAGACAAGAGGAGCTAACAAAAAAACTAGCGACAAAAGAGTACTTACAAAATGGCACTTTTGCATTAAATCCGTTTTTAAAAAGCAAGGAAGAGTCTCAAAGCGACAAAGAAGCATTAATAAATTTCTTTAATGATGAAGCTATAAAGCTAGGATTTAAGCCAAAGATTAAGACTGAGCGAAATGGAGAGGTTAAATTTGGCATAGAGTTAGCAGATGGTAAGGTTAGAGATATTACACCTGGCTTTATGGATGCGATAATGCCAAGTAAAAATGAGATAGTAGGCTCAATCGGCGGGACTTTGGCAAGTGCAGCCGTGCTAGGACTTACAAAAAATCCAGCTTTAGCAGGTGAGGCAAGCGCATATATGAGAGCATTAGCACATCCAACTACTAAAATTTTCGCAGGTGGTGCTGTTGGCTCAGGGGTTGGAGCGTTGCAAGACTATCGTCAAAACACGGCATTAGTAGGAGAAGAAGCAACGCTACAAGGGGCAAGTAGCGCGATGCTTGGCGGTGTAGCAAATGAAGCCTTAGGCGTTGGTATGGCTGAAGCTGTTGCAAAAGCTATACCGCAAGTTAATAAGCTTATGAGTGTATTGCCAAAATATAGCGATAAGGCTATAAATTTTATGCCAGTTTTAAAACAGCTTCGCACACAAAACATATCAGGAGCGATGAGAGAGCTAGAAAAGCAAGTGGGCGGTAAAGCAGAGCTTGAAGCGATACTAGCAAAGGCAAATGAAGCAGGAGTAGTGGTGGATATAAGCGATGCTAGCTATGTTGCAAAAATGACAAAAGATAAGCTAGGCGATGCTGAGAAATTTATAGATAAACTAGATGAAACAACACAAAATCAAACACTTAAAAAAGGTCTAAGCTTTGCTAAAAAGCTTGATGAAGTAGCTATAAAAGGTGTTAGCTATATTGAGCATGGATTTTTATCAAAAGAGGCTATCACAGATGCACAAAGTAAAATTTTAACAATCGCTAGAGCAAATAGCAGGGTTGGGGAGATGTTAGGAAGCATCCTTTCGCAAAATGCAACAGCTGCAAATAATCTAAAGCAGATGATAAACACTGATACAGATAAGATATTTAAAGAGCTTGAGAGTATTAGCGGTGATAGAGCTAGTATAAAGCAGGTTGCTAAGGAGTATGTAGATGGCGTAAAGGCTGAATTTGATGAGATGCTTGATGTGCTAAGCACAAGATATGAGGGCATAAAAACTACTTTGCCAGATACGCCAAACGCACAGCAATTTTTAGATGATATACAAGTTTTAAAAGATAGTAGCTGGAAAGTGCTATCAAATAGAAATTTAAAAGCTATTTTAAATAATTTAGAAAATAGCAAAGAGATACAAATAGCAGATGTTAATACCTTAAGAACTGAACTAAATAAAATCATAGCAAATTCAGATGACTTTAGCACAAAAGACATAGCAAGATCAGCTAAGGCATATGTAGAAAATGATGTGCTTGATGATATCTTAGGACGGCTCGAATTAGGCGAAGAGGCAAAAAAACTATACAAAGAGGCAGTCGCTCAGTATAAGGATATGAAAGTAGTAGAAAACTCGCTTTGGTATAAAAATAGAGTGGCCGGGGCAAGAGCAGGGGATTATAGCGATACAAAAGTTGCTGAATTAGCCTTAAAAGAGTTTAATAAAGCGGTCAATAAAGATGGCTCAAATTTAGGAAGTGTAGCGTATCTGCTTAATAAAATCAGTCCAGAAAAAGCCGCCAGTATTGAGCTTGAATTTATAGAGCAGATACTAACGCAAAATACCTTTAAAGGCGAAGGCGTAAAGGCTATAAATTTAAGTGAAGCGATAAAAGCGATGGGCAAAATAGGCTTTAAAAGCGAAGAAGCAAAGGGATTTAACGCACTACTTAAAAACCTAGAGCCTATCATCAATCAAGACATACACTTAGCAAGTTCAACACAAATATTTAAACAGCAAGAAAAATTTGGCACAGGCATAGGCTATCATCTAGACACGAAAGCAAAAGTGTGGATATCAAACAGAACCATAAAAAACATTATAAGACTACTTCCAATACTTGGTGATCAACCATCACTAATACATCACTTAAACCAAGCCGCACTAAAAGCAAAGGACTATAAAGGTTTTATAAATGAAGTAAAAATAATAGGTTCAAGCCCTACAACACCAAGCGGCATAAAAACGGCTATCAATGAATATATAAGGGCGGCGGATGACTTGCAAAAGCAATATGATAGTGTTGTAGGTAATGCCGAAAAACAAACAGAGCAAATGCCTAGCAAAAACGATACACTTGAAAAAGCAGAGCTAAAAAACGAAAATTTAACACAAAATAATCAAAACTTTACAATACAAGGCAATCAGGCAGCAAAGAGTGATTTAACAGCTAAATTTGAACTAGCTCCAAATGTAAGAGATTTATCAAAGCTTACTACTGATGAGATAAGTGCGGATTTAGAATATCTAGCAAGTAAGCACCCTGAAATTTTTAGTAAGCCTAGTGAAGTTTTTAAACTAATACGAGAGATAAAAAACGAGCCAACACACTATTTTAGAAATTACAGACTTGATGCGGCACTAATAGCAAAAAGACTAGAAAATAACAAAGTAGGCAAATTAGCAATAAATAAAGATAGTGGCGAAGTGATACACGCTACAAAAGTAAGAGAAAGAGACTTACACAGAATGGATAGGGTCAGTAAGCAGACGGCTGGGACATCCACGCTCCCAACACCTTTAAAGGCTACCGATGAAATGCCTTTAAAGCAGGACGCAAATTCCGCTGGTAAGGCGTATTCGTCTGCTAGTGATGAAATTATACCACAACAAACATCAAAAAGCGAAGCTTCTTTACAAAACAAAGGCAAAAACATAACTAAAATAAGCCAAAATGAACTTACGGCTGATATGTTAAAGCAGATAGAAAAAAATAATCAGCGTGTAGCAGTCGGAGAAAATTTAAATCCTGATCAAGCAGTAAAGCTAGGCTTTAAGTATCCTAATGATGTGCGTAGAACTATAGGGGCGGACGAGATAAGGCACACATTAAACAGGCATGGAGAAAATAGCCCCCTTGTAAAATCAAGCGGACAAAAAGCGGTGACGCTTGAAGACATAGCTAAATGGCAAGAATTTTCAGATACAGCGGATATGAAAGCTTTGTCAAAAGACAATATGGGACAAAGTGTATTAATAAGTGGTAAGCAGATAAATGGGCATTATGTTGTAGTTGAAAGTGTGCGAACAAAAGGCAATGAACTTGCATTTAAAACGATGTATTTTGAAAAAGGAGAGTTAAAAGATAGTAAGGCTTTTAAAGAGGCTCAAACGCTACTTTATGGTTATGAGCCAAACGCTAATTCTTTCGCCTCTTTAAAAACTGATGAGATTATACCACAACAAACATCAAAAAGCGAAGTATTTTTAGATGAAAAATTTACAAAGGCTTATGAAGTGGCAAATGCTAAGCCAACAGAGTTTTTAAAAGAGCAATACTTAAAAAAGCTAAGAGATGAGATAGAGGCTAAATATAACATAACTCCAATAAAAGAGTTTGGCACAA
>NZ_JAXUAA010000013.1:0-7503 GCF_050586305.1 Campylobacter australis | reverse complement strand
GAGCCCCCCTCACTCAGAAATTTTCTCTTTAACCTCTTTTGTCTTCTTAACCGCTGACTCTTTAACTTCCTTTGTCTTCTTAGCCGCTTTATCCTTTAGATCTTTAGCCTTTTCTTTCATATCATCTTTTACATCTACTGCCTTATCTTTAAGCTTACTAGCCTTATCGCTAACATTTTTCTTAGCATCATCTAGTTTTTCGCCCATCTTTTTACTCTTTTTAACAACCTTATCTTTTACACTATCTGTATTTATAGTTGTCTTTCCACTAGTTGATAGGTCTGATTTGATATTTTCAAATGTAGTATTGCCTATACCTTTTACATTTTTAATATCATCTATACTATTAAATTTATTTGTCTTGCGATACTCTATTATAGCATCAGCTTTACTATCACCTATACCATTAATACTCATAAGCTCCTCTTTTGTGGCGGTATTTATATTTACTACACCAAACAAATAAGTAGCACCAAATAGACTTGCTAGTAGTAGTTTTTTAAAGCTCATTATATATCCTTTGTATAAAATTTAATTCATTATATTTTAATACATTAAATAAAATGTAACTATACCAAAGTATGCAATGATAGCTAAATAATATTATTTATATGCCTTGGATAAGCCTTACTATAACGCACCTTACTTTATAGGCATTATTTGTAAGATTATAATAATCCTATGTCTAAAAGTATAAATAGCATTTTACTTTTTAAGCTTTGTTTTATATATAGGGGGGGGGGATATAATGATTTTTGATTTAAGAGCATAAAAAGGATTAAAAAATCATGCAAACACCTAAAATCCAAGCTCATAGCCTTAGTAGCACCCAAGACATCTTTTAAAACCAAGACTTTCTTATATCCAAGAGCTTTTGTCTATACAAGTATTTTGCAAACGGGCAGTGTATAATCACACGCGCAAAAATGTATAAATAACAATACTATAATGCCTTTAGTAGCAGCGGGCAAATCGGTATTGATGAGCTAAAATCTTAACTAAAAATAGAATTTTCATATATTGTTTTGTAAATTATGATATAAAAAGCCTCCACTTGGACACTCTTAGGTATTATCGATAGTGAAAAATTTAAAGAAAATGGCAAACGATAAAAACTATTGGGCTAAATTTTTGGACTAATAAGACATTAAACTAAATTAGAAGCAAACTAGAGAGCTGGATATAAATATATAGACTCAATTAGCAATGATGGTTTTTATATTTAGTTTAATGATTATATATGTCTATTTACTTTTTATAATTTATAATAAAGATAACTCCTAATAGCAAATATAAGTTAAGCAAATACCAATTATAATTAAAACCAAGATTATTAGCTTTAATTATATAAACACAGTAACCGCAAGACAAGATAAAACTCAGTAAAAATAAGAGTTGACAAACATAACATGCTATATTTTATAAATTTAGCTAACAAGGCAAATACCCAAATAAATAAAGATATAAATTTTATAATTGTAAAAAATTATAAGAGATAAAAGTATGATGAATTTTAGTGATAAATACCTAATATAAGTTTAGAGTCATCTTGTTTAAAATCAAAATAGTAAAAATTATTTTATATTACTTTCTAAAAACTTTACACTTTTTTAGACTATAAAAATGTAATATTAAAAATCTAATAATAGAAATAGCTCTAAAACAAACTAGTATAAAAATAAAGATATAAATAACTATGAATATAAAATAAGAAATGATTGTAAAATAAAAGCATAATTAACAAAGCTCGCAGCGACCTACTTTCCCAACATCCCAGTAAGGGAGAGTATCATCAGCCATGACGAGCTTAGCTTCTTGGTTCGAGATGGAGCAAGGCGTTTCCTCGTCTGTATAGCCACGAGCAGTGTTAAATAAAACTTACAAGTAAATCTTATTTAACACTGTTTGCGTTTGAATGTCAAGAGTCAAAGAAGTTTATAAAAACAACCTCTTGTAAGGTTACCCTTAACAAGGAAGTGATGCTTAAAAAGATAAGCAAACGAGCTATTAGTACTGGTCAGCTAAATGACTTTCATCAATTACACACCCAGCCTATCAAACTAGTAGTCTACTAGAGCTCTTAAAAGAAGATTCATCTTGGAGTTGGCTTCGAGCTTAGATGCTTTCAGCTCTTATCACATCCGAACTTAGCTACTCAGCGATGCCCTTGGCAGGACAACTGATACACCAGTGGTTCGTTCAACCCGGTCCTCTCGTACTAGGGTCAACTCTCCTCAATCTTCTTACGCCCACGGCAGATAGGGACCGAACTGTCTCACGACGTTCTGAACCCAGCTCGCGTACCGCTTTAAATGGCGAACAGCCATACCCTTGGGACCTGCTCCAGCCCCAGGATGCGATGAGCCGACATCGAGGTGCCAAACCTCCCCGTCGATGTGAGCTCTTGGGGGAGATCAGCCTGTTATCCCCGGGGTACCTTTTATCCTTTGAGCGATGGCCCTTCCACACAGAACCACCGGATCACTAAGACCGACTTTCGTCTCTGCTTGACATGTATGTCTCGCAGTTAAGCTGGCTTATGCCTTTATACTCTACGAACGATTTCCAACCGTTCTGAGCCAACCTTTGTAAGCCTCCGTTACATTTTGGGAGGCGACCGCCCCAGTCAAACTACCCACCAGACATTGTCCTACCTAAGGATAACTTAGGCTAGTTAGCTATCAGAATAAAGAAGAGTGGTATCTCAACAACGGCTCATATACAACTGGCGTCATATAATCAAAGCCTCCCACCTATCCTGCACATCTTTATCCCAATAGCAGTATCAAGCTGTAGTAAAGGTCCACGGGGTCTTTCCGTCTTGCCGCGGGTAGGAGGAATTTTCACCTCCACTACAATTTCACTGGATCCCTCTCTGAGACAGCTCCCATCTCGTTACGCCATTCATGCAGGTCGATATTTAATCGACAAGGAATTTCGCTACCTTAGGACCGTTATAGTTACGGCCGCCGTTTACTCGGGCTTCGATCAAGAGCTTCGCATTGCTGCTAACCCCATCAATTAACCTTCGAGCACCGGGCAGGCGTCACACCCTATACATCCTCTTACGAGTTAGCAGAGTGCTGTGTTTTTGGTAAACAGTCGGGAGGGACTCTTTGTTGTAACCTTCAATGCTTACGGAGTAAATCCTTCACAAAGTTAGGCACACCTTATACCGAAGATACGGTGCTATTTTGCAGAGTTCCTTAGAGAGAGTTCTTCCACGCGCCTTAGAATACTCATCCCACCCACCTGTGTCGGTTTACGGTACGGGCAACATTATCTAAACTTAGAAACTTTTCTTGGCTCGACAGTATCAAGGATTCGCTATCCATTCCGAAGAACTTCAAACGCCTGTAGGGTCTCGACTTAAAAAGATCCGGATTTGCCTGGATCTTAATCTACACCTTTCGACCAGCACTTCCATCCGCTGGCTCCTTTAACTCTAAGCGTCCTTCCATCGCACAATAATGTTGGCATTGGAATATTAACCAATTTTCCATCGCATACCCCTTTCGGACTTTGCTTAGGACCCGGCTAACCCTACGATGACGAGCATCGCGTAGGAAACCTTGGGTTTACGGCGTTGGGGATTCTCACCCCAATTATCGCTACTCATGCCTGCATGCTCACTTCTATCCGCTCCAGCACTCCTTACCGGTATACCTTCAACGCTGAATAGAACGCTCTCCTACCACTTAGTAAAACTAAGTCTAAAGCTTCGGTACTCATTTTAGCCCCGTTATATTTTCCGCGCAAAATCACTAGACCAGTGAGCTATTACGCTTTCTTTAAAGGATGGCTGCTTCTAAGCCAACCTCCTGGTTGTTTCAGTAACTTCACATCGTTTTCCACTTAAATGAGATTTAGGGACCTTAGCTGTTAGTCTGGGTTGTTCCCCTCTCGACGACGGATTTTATCACTCGCCGCCTGACTGCCATGATTACACACTAGGTATTCGGAGTTTGATAGGGTTTGGTACATTGGTGTATGCCCTAGCCCATTCAGTGCTCTACCCCCTAGTGTTACTACATGACGCTATACCTAAATATATTTCGGAGAGAACCAGCTATTACGATGTTTGATTGGCCTTTCACCCCTATCCACAAGTCATCCCATAGCTTTTCAACGCTAGCGGGTTCGGTCCTCCACTGGTTCTTACACCAGTTTCAACCTGCTCATGGATAGATCACATCGTTTCGGGTCTGCAACATCTGACTAAACGCCCTATTAAGACTCGCTTTCGCTACGGCTCCGGGTTTCCTTAACCTCGCCAGACATCACAACTCGCAGGCTCATTATGCAAAAGGCAGTCCATCACCCTGATAAATCATAGGGCTCTGAATGATTGTAAGTAAATGGTTTCAGGTTCTATTTCACTCCGATCACCTCGGTTCTTTTCACCTTTCCCTCACGGTACTTGTTCGCTATCGGTCTAGTAGTAGTATTTAGGGTTGGATCGTGGTCGACCCAGCTTCAGACAGGATATCGCGTGTCCCGCCCTACTCAGGATACTGCTAAGTAAAACATCGCTTTCATATACGGGAGTATCACCCTCTACGCTTAACCTTTCCAGATCATTCTATTAGCTTTGTTTAGTCTATATTGCAGTCCTACAACCCCGTTAGTAAACTAACGGTTTGCCCTCTTACGCGTTCGCTCGCCGCTACTAGCGTAATCTCTATTGATTTCTCTTCCTGTTGGTACTAAGATGTTTCAATTCCCAACATTCGCTCCATTATATGGTAACTGACATCTCTATCAGTTGGGTTGCCCCATTCAGAAATTCCCGGATCAAAGCCCCTTGACGGCTCCCCGAGACTTATCGCAGCCTGGCACGTCTTTCATCGCCTCTACTAGCCAAGGCATCCACCATTCACTCTTAGTAGCTTACCTTTTATTAGTATATTTTGTTGTATATTCTAATTCGCATCACTTCCTTGCTAAAGATAACATATAAATTTAAAAAGACTAGCTTTTAAATTGAGTTACTACATCTAAATTTTAATCTCCAAGACGGAAAGCATTGACAGATAGTATGGATAAGTTTTTAAATCCCATAAAATCTTGTGATGTCAAACTTCTGCATTTAATGCAAGAGAGTAAAATCTAAGATCTTTAACAAGTCCTGTAAAATTGTTTTTATTAAAAACTTGTTTGTGACTCTTAACAATGATAATTCAAAGAACATTAGACAATAAAAGTCTAAACTAAATACTCAAAAAAGTACTTGGTTTAGACTTTAAAACTATTATAACACTGCATTTAAGGGCTATGATTATAGCTAAAAAGAGCTTATATAAAGCTTTAATGGTGGGCCTAACAAGACTTGAACTTGTGACCTCACCCTTATCAGGGGTGCACTCTAACCAGCTGAGCTATAGGCCCTTTACATTTTAATTTTTCTGGTGGAGAATAGCGGGATCGAACCGCTGACCTCCTGCGTGCAAAGCAGGCGCTCTCCCAGCTGAGCTAATTCCCCAGAATATCATTCTAAAATTTAATAGAAGGATACATCTTTATTAGCTGTCAATCTTTCAAAACTAAACAAGTGTGATTGAGTTCTCATTTCTGAACTGATAGTTGTGAGACTTATCAGTTTGTACTCTAGAAAGGAGGTGATCCAACCGCAGGTTCTCCTACGGTTACCTTGTTACGACTTCACCCCAGTCGCTGATTCCACTGTGGGCGGTAGCTAGTTTAGCATTCCGACTTCGAGTGAAATCAACTCCCATGGTGTGACGGGCGGTGAGTACAAGACCCGGGAACGTATTCACCGTAGCATGGCTGATCTACGATTACTAGCGATTCCGGCTTCATGGAGTCGAGTTGCAGACTCCAATCCGAACTGGGACATATTTTATAGATTTGCTCCATCTCGCGATATTGCGTCTCATTGTATATGCCATTGTAGCACGTGTGTCGCCCCGGACATAAGGGCCATGATGACTTGACGTCGTCCACACCTTCCTCCTCCTTGCGAAGGCAGTCTATTTAGAGTGCTCGGCCTAACCGTTAGCAACTAAATACGTGGGTTGCGCTCGTTGCGGGACTTAACCCAACATCTCACGACACGAGCTGACGACAGCCGTGCAGCACCTGTCTCAACATTCTAGCAAGCTAGCACTTTCGTATCTCTACAAAATTTGTTGGATATCAAGTCCGGGTAAGGTTCTTCGCGTATCTTCGAATTAAACCACATGCTCCACCGCTTGTGCGGGTCCCCGTCTATTCCTTTGAGTTTTAATCTTGCGACCGTACTCCCCAGGCGGTATACTTAATCCGTTAGGTGCATTACTGCCTTGACTAGCAAAGCAACAACTAGTATACATCGTTTAGGGCGTGGACTACCAGGGTATCTAATCCTGTTTGCTCCCCACGCTTTCACGCCTTAGCGTCAGTTGAGTTCCAGCAGATCGCCTTCGCAATGGGTATTCCTGGTGATCTCTACGGATTTTACCCCTACACCACCAATTCCATCTGCCTCTCCCTCACTCTAGATTATCAGTTTCCCAAGCAGTTCTATGGTTAAGCCATAGGATTTCACAAGAGACTTGATAATCCGCCTACGCGTCCTTTACGCCCAGTGATTCCGAGTAACGCTTGCACCCTCCGTATTACCGCGGCTGCTGGCACGGAGTTAGCCGGTGCTTATTCGTCAGGTACCGTCATGGTTCTTCCCTGACAAAAGGAGTTTACGCTCCGAAAAGTGTCATCCTCCACGCGGCGTTGCTGCTTCAGGGTTTCCCCCATTGAGCAATATTCCCTACTGCTGCCTCCCGTAGGAGTCTGGACCGTGTCTCAGTTCCAGTGTGACTGATCATCCTCTCAGACCAGTTATGCGTCATAGCCTTGGTGAGCCATTACCTCACCAACTAGCTGATACAATATAGTCTCATCCTACACCGAAAAACTTTCCCAACTTAACTTGTGCTAAGAAGGAGTATGGAGTATTAGCAGTCATTTCTAACTGTTGTCCTCCAGTGTAGGGCAGATTAACTATACATTACTCACCCGTGCGCCACTAAGATTAAATAGCAAGCTACTTAATCTCCGTTCGACTTGCATGTATTAGGCACGCCGCCAGCGTTCACTCTGAGCCAGGATCAAACTCTCCATAAAAATTAATTTATGAAGTTTTTAATCTAAAAACTTTTGTTTTTTATTTATTAGTTTTAGTTTGTTATAATAAACAAACTGGCTCAATCGATCACTTGTTTAGATTTCAAAGATTGACTAATAGTTTAACATTATATAATTTAAAAGAACAACGATAAAAAGGAAAGCTTTATTAACTCAAGAAGGTTAAAAGTGGTTTCTCTCAACTCGTGAGCTGGAATTATATATGATAAGTGCTTAAATATCCCTTAAATATAAAAAAGAATTTTAAAAAATTGAAAAAATATTAAAAACAGTGTAGAAATATATAATATATAGCAATAAGATGAGTATAAAAAATAAATATAGATTATGTAAGTAAATTTGGGGTTTACTTACATTAAA
>NZ_JAXUAA010000012.1:0-19066 GCF_050586305.1 Campylobacter australis | reverse complement strand
AAATTTTAAGAGTAAAATTTTAAAAATCCGTAAAATGCTTACATAATTATATATAAAATAGAGTAAATTTAAAATCGACTATCAAAATAGCTAAAATTTTAAAAATTTTTATAGTAAAAAACATATTTAAGCACTATTTAATATTTATGTTATTTTTATAAGATTAACCTGTTTTATAATTACACTCGAAAGTAAATACAAAAACACATTTTATAAAGGAGAAATTTATGAAAAAAACACTTTCTTCAGTTGCGTTAGCTGCTATTTTAGTTGGTGGCTTTACTACAAATGCACTTGCTATAGGCGGTCCGAGCGGTTCGCATATTGACTATGCTATACCTGGCAAACTTGGCGAAGTAGTCGTAAATCCTTATGATATCGCTCCACTTACAGCGGTTATTAAAAGCGGTGGTTTTACGATAAAAAATGTCAAAGTTACTATCGTTCCTAAAAAAGATGGACAGACTATCAGCTATGCAGTTGCAGATAAGCATATCAGGACTCACGGCGGTATCCCAGTTTTTGGTATGTATCCAGACTATCAAAATACAGTAGAGGTTGAATACACTAAAATTTATAAGGGTCAAGAAGAAAAAGTAAAAGAAACTTATAAAATTTACGCTCCAGCTATCTATCTTGAAAGCACAGGCATGCCAAATCAAAAAGGACCACTTTTTGATAAGATCGAAGTCGTAAAAGCTGCGAGTGGTAAGTTTGCAAACAGACTTTATTATGTAAATAACTTCGTAAATAAAACCGGCAAAGGCACAAAGGTTGTGTGGAACAACCCAGCTGGTGGTGCGATAGAGTGGAACTACACTCCAAACAACTTCGTGCTTGATACCAAAGGTGAAGTCAGATGGTATCTTGAGCCAAGCAAAATTTACGACCTAAAAACTCCGATGAATGCTGGCGTTATGATGGGCTTTAAGCAAAATCCAGATGGTGCTATGACTTGGGGTTATGGACAGCACTATGTAAAATACGACATCATGGGTAGAGAAATTTTTAACCGCGAACTACCAGCTCAGTATAATGACTTCTCGCACTCTATGGATGTGATGGATAACGGACACTACTTGCTTCGCGTGGCAAACGCTAACCTAAAACGCGCTGATGGCAGAAATGTCCGAACAGTACGCGATGTGATAGTTGAAGTGGATCGTGATGGCAATGTTGTTGATGACTGGAGATTGTATGAAATCCTTGATCCATACAGAGATACAGTTATAAAAGTGCTTGATCAAGGTGCAGTGTGCCTAAATATCGATGCTAGCAAAGCAGGTCATACAGCAAGTGCTGATGAGCTAGCGATGATGGATACACAGGAAAAATGGGGCGATATCGTAGGCGTTGGACCTGGTAGAAACTGGGCTCATGTAAATAGCGTCGATCACGACCCAACAGACGATAGCATCATCATCTCAAGCCGCCACCAAAATGCTGTTATCAAAATCGGACGCGATAAAAAAGTAAAATGGATCATTGGCGGGCACAAAGGCTGGAAAGATCAGTTTAAAGATAAGCTTCTTCAGCCAGTTGATAGCAAAGGCAACAAGATCGTTTGCGAAGACGAATACACAAAATGCCCTGGATATGAGAGTGATAAAGGCGGCTTTGACTGGCAATACACTCAGCACACAGCATTTCGCATCGACAGCAAGTCAAAACCAGGCGTTGTATATCTAACCGTCTTTGATAACGGCGATAGTAGGGGCTTTGAGCAACCAGCTATTGCAGGTATGAAATACAGCCGTGCGGTAGTCTTTAAAGTAGATGAGAAGGCAAAAACAGTCGAGCAAGTTTGGGAATACGGCAAAGAGCGTGGTGCAGAGTGGTATAGCTCTGTTACATCTTTAACTCAGTATCAAGATGATTTAAACTCAATCTTTGCTTACTCAGCGGTTGCTGGTATGCAGTTTGATATCGCAACTGGTCGCCCAGTAGGTCTTCCAAGCCCACATATTAATGAGTTTGAATGGGGTGCAAAAGAGCCATCAGTTGAGATCAAAATGACAAATGCGATGGGCTATCAGGCGTTTCCATTTAGTGTAGAAAAAGCTTTTAGTAAGTAAGCTTGTAAAATTCCAAGGTGCTAGGAGACTAGCACCTCTTCATATAAAAATCATACTTTTATCCATTTTTGTGTAAAATATCAAAAATCTATAATAAATTTTAGTGAATTTAAATGAAACAATATAATATACTTGACCTTTTTGCTGGAGTTGGAGGTCTTAGTTATGGCTTTTCTAAGATGAATGAATTTAAAATATTGGCTGCAAATGAGATAGAAAAAGATATTGCCACAGCTTATATGCTTAATTACCCTGAAGTAAGGATGTTAAATTGCAACATTTGTGACATTAACAAAAAGTTACTAGATGAAATTTTAAATGATCAAAATATTGACATTATCGTTGGAGGTCCGCCGTGCCAGTCATACTCTACACTTGGCAAGCGCCAAATGGATGAACGGGCAAATTTATTTTTACAGTATAAAAGAATTTTGCAAATTCTAAAACCAAAAGCATTTATTTTTGAAAATGTAGTTGGAATTTTAAGTATGGATAAAGGAAGGCTTTTTGAAAAAATACAAAATGAATTTGCAGATATTGGATACAAACTCAAATTTAAAGTCTTAAATGCTGCTAATTTTGGAGTGCCTCAGTTTAGAGAGCGTGTATTTTTAGTTGGATTTTTAGGGAAAAATTTATTTAAATACCCAACTCCAACGCATAATGAAAAAAATTTTATAACATTAAAAGATGCCTTTTGTGACTTGCCAATCTTAAAAAGTGGTGAAAAGAGTGAACAATATATTGGCTCATCTAGTAATGAATTTTTAAAATTTGTAAGAAAAGATAGTGAAATTTTAACAGAACATACTGCACCAAAAAATGGTGAACATCTAATAAAAATAATGCAAACTCTAAAAGATGGTCAAAGTAAAGATGATTTACCAGAACATATTCGACCCAAAAGTGGATATGCTAACACCTATGCCAAGCTATGGTGGGATAGACCATCAACAACCATAACAAGAAATTTTGCATGCCCATCATCAAGTAGGTGCATACACCCAAGAGACTCACGCGCCATGAGCATAAGAGAGGGCGCTAGACTTCAAAGTTTTCCGGATGATTATAAATTTTATGGCTCCGATAGCACAAAAAGATTAAGTATAGGCAATGCTGTTCCTCCACTTCTATCACTTGCAATAGCAAAACAGATGCTAAAAGCTATGAAGTAATCTTTTTAATCTTATCAAAGTTATGATGAAATTGCATTTTAGCTTGATGCCATTGTACAAAACCAAACGGTAATTGTATCGTCGTGCCACCATTTGTATTGCCATAAAAAACTTGATTTTGTAAATTTTTAACATCCAAAGAAAGTTTTTGTATATCAAAAATTTCATTCACACTATTTTCACCTAAAGTATTTATATACCAAATAAAATCACTCCATTCGCTCTCATCACTAGCAGCTCCCATTGAAAAGGATAGTTTCGTGATTTGCTCTAAATTTTGTTTAAACCATGAAAGTAAGCCTATATATAAATTTTCATTGTAATTTTTAAGCGTATTAGCATTTAGGCTTTTGTGTTTTATTTGAGAATTGTAAATTTTTACATTACTTTTGTCTGCAAACTCACTAATTATCTGTTTAGCATCTTCTGCTGCAGCCCAAAATAGCCTTATAGATCTTTTAACTTCATTTGAAATTTTATAAAAATGTTTTTCAAAAATAGAAATAAAATTTTCAGCTCCAACAAAATAAACTTGACCAGACAAGCTTTTTTTGATTGAGATTTTTACATTTTCTCCACTTAAAAATTTTATTTTTAGATCCGTTTTTGATTTTGTTGGTTTATCTAAAACGCCACTAACTTGACTCTCATGGAGTCCTCCAATTTGTATTTGAACTATCTTTGCATCTTTTTTATCTATTTTACTTAAAAAATCATATTGAAATTGTATATTTTCTTGTAGTAAATTTTTAATATTTTCTTCATTTTTATGTCCCGATAATTTAGCATGTGTCCAGCCTTGCGATCTGTTTCTTTGCATTATACATCCTTTAAGAACAATTTATATGGTTCAATTTTTAAGGCATCTGCTATCTTTTCTATATTGTCTATTGAAACATTTCTTTTATTGCACTCAATGCTACTTATATAGGTTTGATGAAGATCGCAAAGCTCAGACAGTTTTTCTTGTGAAATACCTAAATTTGCACGATATTTACGGATATTTTTACTAAAAATTTCTCTAATCATTTTTTAACCTCGCTAATTTGAAAGTATATTAAATTAAGAAAGCATATGTCCATAGACTATAAGTCATAGTAATATTATTTTCCAATATTATTACTATGACTTGTCTTTATTTTTTATTTTTCAAAAAGCTTAAAATTTATGTAACAGCACTTCTATTTTAAGTGTGCAATTTTACATATTTTTAATGAAAATTAAAATATAATATCTAGTAACTAAATTTTAGGAAGCTAGAATGGAGAATATTTTTTTAGAAAGTTACGATATTTTTAAGCTTTACCCAAACAATAGTGGTAAGCTTTACTCAAATTTTATCTCAAACAACAAGCGTTTATCTATAACTCGTTGCTACTACATTATATCGGTTGAAAATATATTTCTTACATATTCTCATTTGCTAATTTATGAACAGTGTCTTTACATGCTTTATACGCAAAATAAGCTCAAAAATGGCGACTTTACGCTTAATATTAAAAAATCCGATCTAGCTAAAAAATTTAAAACCGATATAACAAAAAGTGCTACCGATACGATAAAACGGCTTTGCGAGATGCAAGAGGTGACAATAAGTATCATAGTAAAAGACAAGATAGATAAGCAGATGAATATAGTTGAATTTATCGATACTGCTGTAAGTGAAAAATATGCAGACTTGCCAGAAGAGATAAATATTAGACTAAATGCTGAGTTTGTAAAACTTTATCGCTGTGCATACTTGGATAAGATAGAGTATTTAAGTGATTTTTCAGCAGAACAAGGCAGTTTTGTTCGCTACTTTATGCAACACGACCTTGATGGTGGTATAAAAGCGTCTGCAATACTTGAGAAAATGGGTGTTTTTGAGTATGTCCCATTTAGTCGCAAAAAACGCTTTGAACAAGAAATTTCAAATTTAAATTTTTACTATAAAAATGAAAAATTTCAGGTAAAAGATGGCTTTGTAGTACAAGAAAGTGGGGCAAAAAGAGTAAGCGAAAACCAAAATGCACAGGTCATGCTTTTTGGCATTATCTATGAGCAAATTCTAAAAAATTACACCAAAAATATCGTGCTAAACGATGAAAATTTGGCAAGATATTACGAGCGTTTTGGTAGATTTGACAAACCACAGAGCTTTTTTAAAATTTTATCCAACTTAGAGCTTATGCTAAACCAGTCACTACATCAAGAAAATACAGCTATCACATACTTTTCGCACTTTTTTGATAGTGTGGTTTGTAAAAATGATGGTGAATTTTTAATATTTTTAGAGCTTAATCAAAAGGGTTTTGAATACATCATCTCACGACGTGCGAACCTTGATCTTTGGGATATTAGTTCAGCTGACTATGGGCTTACACCATATAACAGCGAACCAGCCTGTTTGATAAATTAGACCTTAAAATACATAAAATTTCTTTTAAAAATACATTTTTTAAATTTTACTACGATAAATTTTAGTTTTTTGAAAAAAATATTTAAAAATTTATTAAATTTTAATATTCATAAGAGTATATTTATCTTAAATACTTTCTTAATAGGAGGCTAAAATGGAATTTATCATGGTTTTGATGTTTTTCATCGCTGGGCTATTTTTATGGCTAAAACCAGAAAAAAAGTCCGCAGTCGTAAATTTTGGTATCGTTGGTATCGTAATACTTGTCTTTATGATGGCATGGGTAAATAAATTTACCGTCTTGCCAATGGGAAATTTCTAGGAGGAAACTATGCAAAATGAGCTAAAAACTTGGGGCGATGATGAAAAGTGGTTTTTTAACCTTTTCGCACTTGCAGCACTAGCGCTAGTCGCACTTCCTGTTGGTATCGCGTGCATCATACTTGGCTTTGGCATGGGAGATAGCCCTTGCATTATGTGCTGGCATGAGAGATTTTGCATGGTTGCGATCTCATTTGTAGCACTTCTTGTAGTGCGATATGGCTTTAAGGTAAAATACTTAGCAGCCATATTGTTTTTAACTTGCCTTGGACTTTATGATGGATTTACACATTATAGTCTTGATGGGCTTTACGGCGGATATTTAGATATCAAGCAAGGCTTTGGGCTTGAAATTTTAGGTGCTCACACGCAGTTTTGGGTCGTAGTGGTGCATTTTTGCGTATTTTTATTTTTAGGTGTGATACTGCTTCTTGGTAAAAATGTGGGCTCAATCATGGCAAAAAGCGAAAGCGGTGCATATGGCGAAGTTTTGCCTAGTTTTATGCTTGGTAAAGTTGCAGTTGTGGTTTTTGTTGTGATTATGGGTTTTAACCTAGTCCAAGCCTTTATCACCGCAGGTCCGCCACCATATAACGCCTCTGCTACACCATCACGAATGAGCCTAGATCCTAGCAAGTGGTTTTGGGAGCTAGATCACTGGTATGAAACAGAGATAGATTTCCGCGAGAGTTGGAATCCAAAACTTCCAAATTTGCCAAAATAGGAGAGCGTGATGAGAAAGTTTATATTATTTTTTACACTTTTTGCATTTGCTTTTGCAGATGAGTTTGAGCTTGACTTTAAAAAAGGTGCGGTTGAAAATTTAAAAGAGCTAAAACAAACGGGTATGGTTGAGCTAAGACTAAATGATAATACGCCTGTTTCTGGGCTTGATTATGATGAAGAGAGTAAGACATTTTTAGTCGGTACGCTAAATTTAGGACTTTACACGCTTGATGAGAGCTTGCAAAGCGTAAAAACCTACCTACGAAGTACAAAAGACTGGATAATACAGATGGAAGACGGAGTATCGGTAGCGTTTTTTAACGGCTCGATCGGTATCATAAGCTATAACAAAACCTATGAGTTTTTTAAACACGCTCCTAATCAAAGCAAAGATGAAGCCAACAAAGCTTGGCGATATCTGCTTGAAGGGTATGAAAATTTCACACTTGATTTTAAGGATCGCTACTACACCGTGCGGGCTAAACAGCAGTTTATCTTATCATGGGATCACTCAAAATTTTATGGTGAGTTTTTTGTAGCAAGCGTGCCTGATGACATAAAAACAAATTGGAGTATCGCAAGTTTTAGCGATAGTGATAATATGCTCTCAACAGAGTTTGTGCCAAGCTTTGATGAGGCTTTGGGCGTGAAACAAGATCGCACAATAGATGATTATTACATCACTGGCATGGATGCAAATGGTGAGTTTATCTACCTGCTTTCAAAGCAGTATTCAAGTATATTAAAGCTTGATCCGCGTACTAGAAAAGTGGTTGAAGTATTTGGATTTAGCGGAGCTAGCGACGCTCATGGGCTAGCTATAAAAGACGGTAAATTTTACATAGCCACAAGAGAAAATGGCAAAAATGTCGTGGCTATATTTGAATAAATTTGCTATTTAAAATTTAAGGGCGATTAGCTTTCTATCGCCCTTTTTTCATCATCTCTAAGCTCTAAAAAGCTACATAGTTTCACGCCGTAAAGATAGATTATCCACGATACATAAATCCATACAAAAAAGAGCAAAACCACCGAAAATGAGCCATAAACGCTTAAATAAGTCTTGTTATTTACCGCGTAAAATACAAAAATACTCTTACCAAGATACCAGATGAATGATGCGATAAATGAGCTAAATAGCGCATTTTTAAGTGCTATCTGACGGCTAACCGAGATAAGATATGTGATACAAAATATCACCCAGATGATAAAATATGGAAAAATGCTTAAAAAATTTATCCAGCTTGTGTATTGGGTCGAGTTTAGTAGTTCTTGAAGTAAATTTGATAGATAAAAGCTAAGCCCAAGTCCGATAGGAGCGAGCGTTATCAGCGTCCAATACACGCTAAGCGAGCGGAAAAACCCACGCCCTTCGCAACGCATAATTTTATTGATAATATACTCATAGTCCATAAAAAACATAAGCGAAGTAAAGATGATAGCGCCAAGTCCTAGCATGCCAAGAGTGGAGCTATTAGCAAGAAATTTCTCGATATATTCAGTGATCATCTCTTGGTTGCTTGGCAAAAGCGATGAAAATATAAACTCCTTTATCTTATCATAATATATCCCAAAACTAGGCATCTGCGTAAATATAGAAAACGATACCAAAAGCACAGGGATTATCGAAAGTATCGTGTGAAAGCTAAGGCTTGAAGCGTAGTGCATTAGCTCTTTGTCTTTAATCTTTAAAAGTAGCGATAGACAAAATTTTAGCTTTTGTGAAATTTGACTAAGGTTAAAATTTCTCATTTTTCTCCTTTAAGCCAGCTATTTTACTATTTTTTGTTTAAAATTTCTACCCAAAGGTCTTGCATTTTGCCATTATCTCATCTAGCTCGCCACTATTTTGCGCGCTAAGTAAAAGCTCATTTACCTCAAGCATAGAAGTGCTAAAGTTAGCATTTATGATCTCTTTTATAAAGCTAGCGCTCTCACTTTGTTTATTTATCGTGTAAAGATCACGCCAAGTATCTGTTATCCACCATCCACACTTTGAGATAAAGCTAAACTTAGCCAAAAGCCCTTCTTTTAGTATCATAGCTATCTCATCACTCTTTGCGATATTTTCACTCACAAGGTCTAAAACATCAGGACTAAGTGCTGTAAAAAGTCTGTATCCAAGCGAATTTGTCGTATTTTCACAACATATCCTAAACTGAAAAAAGGCATTTTGAAATTTAGCGTGCGAGATACAAATTTGATGCTTTTGGGTAAAATTTGGATATGAGTTTAACCTTTTTTCATCTATGTTAAGTTGCCACGAAGTATTGCCTCCAGCAGATAAAAACTCGTTAAACGAAAGGCGGATAAACTCCTTATGACTTCGCTCCTCAGCTTCAAAAAAGCCGTAGTTTGCGATATTTTGCTCTTTAAACTCACTAAATTTCAAAATTTCTCCAAACGACAAAATGGCAAGGTAAGATGTTATTATATCTTACCTAATAATAATTTTTGCTAAATAAGTTAAAAGAATAACTTAAATTGGATATTTAATCCATTTGATTTGATATTATCCCCTAAAACTCCTACATAAGATAAATTTACAGTAGCGTCTTTAAATACTGTAAAACCCAATCCTAAATCAATAGAGCCAATATCTCTAAGTTCTTCGCCCTTCAGATCTGCAAATCCAGCATCAGCTAAATTAATTCTTAAAGCTGGGCTTTTTTGGCTGAAAAAATGTCCATATAGAAAATTTGCATTTACTACAAGTTTTTTAATTTGAGCTTGTGTATTTAAGCCAATAGTAGCAAATCCCAAATCTCTGCTATCTTTATAAATACCAATATTATATGGTCCTACTTTTTCATTCATTCCATCTATTTTTGAATTTATATAACTAATTCCAACATGTGGTCTCAAAGAGATATTGTTTTGTGCAAAATCATATCCAGCATTGGCATATGTTAGTAATGTTTTTTCTTTACTCTTAACTCTTTGTGAAGATATATGATTAATAATTATTGATGTTGGCTGCTTTTTGCGATCAGTATTTGCATAAATAACTCCTGCATTTATTAATAAATTACTGAAATTAGACTTTGTATAAAATCCAAATTTTGAACTGTGATTTTTATACTCATCTTTTCCTTGCATACTAGTATCCATTTTTTCTAACCCTATTAAAGCACCTATTTTTATATTCTCATTTATATTTGAATCTGCACCAAATATTTGTGAGTATGATTTTGATTTCGCACTAATCTTTCTATAAGATATCTTGTTTGCAAATGTATCAGTCCAAAACGAAACACCATTTTCTTGCTTAACAATACGATTTAAATCACTATCTTTTAAAATAGAATTTTCTAATAAAATTGTATTTATTATTGATGAATTTTGAGCTGCAAAATTTGATTCATTTGCTAATGTTTTTAGTGTATCTTTTGCCTCTTGAGTGGTAGCAAATAAGAAATTCCTATAAAGATCGCTTGTTTGAATAGTATTTGTAGCTGAAGCGGCTCTAAATACAGTATTTGATATAGAAGTATGCTTGAAATTTTCAGAATTTTGTATAACAGAAGCTATAATATTTTCATTTTTTGAACCAGCAAGATCAACTATGTCAATGCCTTTTTTAAGCTCTATTGAAAGCTTATTATTACTAAAATTCTTTATAAGACTAAAAAGTGCATAATCATCTACTAAAGCATTGTCATATCCCTTAAATTCACCACTTGTAGAATAGTTTTTTGTCTTTGTTGCATCCTTTCTTAACAAAATAAGTTCATCAAATTCTGGTGAAATGCCAATAATTGAACCATTTTCAAATTTTACATTTACATTTTCACTATCTGTCTTAGATAAGACAAATCTGCCACCTTGGTTTATTATGGCATTTATCTTTTGTGGCATGCTCTTTGTTTTTATATCTTTAAAAACATATGCTTGATTGTATTTGGATTTAGTAGTTACGGTTTTTGTCATTAGTTCTTTTTCTATTTGAAGTGAACCACCATTATTTACTATAACATTACTGCTAGATAAAGATTGATTAAGTGCTATTATTTTACCACCATTTATTATCGTATCTCCTGTATATGTATTTGTTCCAGTTAAAGTTAAAGTGCCTTTTCCACTTTTAATAAGATATCCTTGATAATTTATCTCCTCTCTTTCATTTCTAGCCATTTCTCTTGCTGTTTGTATATCATATTCTATACTTTCTTCTTTGCTTAGATTACCATTTTTTCTTTTAAGATCAAGCTCTTCTTTTTTTATTTTCCATTCTTGTTTATCTTTTTCGTCTTCAGCTTTTCTTGCTTTTAAGGCCACATCAGATATGTCATTACTCCATATGTCATTACTATTCATCACAATATGAAATTTACCTAAAAATTGTCCAGGACCAAACATGGCCTTACCTATATCAACTATACCCCAACCCCATTTTTCATTTGGCACTCCAAGCTCTTTAAATTCTGAAATTAGTATTTTTCTTCCATCCGATCTTGTTTTAAAAGAATCTTGTATCTGTCTAGCAGTTGTTAACATAACATCACGAATTTGTTCATTTGACATATATGTATACCTGGACATTATAACGCCTAAAGCGCCTGTAACATGCGGTGCTGCCATTGATGTGCCATCCCATTGATCATACCCATCTTTACCATCTTCACTTACGGTTGTTGAATTTATTTTTTCACTAGGCGCTGCTATACTCCACCACTTTGAATGGCCAGGCATATTAAATCTTTGTGAATCAGAACCTGTAGAACCTGTAACATTTATCCATAAATTTTCTATATTTGGACGAAAGTATGGCAACATCGCTCTGGTATATGATTCTTGCATTTTATCTCTATTACCAGCAGTAAAAACTTGTATAATTTTGTTATTTGCCGCAACCTCATAAGCGGCATCTAACCAAGTCTTATGTCCTACTACCATAAACTGATAATATGCTTTTTTCGCATTATCTAAATCTTTAATATATAAATAATCACTTGGTTTTGCTGGAATGCTTTCACCTTGTGTAAATCCAAGAGCACCACTAAAAGATGAATTTACTTTTCTATTTGCTCCCCAACTATTGTTTATAGCTCTAACTCCACTACTTGCAAGTGATTGATAAACAGTACTAAAATAACCATAATCTTGAGTAGGTCCATATGTCATCCCATCGCTTCCACCAGTATTTGCAGATACTAAATTTGCACCCCAGGCAACTCCGTGCATACCTTTTCCGTCACGATTTGCTGCTATTGTGCCACCAACATGAGTTCCATGAGAATCATTTATGCCCTTTATCCAGTTACCTGTTGTACTAAATTTCTCATCTTTTTGAAATTTTGCTTTATTTTGTCTATCTTTTAAGACATCTGTATTTCCAACTTCTGCATCTGGGTAACGCATACCATCAAAGAAATAATTGCCATTTGTAGAGATGGCAGATATTCTATCTCCTAAAAATTCAGGATGTGATAAAAACATACCAGAGTCAACTATGCCAAGTTTGACACCGCTTCCATTTGCACCAATGGCATATGCTATTGAAGCGTTTATTTTTTCTAGCCCCCAATAACTTTTATATTCAGATGTTTCCCAGCTTTGAATATCACCTAGAACTCCTTGCGTAGATATATTTGCGCTCAAAAGATTAGAGTGTATTATTCCACAGGTTACAAATAAAACTAGTATTTTATTTTGATCTAAAATTTGCATTTATTCTCCTTTATTTTGCAGAAATATTATGTCAAATTTTAGTAAAATTAAATTTAAAAACTAATTAAAAAAATAAAAATTTTTTTAATTTAAAATACTAAAAAATTATTTAATAAAATAAGCCAGACAAAATATCTGGCTTAAAAATTAAACTAAAGGAGGGGGCAAAAACTAAAAGATGTAAAAGGCTCCAAAAATTATAATCGCTCTTAGGCAAAATCCGCCGATAAGAACGCCTATTTCACTTAAAATACTGCCTTTTGCATCTGTTGCTTGGCATGATGTGCCATTTGCTGTGGCTACACATTTTGAGCCAAAGAACACATCAGCACCACCGATAAGTGGAAGCATTAAACCAAGCACGACAAATCCTATCCAAAACACAGGCGCCAACGCTCCTGATGTGATAGCCTTGACACTAGTATATCCTGCTGCTTCGTTACTAACTACTGCAAATAGCATAATTACAGCGATGATCTCAAGCGCAACTAGATAGGTATGAAATTTATGCACACCGTGAGTCAGGTTATGCCCTGCATTTAGTGTAGTAATAGCATTTGCGCTAAGTCCAGTTGATATAGCTGAGATTGTAAATAGTATCGGTAGCCACACACTAGCCCAAAGCGGGATCGCCTTAACAACATAAAGCAAAAGTCCAGTATATCCCATAACGCCAAGAGCCAAAAGTGACCCAAGAGCTAAAATATGACTACAAATTTTGCCACTTTTCATCTGCAAAAGCACAATAAGGCTAACGATGATGAAAAATGTAAGCAAATATGTACCGATGCTCATCATCGAAGTTGGCGCAGTGTAAAGTTGCAAAATTTTAAATGGATTTATCGCTGCGCTTGGCGCTAAGTCAAAGACAAGCAAGAGCGTTCCAACGATAACAGCGACAGGGGCAAGTAAAAAGCCAAATTTATAAAATCGCTCATTTATCGCTCCAAAAACGCCTTTGTAAGCCAGAGCTGAACACAAAAATGCTCCAGCACCAAGACCGCCTAAAAATAGATAGATGACAATCAGCCATCCCCAAGTTTCTTGTTGCATCTTATTTCCTTTTTAATTTATTTAGCAATTGCCAAAATTTTGGTTAAATTTACCTGCTCATCTTGTAAATAAAGCGGTAAAAACTCAGCAAAAGCCTTCCAAATGTCAAGCTTTGCATTTTCGCCACATCTGCTAGCAAATTCTAAAAACCATTTACTAGGATGTGTATCGATAAACTCAGCTTTTTGTCTTAGACACTCGTAAAATTTCTCCTGTTGCTCGTTTTGCAAAAAGCCAAGTGCTTGAAAGCTTAGAAAATACAAAAATTGAAGCTCATAGCCGATAAAATCATCTGGAAATTTATCAAATTTCTCAGCCTCAACGCGAAGCCCAGCCTGTTTATAAATTTCTCTAACTTCCATCGTGTGTGCCCCAAAAAGCGTTTTGTAGTCAAAGTAAGCCGACTCATAAGGCAGTGCTTTTGGACGGCGAGGACCTACAAAAAGCGTGTTGTATTCGTATCTTGCTTCGTCTGTTAGCTCTTTGTTTTGGTTACATTTTTTAAGCTCAGCGATAAAGGTGTGATTTTGAAATTTTGACTCCAAACCATCTGCCAACTCGCAAATCTGAACTAAATTTTGTTCATCAAAATTTGCTAAAAAAACCCTTCGCAAGATATCTTCTATCACAAGGCTATTTTGTAAAACTTGCATCTTTTATCCTTTTAGTGAATGAAGTTGTTGCGTTTCATTCTTGGATAGAAGCGAACATTTGGCTTGGTAAAGAAGTGCTTAAAGCCTGGCATCTCCTTACTCATTCCAGCGCTGTCGCTAACATCACTATCTTCTAGTTTTAGCACGCTACACGGACATCCTGCCACACACGCTGGCTCTTCGCCTCGTTCGATCCTTTCAGCACAAAGGTTGCATTTTTGTGCTTTACCGTCAAAGCCTTTTGTGATCGCACCATAAGGACAGCCAAGCAAGCAGTAGCCGCAACCTATGCACTTGTCGTGAAGTGGCTGGACGATACCGTTTTCTAACTTTTCATATGCGCCAACAGGGCAGACATCCATACAAGCCGGATTGTCGCAGTGGTGGCATGAGTGGGTGATGAAAACTTCCTTTTCTATGCCATCTTCATGGATAAGCATCATATCAACATGTCGCCAGTTTATATCTGGATGTTGGTTGTGATAAACTTGACAAGAAATTTCACACGCCTTGCAACCGATACAAAAGTTGTAGTCAAATAAAAATCCTAATTTTCTCTTTGTTTGCATTTTATGCCTCCTGTTTTGCGGCTTTTCTTACTTCGCAAAAACTTGCTGTATATGTCGAGCCATTACCTAAGTCGCTAACGCCATCAGAGCAAAGGATATTTGCTCCTGTGCGAGATTTGGTTACTTTTACCCAGATATTATTCCAAGCATAGCAAATTCCAGGTTTCATCTGAGATGTCTCAACAGCTGTAAATACCGCTGTTCCCTTTTCGTTTGTAGCTTCAACCGTGTCGCCGTTTTTGATACCACGAGCATCCATATCTTCTTTTGTCATAAACAGCTCAGCGTTGCCTTTTACGATGACACGCTTGATGATATATGGCATATTTCCCCAGTTTGAGTTATCTTGTAGCTGTGTTCCTGGCGTCATAAAATAAAGCGGATACTTTTTAATATAGTCTTTGCCGTATTTTTCATTGTAATAATCCCAATCGTCATTTAAATCAATTACAGGATGATAACCAGCATCTTTAAAGGTCTTAGAGTATAGCTCCGCTTTGCCACTTTCAGTTCCAAATACTAGCTTATCTTTTGGTGCATAAGGATAGTAAGGGAACTGATCTTTCATCGTCTCTGGCGTCCTAAATGGCTTGATCCAGCCAACACTTTTTAGCTTTTCGTAAGTGATATTTTGCTTTTTGGCAAATTCTGTATCTAAAAAGCGACGACAAACCGTCTCACTATCCCAATTAAAGCACTCTTCTGTATAACCCATAGCTTTTGCTAAAGCGTTAAAGAACTCTAAATTTGTCTTAGCTTCACCAAGTGGCTTAACCGCTTGGGCGTTGTAGCAGACATAGCCTGAAATTTGGTCATTTTGTATATCTTCGCTCTCCATAAATGTAACGCCTGGAAGCACATAGTCAGCATAATCGCAAGTGTCAATGTCATATGGATCAATAACAACTAAGAAAAAGTCATCGTCCATAATGCGTTTTTTAATCAAATTTGTATTTGGTGCAGTTACCATTAAATTTGAGTTGTAGTGGATACAGGCTTTTATCGGCACTGGAACTGGCTTGTCAAGATATGTTGCTCCCTCTTTTTGTATGCCTTTGCCAAATTCTATATAACTTATCTCTTGACGCTCTATCTTATTGCCGTCTTTGTCTTTTGGTGATAGATCTGGCATGCAGTTTGCGAAGTTAAAGCAGCCTTTCACATGCACATAGGCCCAGAAAAGTCCGCCACCAAGCTTAGTCAGCGAGCCAACCAAAACTGGCAAGAATGTAACCGCACGAACAAGCCTTGCGCCGTTAAAGTGTCTTTGACCGCCATCTCCGTGCATAATGGCTGGTGCCTTTGCGTGAGCGTATTCACGAGCAAATACCTTAATCTGATCTACACTCGCACCACACATCGCAGCCAACTCGCCGTAAGTATAAAGTGAGCACTCTTTAACAAGCTCGTCAAAGCCCATTGTATATTTTTCTACAAATTCGTGATCATAAAGATCCTCCTCTATAAGCACCTTGCAAACCGCTAGACAAAAGGCTGGATCGCTTGATGGACGAAGCTGGATAAACATATCAGCTTGATTTGCCAGTGGCACACGAACTGAGTTTATAACGATGATCTTGCCGCCTCTTTTTTTAACACGGTGGGCAAATCTTACCCAGTGCACCGCAGTATAAGCTTCGTTTGAGCCCCAACTGATATACATATCGCTCTCATCAACTTCAAGAGCATCTTTTGAAAAATCAGTGCCGATAACACTTGGAGTGCCAGCATATCTTGGCCAGTCACATGGGTTGCGAACAAGTCTTGTTGCACCATATTTTTCTAAGAAATTTCCCGGCGCGATTGTCTTTGAGATGTGTCCTTCATTTCCAGAATAGACAAACTCGGTCAGTGCTTCACCGCCAAATTTCTCTTTTATCTCAGTTAGCTTTGCAGCAATCTCTTTTAGCGCTTGATCCCAGCTGATGCGCTCCCATTTGCCCTCGCCCTTTTTGCCTACGCGCTTCATCGGATACATAATGCGGTCGGCATTATATAGGTGCATGGCGTAGGTATGACCCTTAACGCAGACCGTGCCTTGCGTAAGCGGGTGCTTTGGATCGCCTTTGATACTTACCATCTTACCATCTTTGACCTCTGCGATCATAGAACAGGCGTCTCGGCAGTTTCTAGGGCAGGTCAGATAGTGATACTCCACGCCATTTTCGTTTTTGTAGGATTTTGGGTTAAAATCTACTTCAAACTGCTCCATGCCAAACAGGCTCGGGGAGGTGCCAGCTACGATAGCACCAGCTCCAACACCTTTTAAAAATGAGCGTCTTTGCATATTTTCTCCTTCTTTAAGGTTATTTCATATCAAAAATATAGACTTTATTGTCACTTCCCTCGCGGGCAAAGATATGAAATTTGCCATCTTTTATCGCTAGGGCTCTCGGGTTTGCGATATTATCAAAACCCACCGCATCTTCAATCTGTTTTGTTTTTAAATTTAACTTCAAAATCGTTGAGTAATTTTTGCTAAGCAGATATAAATCGTCGCCTTGCAAATCCATGCCAGTTATATAATAGTTTGAAATATCCTTACCGTCTTTTAGCTTTAAATTTTCACTCACAGCAGGCACATACTCCTCTAAAATCATCTTATCACTGCCATCAAACACAGCTATACTCCAGCTTGGGCGAACATCGTTTGGCACTGATGCGGTTACAAATCTATTACTTGCTGCATCATACTCCCAGCCCAAAATGTACTGCTGTTTTGCGCGAAGCGTTGAAAAGCGACCCTTGCCGTCCTCGCTAAGCTTAAATTTATCCCAGCCAGCTAGCATGTGTCGCCACTGATCGTTTTGCTCCTCTTTGCTCAGCCCATCGACTGGCTCATAAAAGACAAAGGATTTGTTATAGCTTATCATTCCAACAGCACCTTTATACCAAGTAACCCCCACTGTCTTTTCAAGCTCAAGCATAAAGTGGCGGTCGTGCTGTGCATATCTTTGTGGATTTAAATTCTCGTCTGCTATATAAAATTCATTCTCCAAAGAGCAGAGTGCAAACTGCTTTTTACCCTCGTCATAGTCAGCCCCAGTTATAGGGTTGTTGTTTTGCATTTTTAGCACTAAACTGCTGCTTGGCGTTAAAATTTTGATGTTTTCAAACGCTCCGTTTTTACTATCCATATCAAACTCAAAGCCAAAAGCAAGAGTTGCTAAGAGTGTTGTGTATATTATTTTTTTCATTCTCTACTCCTTATTTTGGCAGGTCTGGAAGCTCTGGGTTCCAGTCAAATTTGTAATCTAATGCGCTCTCCCAGTGATCTTTCTCCCAGAACCACTTGCTAGGATCTAGGCTCATTCTTGGCGGTGTTGATGATCCAAGGTATGGTGGTACACCAGATGTGATGAAGGCTTGGATGCAGTTTGCTCCAACGATAACTACAAAAACCATCGTAGCGATCTTACCAACTGGTAAAAATGGCACGAATTTGCCGTATTCGCCACGCTCGCTTTTTGCCATTATCTCGCCCAAATTTTTACCAAACAATATAATAAGCGATAAAAATATAAGGACGCAGAAATTTACGACCATTACCCAAAACTGCGTATGTGCACCTAAAATTTCAATACCAAAGCCTTGCTTGATATCAAGGTATCCACCAAATGTGCCGTCAATGCTATAGTGAATAAAACCATTATAAAGCCCACGGCAAGTCATTAAAATAAGTGCAGCAAGATAGGTGCGCTTTGGACCATAACGGACGATAAAAAGCGCGATAAGTGCGATAAATATCATCGTTATGCGCTCTGACCAACACATAATGCACGGACTATCCCCCATGCCAAATCCAAGAACGATACAAGCTATACCAACTGGCAAGGCGATGAGTGCAAGAGCCGCAAGTGACATCATATTAAAGAAATTTTGTTCATCGTTATTTAGCGATAAATTTTGCATTTTCTCCCCCCTTAATAGTTGCCAATAGGCACGACGACCCACAAATTTACATAAAACTCCATCGCGATGGAGATAACTGCACTGGCTATGGCTAGCCCAGTCGCCAATGCCCGCTTCTCAGGTTTAAACAAGAGTAAAAACGCCGAGATGAAGATTAAAGTTAAAACCAAAAACTCCATAAGAACCTTCCTTTCTTTTAAAATAAAACTAGATATTTTATTTATGATTGATTTAATGAATAATAATACGATTTTTATTAAATTTTACTGAAAAGATGAGAAATTTATCAAAATTTATATATTTTTTGCAAAATTTATTTTATAAAAATCATTTTTTATAATAAAAAATATATTTTTAAGTTTATATTAATATATTTAGTATTTTATATTTTTAAATTTTTACATACTAAAAAGATAAATACTAAATATATAGATAGACAATAAAGTAAAAGTATCTCTTTTTTAGATTAGTAAATCTTAATTTTTATATATTGAAATATAGACTTATATTA
>NZ_JAXUAA010000011.1:0-36103 GCF_050586305.1 Campylobacter australis | reverse complement strand
GTTGGAGGTGTTGTATCAACTATTGATGTATCCAAACCACTACTTGCCGTGCCTATCGAATTAATAGGATTTGAAAATTCAAATGCATTGCCAACACCAACATTCCTACCATCCCCATAAACATTACTTTCATGACCACCTTGAACAAAGTAGCTTTCATTTAGCATACCAGTACCGCCAGCGTCACCGCCACCACCTTGTGCGCCGCCAGCTGCAGTCTCTTCAAGTTGTGTTAGATCTTCACCAGCTAAGATAGCCTTTTGTAAATCACTAAGATCAGCTACCGCGTCACCACCAAAGCTAAAATTTACACTAGTGCTTTGATCTATTGTAACAGTATCATTTTCAAGTATATTTAGATCTTTACCATTATCCATTGAAACTTGAACACTTGCACCTGCTGCGGTTTTAACAACCTCACCTAAAAATAGTGCATCGCCAGCTTGCAAAATTCTCTCTGCGCCATTAGCATTAACTGCTACAACCTTGCCTGTAATTTGTTTGATAACACCAACTTGAGTTGCCATTATTTATCCTTAGATTTAAATTTTTGACGATTATAGCTAAATGGGGGGGGGCTTTGTCAATTGTACTTTGGTACAATATAAAAAGTATATATACATTTAAATCCCTAGATTTAGGCATTTAGTAAGGTAAAAATTTGTGGGAGAAATGTTGAAAAAATGTGAAAAATGTCAAATTTTATCTAAAATTTACCCCAGTTGTAGGCATCTCTAGCCCATTTTGTCGTGCAAAATTCTCAAATTCTAACTCGTCGTATCTGTAAAACTCATTAAACCACCGCTTTTTTAGCTCACCTTTTTTCGTCCGCATCGCACTAACATCGATAAATACGCACGCTTTAAAACCATCCGCGTAAGATAAAAGCTCATCAGCTGTCATATTTTTCCTTTAAATAGGCACAAAATAAAATCAACAAGCATACATACAAAAGACAAGCTATCCCAGCACGGCACGGATACTTTTCGCACATCTTTGCACTGCCAACTCACACTCGCTCTGGCTGATGTTTAGCGGTGGATTAAAGTATAAGACATTGCCCAGCGGACGAAGTACAAGCCCATTTTTAAGCGCGACCTTGTAAATTTCATAGCCAACTCGCCCTTTTAGCTCACTTTTATGCACCCTATTTTCGACCAGCTCAATAGCATTTATAAGCCCAAGCGAGCGTATCTCGCCAACATTTTTATGCTCCTTTAATGCACCTGCTAAAATTTCACATAAAAGCAGCGCTGTTTGATTTGCGTTTTTTAGTATATTTTCTTGTTCAAAGGCGTCTAGCACGGCATTTGCTGCGGCACAGCCAAGCGGATTGCCACTATAAGTATGCGAGTGCATAAACGCCCTGCCCCTTTCGTAGTCGTCGTAAAATGCGTCATAAATTTTCTGAGTCGTGGCCGTGATCGAAAATGGCATATATCCGCCGCTGATGCCCTTTGAAAGTGCCATAATATCAGGACTTACTCCAGCATGATCAAACGCAAACATCTCGCCCGTCCTGCCAAAGCCAGTCGCAATCTCATCAGCGATGAGCAAAACATCATAGTCATCGCAGATCTGGCGTAGTTTTTGCAAGTAAAGAGCTGGATAAATTTTCATCCCAGCTGCACCTTGCACGAGCGGTTCGATGATGATGGCAGCGGTAGTTCTGCCGTGTTTTTCAAACGCCTTTTGTACCGCTTCAAAGCACTCGCACTCACAACCATCGCGGCTTTTACCATAAGGACAGCGATAACAATCAGGCGCATCAATGCGGATCGTTTGCATAAGCATCGGCTTGTAAATTTTCGCATAAAGATCCATCGCGCCAACGCTTAAAGCGCCGATCGTTTCGCCGTGATAGCCGCCGTCTAGGCACATAAAGCGAGTTTTTTCGCCCTTACCGCTTTGATACTGATACTGAAACGCCATTTTCAACGCACTCTCAACCGCCGAGCTGCCGTTGTCGCAGAAGTTAAATTTACTAAGCCCAGCAGGCAAAATCTCGCTCAAACGCTCTGATAAGCGTATCGCACCCTCGTGAGTAAAATTTGCAAATATCACATGCTCAAGCTGTTCAAGCTGTTCGCTTATGGCGCGGTTTATACGCTCGTTTGAGTGTCCCAGTAGGTTGCACCACCACGAGCTTATGATGTCGATGTAGGAGTTATCAAACTCATCATACAGCCATACACCTTTGGCTCTTTTTATTACAATCGGCGGTAGGGTTTCGTAGTCTTTCATCTGTGAGCAAGGATGCCAAATGTGGGCTAGATCACGCCTTGCAAGGTCTGAAATTTCAGCCATTTTCTCTCCTAAACAAATAGACTTTTTAGCTCATCAATGCCTAAATTTAGCTGTTTCTGAGAACTTGAAATGGTATCTACAACGCTTGTTTTGCATAAAATTTCTATCATTTTGCGGTTATCCACGCAGACTGGATCTTGCTCATCAAAGTGGTTTAAGATGATGCCCTGTATCACAACTCCATTATTTCGCAGATATTCGCAAGTTAGCACGGCTGCGTTTATGCCACCAAGTCGAGCAGAAGCCACCAGCAAAACGCTCGGACAAAGCTGCTTAACAAGATCTAAAAGCATTAAATTCCCATCATCTAGGCTAAAATTTAGCGGCGTTACAGCTCCGCCAGCACCTTCTATCAGCAGATATTCGCAGGATTTTTGAAGATGGTTAAATTTATCTTTTATCTTGTCTATCTGCACTGGACTGCCCTCAATGCGCACTGCTAAATGCGGAGAATAGGCATTTTCATACGCATACGAGCTAAGCTCGTCGGCTAAAATTTCAAGTCCAGAGATCTGACGAACAAACTCTATATCGCAGTGCTTTAAAGTGCCGTTTGCAAGTGGTAAATTTCCGCTAGAAACAGGCTTGTAATAAAGTGCATTTATGCCATTTTGTAAAAATTTTTTCACGATTAATGCGCTCGCATAAGTCTTGCCAACATCGGTGCCAGTGCCAAGGATAAATAAATTTTTACTCATTTTAGCCCCCTAAAAGTCGTATTATAACAAATTTTATAAATTATCCGTAGAGCTCAAGGCTTCAATTTAGCATAAAAATTTTATGTTAAAATGTCTAAAATTTTAAAATATAGGCAAAAATTTGAAAGAAATTCTTATCACAAATGATGATGGATACGAAGCCGCTGGACTTTTGGCTCTGCGTGATGCACTCCTTGAGCTTGGCAATGTAAATGTTACGATCGTGGCTCCAAGTCAAGAAAAATCAGCCTGCGCGCACTCGCTTACTCTTACGCGCCCACTGCGATTTATTAGGGTTAATGACGGCTTTTTCAAGCTTGATGACGCAACACCAAGTGACTGCGTATATCTGGCACTTCACGCACTTTTTAAGCGCAAGCCAGATCTTATCATCTCAGGCATAAATCACGGCGCAAATCTTGGCGAAGACATCACTTATTCAGGCACTTGTGGAGCGTGCATGGAAGGGGTTTTACAAGGAATTCCAAGTGTTGCTTTTTCACAGTTTTATAAAAATAACTCCTTAAACGAGCTTGGATTTGAACTAGCTCGTGATGTCGTCAAAAATATCATTTCGCGCATTTTAGCTAGTAAATTTCCACTTAATGAGCGAGAGCTTTTAAATGTTAATATTCCAGCCGTTTCACGCAAAAATTTCAAAGGATACGCCGTCGTACCAGCTGGTCGAAGACGCTACGGCACGGATGCTACAAGGGCGCAAAATCCGCGCGGAGTTGAGTACTTTTGGCTAGGAAACGCCCAGCTTGACTTTATAGACGGCAAGGAACGAAGCGATCTTAGTGAAATAAATGCAGGATACGCGACACTAACACCCATAAAGCTTGATCTTACCGCACACGAAAGCCTTAAAAATCTGCAAAAATGGATAGAAAATGAGTGAAAATTTAAAGAATTTACAAGCAAAAATTTTGAAACAACCCGCAGAAGCCAAAAATCAAATTTTAGATCAATCCGAGCCAAAAGACCGATATACTCGCTCGCGCTTGCTTTTTGGCGATGATTTTCATAAACTACAAAAAGCAAAAATTTTAGTCTTTGGTGTAGGTGGTGTAGGTGGAATTTGCGTCGATGCGCTTGCTCGTGCAGGAGTGGGCGAGATCACCATCGTGGATAAAGATGTTTTTGACATAACAAATCAAAATCGCCAAATTTACAGCGAAGCCGTGGGGGCAGTCAAGGTTAGCGAATTTGCGCTACGATACCCTTGCATAAAGGCTTTACAAGAGCTTGTAACGCCAGAATTTGTAGCAAATTTTGACTTCTCGCCGTTTGACTTAGTAATCGATGCGATCGATGATATGAGCGCAAAAGTAGCTATCGCGCACGCCGCAAAGGATAAACTCATCGCTTCAATGGGTGGTGGCAAGCGCATAGATGCTACGCAGGTCAAGGTCGCAAGCGTGTGGAAAACGACAAATGATGCACTTGCTCGCAAATACCGCTATGAGCTACGAAAATCTGGCTTTAATGGTGACTTTGATGTTGTATTTAGCACAGAGCTTCCAAGATGTCGTGAGCTTGGTAGCTTTATGGGTGTAACGGCAGTTTTTGGACTAAATTTAGCAAGTCTTGCGATTAGGAAAATCTTAGTCTAAATTAAAAATTTTAACTATCATTGCCTGAAGATTTACAATTTTAAGGCATAATCTAGTAAATTTAAAACAAGGAGATGTTATGAAAAAATTTTTACTAGCGCTTGGCGTGATCGCACTTTTAGGAGGTTGTGCTATTAGTGAAACAAACAAAGAGACAAAAACTGCAGCTAAAATGGCACAAGAGTCTCAGACTATCCTATTTACAGCTGTCAAAAATCCAGTCTATAAAGTAAGTGTTACTTCAAGCGATTACTTTGATACTGCGGTATTTATAGATGCAAATGGCAAAAAACATAACCTAAAAAATGATATCTCAGCCAACGGCATACGCCTTACAAACTCCGAGGGCATAGATCTTGCATTTCATAGAGGTATGGGCTATCTAACACCTGGCAAAAATCAAAAAGAGATTGAGCTAAAATACACTGAATAGTTATCTTTTGATCTTTAATACCTGCTCATCATCTTTGAGCAGGTATATCTTTGTTCGTCCGCTATAAATTTCTCTTGCATTTATACTAACATTTTCAGACACGCTTACATTTTTTATCTCGCTCATAAAAAGCATTTCTCCAAATTTACGACCAAGCTCGCTATGCCACAAACTCGCAGAAGCTAAAAGAACTAGTACATAAACAACTCTTGAAAATTTTCTAAATGGAGTATAAAATATAAAGTACCCCACTACAAATCCAACTGGCAAAAGCCATAAAAATGGGACATTATCTACAAAAACTGCGTTAAAATACTCATCTATACCATAGTGTTTAAAGTATCCACTAAAAAGCCCAGTAAATACCACAAAAGCAACCGCAAATGTAAGAAGTAAGCCGACAAAAAAGGCATTTAGAAATTTCATTTAGCTCCTTTTTTTGCTTTGATTTTACTCAAATTTAGCTTAAATCGCAACCTTTGGACGGCTTATAGCTTGCTCAAAATCAACCTCAGTATTTTCACTCATGATGTGTAAATTTTTACCTCGCTTAATCCTAGCATCATCTTTAAATATCGCACGAACCTTATCCATACCAGCATAAAAGTCGCGCATCAGCACAACGCAGATATATTTACCAAAAAAAGTCGGCTTTATACAGCCATTTTCCTCATATATAGCATTAACCATTTTTAATAAATTTATCTCCAAAAATAGATCTTTGTAGAGATTTGCAGCGTTATTTTGATTGTAATTTTTTATATTGACACTGCCATCAAAAAGCTCTGTTAAGAAGATATATTTTAACCGCTCTTTTTTACTAAAACCACATTTTGCTATAACAGTATTTTCGCCAGCTTTAACCCTGCGCCCATACTCAAGAAGATTAAAAGCATTTATAACAAGCTCACCATTTAAAAAACTAAATGCCCCACTTCCAACGCCCAAATACTCGTGGTTTGAGCCAACATACTCATCACGCAGATGATCACAGCCATTTCTAGAAAAAGCCCAAGCGTTATTTTGTGAGTAGCCACCTTTTTTAAACTCATCGACGATAATCTCATAAAACTCACGCTCATTATCAACACTTGAAACACCCAAAGAGCGTGCGATATTATCACGAGTAAGCTCTGATTTCATGAGCGGATAGAGTGTTATTTGCTCTGGTGCTATCTGCTTTGAGATATTTATATCATTTATGAGCTGTTGTTTAGTTTGATTTGGTAAGTTAAAAATCAAATCAAGACTGATAACTGGTATAAGTCCTAGTGCCTTTTCTAGGCGACTTTGAACCTCTTTTGAGCTACCAAATTTCTCATATCTACCGACTTTTTTTAATGTATCATCATCAAAGCTTTGCACACCAACACTTAAACGATCTATAAGCCCATTAAAACGCTTCAAGCTCTCTGGCGAGATATGATTTGGATCACTTTCGGCTGAAATTTCAGTGATACCAAAAAGATCTTTTGCCAAAATCAATGTTTTTTCAAGCTCTGGCTCATTTATAAGCGTAGTTCCACCACCAACATAAAGTGAGTTAAATTTAAAGCCAGCTTCTTTTACCTGCTTCATCTCGCAACGCAAATTTTCAAAGTAAATTTTTGCAAGCTCTTGCTCATAGTGATACTTATGAAACGAACAATACGGGCAAAAAGTGTGGCAAAATGGCACATGGGCGTAAAGCATATAGCTTTTTTGCGGGTCTGGTCTCTTTGTGTAAATTTGATTTTCATCTAAAATATTTATATTAAACTCATTATAGAGAGATTTTTGAATCGACCTGTGCGCGTAAGCAACAGCAAAGCTCTCTATGATATTTTTAACTCCCATAACTAATAATCCTTAATAAGCTTTATTTAAATAATGTAATTTGGTAGAATACCTAAATATATATTAAAAACAGCTTTTTACCTGCTCTTTAAGCTCATCTAAGCTTTCAAAATCCTGTAACTCAATGCTTTTTTCTTGCCTTTTTAGCTCATCTATAACATCAAGAACAAGCTCTAACGCATCAGCTTCAAATCCATACAAATTCGCATCAAAGTCTATACCCAAAACGGCATTGTTTTGAGAAATAGAGGCACACCAACTCTCCAAAAACTCAGCCAGATCAAAGCCGCAAATTTCATACTCTGCCCACTCTTGTTTAGCACAAGCCTTTGCTAATGTTTGGCTTGAGAAAAACACGACCACTTCACACGCAGGGCCATCATCGCTCTGAAATTCATTTGAAGGACAATTTGCATATGTGCCGCTTTTTGGGTCACGCAAAGCATAGACTATCTCATTTTTAGCGATATTTGTGATAAAATTTTTATATCTTACCTCAAGTGTGGCGTAAAGTTGCATATCTGTCCTTTTATAGATTTTGGGCGAAATTTTAAAGCTCGCCCAGACTTTGTTATTTTAAATTTTTAAAACTTAGCGGAAGCTCTAAATTTAGCCCTTTTACTATGCGTATACACTCTTGCAAATCATCAATGCTTTTACCAACCACTCGCACCTCTTCACCTCTTATGCTAGCTGTTACTTTTAGTTTTGCATCTTTTATGGCTTTTGTGATTTTCTTAGAATTTTCGCCATCAAGCGTATCATTTAGCTTCAAAATAGCTTTTATATTTCCTCCGCTTGCGCTCTCTCGTTTGCTTTCAGATATCGCAACTGGCGGAATATTTCGTTTTATTAGTTTTGAGATTAAAATATCCTTTAAAGCATCAACTTTGCTATCGCTTGAGCTTAAAAGCGTGACGGTCTTTTCCTTTTCATTTAGCTCTATTTCAGCCACTACACTTTTAAAGTCATACCTTGCCGCAAGCTCTTTCTTAGCGGTTTCTAAGGCATTCTTAACCTCCATCATATCCACACTCGCACTTATATCAAAACTATGTTCAGTTGCCATCATTTTCCTTTATAAAATTTTCTATATTTTGAACTATTTTGGCTATCAAAGTCGCTCTTGCCTCACTGCTAGCCCACGCAATATGTGGTGTGATGATTAAGTTTTGTTTATTTTTTATACTTAATAAAGGATGATTTTTTATCATCGGCTCAATCTCAAGCACATCTAGACACGCTCTTAAATTTTTTTCATCTATGGCTTTAGCAAGATATGTTTCATCCACTATACCACCGCGACCAAAATTCATTAAAATAGCACCATTTTTAATCAAATTTAGCTCGTGCTCGCCTATTAAATTTTTTGTTTTTTCATTTAACGGAGCATGAATGCTAACTATATCGCACTGCTTTAAAAGCTCATCAAGCTCAAGCTTTTCATAAAAGGCGTTGTTATTAGCTCCACTTGTTGAAAAATAGCACACTTTCGCACCAAACGCAGACGCCACGCTAGCTATTTTTTGACCTATTTCGCCTAGTCCAATAATGCCAAATTTTTTACCAGCAAGCTCACTTATAGGTGCGTCAAGGTTTGTAAAAATATCGCTTTTTACCCACTCGCCACTTTGTACATAGCTATCATAAAATTTTATCTGATTAAGCAAAGCAAGAAGTGAGGCAAAAGTCTGCTGAACAACGCTATTTGTAGAATATCCTGCAACATTTTTAACAACGATATTTTTTAACTTTGCGTACTCTAAATCAACATTATTCATCCCAGTAGCACTTATACAAATAAGTTTTAGCTCACATTTATCCATAACATCTTTATCGATTATGACCTTATTTGTTATGACGACATCAGCGCCCATTAAGCGCTCTATACGCTCATCTGGCTTGGTTGTAGCATAAATTTTAAACTCTCCAAATTTATTAAAAACACTAAGGTTGATATCTCCTAAAGTATCTGCATCAAGGCAGACGATTGTTAATTTTTTCATTTTATAAAATGTCCTACAAATTTTGATGTATTATTTAAAATTTGGCCACCTTTTCTAAAGCCAAGCGCGCACCCCTCAAAGGCAAAAAATACTCCAGCTTGATAGCTTTGTCCTTTTTCATCTTTGTTAAACTCATAAAATTCCTGATAAATCGCCCTATTCTCATCATAAATTCCATCCGTTTTCTCACTTACAGACCCATCTGCTTCTATGATAGAGATATTTGCCCCTTCGCGACCAAAAACTGGTTTTTTCACGCATTTTACTCCACTAAGTGCTTTATCGTCTGCACGAAGCAAAAGTGGATGATTAGGATATAGATCCCATAAAATTTTAAGGATAGCCTTACTTTGAAAAAGTAGCGTATAGGCTGGGTTTAGCACGATGGCTTTTTGATTTTTAAGGATATTTTTTAGTATAAGTGCGAGTTCCCCTTCCTCGACTGCTATCTGTTCCCAAGGTATAAGCTTAAACCAGTACTCATAATTTTCACCATTATAAAAAATTCCCTCTTCATCATCGAAGCTAACTTCATTTACATAGGCAAAATCTGTGTAAAATCCAGCCTCTTTTGCCGCAGCTGCAATGAGTTTAGTAGTATTTTCATCCTCGGTATTTCCACCAACACAACTAAATAAAATTTTCCAACCCTCATAAAATTTCTCAAACTCACTTGTATCTTTACTAAGTGTAACAAGACGCTTAAAATTTTCGACAAGACCCAAATACAAGTCGTTAAACTGGCTATTTTCATCCATTTTATTATATTTTAACATAGCCCACTGAATGATGGCTGTCTCAAAGACTGCTGTCGGTGTATCAGCATTAAATTCTATCAGCTTTATAGGCTTACCATCGATCCCACCAGCTAAATCAAACCTACCATAAAGATGCCAATGAACATCGTTTTGCCAGCTCTCTTTTACAAGCTCAACAAGGTTAAACGGTATGCCAACTTCGTGAAAAAGGTTATTGTCTATAATATGCTGTGCAGCAGCAATGCACATATCATAAAGCTCATTTACCGACTGATAATACGCTTCCGCTTCATCTTGACTAACCTCGATAATCTCATCGCTCACATAAGCACTTTCATCGCTATCAGTGTGCCATGAAAAGCCGATTTGCTCCATAAAATTTTTATTTAAAGGCTCTATCTTTTGTAGTTTCATTATTTTTTCCTTTTCAACCACCAACTGATTGCTGGCTACTTGAGCCACTAGAACCACCGCTTGAGCCGAAAAATCCGCTCTTTCCAGCTGCCTTTGGAGCGCCAGCACTTGTCTTTGCATTATTAAAACTATTTACACTTCTTGTATAAGCGCTTGGATTTTTGTAGGCTGTTTGGCGTTGATTTTGAAATGTTTGGTTATTAAATAACTTATTACCGATCCAGCTACCTATCATCGCACCAGCTATCGAGCTTAGCAAAACTTCGCCAAGACCCATACCAGTGCCGCTACTAAGCTGTGCGTTTGGGTTGGTTAAATTTGATGTGCCGTTATCTATCTTTGCGTTTTCTTCGGCAACTAATGCATCCATCTCCTCTTTTGTCATCACTTTTTCAGTACCATCAAGGCTTTTTAATACAACACGAGTTTGGCCAGCTGGATACTCCTCGACTACCTTATACTTACCTTTTGCGACCTCTTCTATGATAACAAATGCACCACTTGCACTAGACTGCTCACTGGCTTGATCAAAATTTTCATTTGAACTGCCACAGCCACTAAGTCCCGTCATAACTATCGCACCAAAACCACCTATAGCAGCATAGGTTGCTATTTTCTTAATATGTTTCACTCATTTTCTCCAATAATCTGTTTTAGTTTTTTATCTCTTCTTACAAGTATCACACCGTTTTTAAATTTTATAAATTTTGACTTATTTATATTTTTTATAATCTTTTTTTGTGCCTTTTTTAGGCTTTTTTGATCTAAATTTAGTTCGCTTAGATATTCATTTATATTAACAAATTTATGTTCTATATCATTTTGAACCTCAGCCTCAACCACATCCTCAAATTTTCTATCTTGCGACTTGTTAAGCTGCGGAATTTGACCCATTGCATTTAAAAAAGCCATAAGCTTTTCATCACGCTCTTTATAAATCGTTGAAATTTCTTGCTTGCTTTGGATTAACATCTGCTCTTTTTCTTTAAAAAGCCGCTCTTTATCGCTTTGTAGATTTGCATTTTGAGCTTTTAGCTCATTTAATTCATTTAGTAAAAAACTTACAAACTCACTATCTTGCCTAGCTATTGCTTGTGTTTTTCTAGGTTTTTTCTGAGTTTTTGGCTTTTGTTCTGTTTGGGCATCCTCGCCGATTATTACAAATTTAATGCCATCTTGTTCGATTGATTTTAACGAGCCTCGTCGTATGCGGTTATAAACAGCTTCTTTACTTATGCCTAAAATCTCAGCAGCTTCGCCAACAGGCAACTTTTGCATAAAATCTCCTGCAAAATAAACTAAAAGCGGTAAAAATAAAGAAAACTAGCCAAAATTTGGCTAGTTTGTTGGTCTTAGAGTCTTGACTCGTAGCGTCTAAGCATGTATAAACGCTTAAGCATTTTCTTCCTAGCTGCGATCTTTTGTTTTTTGCGGATCTCAGTATTAGGCTCGAAAAAGCGTCTTGCACGCACTTCGGTTACAACAAGGTTACGATCAACTTGTTTTTTGAATTTCCTGTAAGCCTCATCAAATGACTCATTAGGATGCACCTTAATACCTGGCACTCTCCCCACCACCTTTCAGTTAAGATTAAAAGCTAGATTATACCCAAAATTTCTTAAAATTTACAAAATCGGAGAATTTTTAATTTTATACTATTTTAAATCATATTGCAATATAATTATCAAAATCTTAAAATAAAATGAAAATGTTTTTATTTTAACAACAAAAAAGGTAAAATCATGCAAAATTTCATAACAAACTGGACAAAAAAACGCCACATTACCTACCTTCTTATAACCTGTTTTGCACTTGTTATACCATTTGTTATGATAAATGATGCACATTTTTTTCTACTAAGTTTTGATAAAAAAGAGCTTCATCTTCTCTTTACTCGCTTTGATATGCAAGAACTTTATTTAATGCCCTTTGTTTTTATTATATTGTTTCTATTTATATTTTTTATAACAACACTTGGTGGTAGAATTTGGTGCGGCTGGAGCTGCCCACAAAGCATTTTTAGATATATGTTTAGGGATATTATACAAACTAAAATTTTAAAAATTTATGCAAATTATAAAAATAAGCAAAAAGATCCGCAAAGTATTCCAAAAAGGGTTTTGGCGGTTATTATTTGGATATTTATATCGCTTATTATCGCCTGTAACTTTGTATGGTTTTTTGTACCTCCAGAAGATTTTTTCACATACATGCAAAATCCAGCCGAACATAAATTTCTTATCGGTATGGTTTTGATTATCACGGCTTGGCTTGTTTTTGATATTTGCTACTTGGCTGAGCGTTTTTGTGTTTATCTTTGCCCATATGCAAGAATTCAGTCTGTTATGTTTGATAACGACACCATTCAAGTAATTTACGATGAAGATCGTGGTGGAAAAATTTATGATAAAAATGTCAAACTATGGAAAAAGCCAAAAATAGATGGTGCACAGTGCACTGGCTGTGAAGCTTGTGTAAAAATCTGCCCCACACACATTGACATCCGCAAAGGTATGCAACTTGAGTGTATAAACTGTCTTGACTGTGCTGATGCTTGCTCGCACACGATGAACGCTCTTGGTTTGCCATCACTTATCAGCTGGACTAGCGAAAATTCCTTAAAAACAAAACAAAAGGTAAAATATGCACGCTTTAGAACGATTGCTTACTGCGTAGCGCTATTTATAGCTGGTAGTGCGCTATTTTTAATGGGTGGCAAAAAAGAAAATATGCTTTTAAATATCAACCGAACAAGTGAACTTTATAAAATTTCAGATGATGGTAGCGTGCATAACTACTACACATTTTTGTTTCAAAATATTGATAAAAAGGATCATAGCTACTATTTTGACACAAACGATACAAGCCTAAAGATCGTCCGTCCAAGTGAGCCGATCGAGATAAAAGCTGGTGCAAAACAACGCATCATAGTAACCATATCATCTCCAAAAATTCCCCTTGATAAAGATAAGGATACGCCACTTAGCATAGGTATAAATGCTTATGCCACGGACGATAAAGAAAATATAAATGTTAAAAGAGATACTATTTTTGTGTATCCAAAAGGAGAGTAATGGCAATTTCAAAAAAGGGTAAAAAACGCTACGAAGCCGTTATAGAAGCAGCTCACGAGCTTTTTTTGCAAAATGGTTATGAAAAAACGAGCTTAAATCAAATAGTTTCAAAAAGTGGTGGCTCTCTTGCTAGCGTTTATAAATTTTTTGAAAACAAAGAGAAGCTTTTTGCTATCATCTTAGAGCGTGAAGTTGAAAAATTTCAAGCCGAAGTCGATGAAATTTCAGGCCTTAAACAAAGTACTGATTTGAGTGATTTTCTAAATAAATTTGGACTTGTTTATTTAGAAATTTTTTATAAACCAGAAAGTGCAAAATTTCTTAGAATCATAATATCAGAAACATATAAAAATAAAGAGCTTGGCAAGCTTACAGCAGATCTTTTTACAAACTCAACTATAAATTTTCTCTCTACCTTTTTTAAAAAACCAGAAATTTCAAATAAATTAAAAGAATTTGACCCACAAATACTTGCATTTAACTTCTGCGCACTCATAAGAGAGCCATTTTTTATGCAAACACTTATACTTGGCGAAGAGCCAGACCCTATAAGTAAAAAAGAGAAAAAGCAAATCGTCGCTGACATAGTTGAGATGTTCCTAAAAGGCGTATGCAAGTAGTTTTTAGGTGTATTTATATTTTATTATTTTTAAATATGGTAAAATTACGGATTAATATCATAAAAGTGTAATAATAATTACTAAAAATATAGCAAGGAGAATTTATGTATAAATTTAGCGTTATCGCTTTAACTTTTTTAGCCACTCTAACATTTACAGGTTGTGAAATGCTAGATAAATTTCTAGGCAAAAAAGATGACGCGCCAGCACAGGCAAAAAATCCACAACAAGCAGCTGTCCCTGTGGATGTTATAGTCGCTAAAAAGGCTGATAATAAAATGAACTTCGAGTATCCAACTCGCCTACAAAGTCAGCAAGATGTCGTGATGGTAGCAAAAGTCTCTGGTACCATAATAAAGCAAAATTTTAAACCAGGCCAAAGCATAAAGACTGGAGATGTCTTATTTTTAATAGAGCCAGACACTTATGAAGCTATGTATGAAGTTGCAAAGGCAAATATCTTGCAAGCCGAAGCATCACTTAAAAACGCTAAAAGTGAGGCAGATAGAGTAAAAAAACTACTCTCTCAAAAAGCAGTCAGCCAAAAAGATTATGACAACACAATAGCAGCACTAGAAACTGCAAATGCAAACTTAGCAAGCGCAAAAGCAAATGCAAAAACAGCTAAGCTAAATCTTGACTATACAAGTATAACAGCACCTTTTGATGGTGTTGCGGGCGAAAATTTAATAGATGTAGGTGCCTATGTCATAGCAAGCAACACGAAACTTGTAAGACTCACAAAGACAAATCCAATAGAGGCAAGATTTTACATAGCAGATTCAGCAAATTTAAGCAGAATAAATAATCTTACAAACAATAGCTGGGTGCAAATAAATACAGACGCAAATTTAACCCTAAATGGTGAAAATTTTACCGGAAAAGTAACTTTTATAGATAACACAGTTGATGTAAATACTGGCAGCGTTTTAGCAAAGGCAGAATTTCAAAATAGCCAAAATAAACTGCTTGCTGGCGCATTTGCAAAGATCATCATGACTGGTTTTGTTCAAAAAGATAGTTTTTTAATACCACAAATTGCAATTAAACAAGATACGATATCGCCTTATATCCTAGTAGTACAAGATGAAAAAGTTGTTAAAAAACCTATCAAAATCATATACCAAACATCAACAACAGCAATAGTTACAGAAGGTATTAATGACAATGATCAAATCATCATAAACAATTTTGGTAAAATTGGCATTGGTGCAAGCGTTAAGCCACAAGTTAAGGAGTAAGACTAATGTTTTCTAAATTTTTTATCGATAGACCGATATTTTCTGGGGTACTGTCTATCGTCATAGTTATTGCTGGTCTTATGTCGATGCGTGGGCTTCCGGTTGAAGAGTATCCGCAACTAACTCCGCCACAAATTTCTGTCAGTGCTGTTTATACGGGCGCAAACGCTGATGTTATATCAAACACAGTTGCTTCAGTTATAGAAGATGAAGTTAATGGTGTTGAAAATATGATATATATGCAAAGTACTTCAAGCTCAAGTGGCTCTATGAATTTAAATGTCTATTTTAAAGTCGGGACTGATGCAAAACAAGCAACAATAGATGTAAATAACCGCGTTCAAGCGGCACTCTCACGCTTACCAGATGAAGTTCAGCAAATAGGCGTTACTGTTCGCGAAAGAAGTAGTTCGATACTAGGGCTTGTTGCATTTACAAGCACGCAAATGAACGAGATAGAGCTAAACAACTATGTTATCCTAAATATACTTGATGAGATAAAGCGTATAAAAGGTATAGGAGATGCCAATGTTATAGGCAATAAAAATTATGCTATGAGAATTTGGCTAAAGCCTGATCTTCTTGCAAAGTATAAAATTTCAACTACTGAGGTTTTAAGTGCAATCAAGGTTCAAAATAGCCAATACGCAGCAGGTAAGATAGGTGAAGCGCCTCTTGAAAACCCAGTTCCATATGTTTATTCTATAAAAGCAGATGGACGCTTTAGTTCACCTGAGCAATTTAATAATATCATCTTAAGAGCCGATAACAACGGCAATATTTTAAGACTAAAAGATGTTGCAGAGATTGAAATAGGCTCACAAAACTACTCTACAAAAGCATTTTTAAACGGCAAAACCATGGCACCAATGATGCTATTTTTACAAAATGGCGCAAATGCTATTGAGACAATGAATTTAATAAAAGAAAAACTTGAAGAGATAAAGATAAACTATCCACAAGGGCTTGAACACAAAGTTTCATACGATACCACAACCTTTGTTAAGCTCTCCATACAAGAGGTTGTTAAAACTTTTATAGAAGCGATGATACTTGTTATGGTCGTTATTTATATGTTCTTAAAAAGTTTTAGGGCAACAATAATACCAATGCTTGCCGTTCCAGTTTCTATTATAGGAACATTTGCCGGCTTTTACATAATGGGCTTTTCAATAAATCTTATAACCCTTTTTGCACTTGTCCTTGCTATTGGTATAGTTGTTGATGATGCAATTATAGTTATAGAAAATGTCGAGCGTATAATGCACGAAGAAAAAGAAATAAGCGTCCGTGATGCTACCATAAAAGCCATGCAAGAAGTTACTACGCCGGTTATATCTATCGTACTCGTACTTTCAGCAGTCTTTGTGCCAGTTAGTTTTATGGAAGGGTTTGTGGGGGTTATACAACGCCAATTTGCTCTTACTCTCGTGCTTTCAGTTGTACTATCAGGACTTGTTGCACTTACGCTTACTCCAGCTCTTTGTGCGATAATGCTAAAACGCTCACATGATGAGCCATTTTGGATCGTTAAGAAATTTAATGACTTTTTTGACTGGAGCACAAGTGTATTTTCGGCTGGTGTTGCAAGAGTACTTCGTCATGTTATCCCTAGCCTAATAGCCGTTGGCATTATCATATGGGTTATGCTAAGTTTATTTAAAACACTTCCTGGCTCTCTTGTGCCTTCAGAAGATAAAGGCTATGCCATAGCCGTAACTTCGCTTCCATCAGCCTCGTCATCAATAAGAACACTTAAAGAGGTTGAAGATATTGCAGGAAAATTTCTTGCAAATCCAAATGTTATGAACATAACTTCCATATCAGGCTATGACATGCTCTCAGGAGTTTTACGAGAAAATGCTGCAATAGCATTTGTACAGCTTAAAGACTGGAGCGAAAGAAAATCTTTTGAACAAAGTATATTTGGGCTACTTGGACCATTTAATGGCATGCTAGCACCTTCAAAAGAGAGTGTAAATTTTGTCATAAATGTTCCTCCTATAAACGGTCTTAGTATGACTGGTGGCTTTGATATGTATTTACAAAATAGAAGTGGTAAAAACTATAATGAAATAGCACAAGATGCAGCAAAAGTTCTAGCCGCGGCAAATCAACATCCAGCGCTTACTCGTGTTAGAACCAATCTTGATACGACCTTCCCTCAATATGACATAAATATAGATGAGGATAAGGCTTATTTGCTTGGTATAAGCAAGGCGGATATATTTGCAACTATCGCTTCAACGATAGGTGGATACTATACAAATGACTTTTCTATGTTTGGCAAAACTTACCGCGTGTATGTTAGAGCAAGTGAGAGCTTTAGAAACTCAGCCGATGATATAAGAAATATTTTCATAAAAAGCAAAAGCGGGGATATGGTCGCACTAAATACAGTCGCAACGCTGACAAGAAGTATGGGGGCAGATCTGGTTGAACGCTTTAATCTCTTTCCAGCAGCAAAAATTTCAGGCGAACCTGCACCAGGATACACATCTGGTGACGCTCTAAACGCCATCGAGCAAGTTGTAAAAGATACACTTGGCGTTGATGAGTATAGTGTTGCTTGGAGCGGGACTGCATATCAAGAAAAAGACTCTACTGGAGCAGGTCAAACGGCATTTATCTTTGGTATGGTATTTGTCTTTTTAATCCTTGCTGCACAATATGAAAGATGGCTTATACCTCTTGCTGTTATCACAGCCGTTCCTTTTGCTGTATTTGGCTCACTTCTTGCAACCTGGATGCGTGGGCTTACAAATGATATATATTTTCAAGTCGGCTTGTTGCTACTCATTGGTTTGTCGGCTAAAAATGCTATATTAATCGTTGAATTTGCAATGCAAGAGAGAAAAAATGGCAAAAATATATTTGATGCAGCTGTAAATGCCGCTAAGCTTCGCTTTCGCCCTATAGTAATGACATCAATAGCATTTTCTATGGGAATTTTACCGATGGTTATATCAACAGGTGCTGGTGCAGCCTCTCGTCACTCTTTGGCGACTGGACTTATCGGTGGAATGATAGCCGCAACAACGATAGCGATATTTTTTGTACCACTTTTTTACTACTTACTTGAAAAGCTTAACGAAAAATTTTGGAACAAAAATAAACAGGATAGGAGCATAGCAAATGCGTAATTTAATAATATTTTTACTAGCTCTTTTTATGGCTGGCTGCTCGTTTCGCCCTAGCCTGCCAGAGGTTAATGCAACATTTAGCACAGTATATGAAAGTAGTGACATTAACGATAAGTGGTGGATGGAATTTAATGATAGCAGACTAAATGAACTAGTAGAGCAAGCTTTAAAAAATAATATCGACCTAAAACTTGCTTATATAAATTTACAAAATGCTCAGCTAAATCTCAAAAATGCAAGAACTGAGCTTTTGCCAACCATCGGAGCTGAGGCTGGAGCAAGCAGAAATAGCACAAGTGGCGAGACATTTTCTGGACAAAAAAGTGCTATTTATAACTCATTTTCGCTAAATGCGATTTTAAACTACGAGATAGATCTTTGGGGACGAGTTAGAAACTCTATTGCATCTTCAAATGCACTTTTAAACGCATCGAAATTTGATTATGAAGCTGCACGCATTGCGATCGCCTCATCAGTTGCAAATAGCTATTTTTCACTGGTTGCACTAAAAATGCAAGAGATAGTATATGAAGAGACACTAAAAAGTTACCTTGATACAATGAACTACCGAAAAAAGCAGCTAGATGCAGGCATGATAACACAAATAGTTTATATGCAAAGCCTTGCAGCGACACAAAGTGCTCAAATTTCTTTACAAAATATTAAAAACTCAATCATTACAGCAAGCAACGCCCTTGCAATACTAACAAATAAAAGCAATGATGAAATTTTATACTCCATTATAAGTAGCGCAAAAACTCTAGCAAAAGCACCAGAGATAAATGCAGACATAAGTTCAGATATACTTTTAAGACGCCCAGATGTTGCAAGTGCTTATGAGAGATTGCAAAGCTCAAATGCTCTTATTGGAGTGGCAAAAGCAGCTTATTTTCCAAAATTATCTTTAACAGGACTTTTTGGATTTAGCTCTGATGAGCTTGAGCGCCTTTTTGTTAGCAATGCCAATGTTTGGTCTATTGGTGGTTCACTTGCGCAAACACTTTTTGATTTTGGTAGACGCTCAAACAATGTAGCTCTTGCCGAGCTTGCCCAAAGCGCAAATACACTAAACTATGAAAAAACGATTAAAACTGCACTTAGTGAAGTAAGAATTTCTCTTGAAAATAGAAAAACAGCCACTGCCGTTTTAAAAGATACAAAAGCGCTACTAAACTCACAAAATGAAATTTATAATCTTGCAAATAACCAGTATAATGCTGGATATGTCGATCATTTAGTTTTACTTGATGCGCAACGAAATTTACTTAGCACAAGACTTAGTGAGATCGCAGCAAAGCTAGCACTTAATAATGCAACAATAGAAGTTTATAAGTCATTTGGCGGCGGCTTTAAGCTACAAAAATAATAAATCAAGATGAGCAAACTAGCTCATCTTGATTTTTGGTAAGTTAAAGCGCAAGCAAACAGCATATTTAAAAATATAGCAAAACTAACACTGGCCCCAAAACTAAACACAGCATGAGTTGAGCTAAGCATTAACACTAAAAATGTTATCATGCTTGTTCCACAAGCAACTACTATCCCCAAAATTCTGCCTTTAACTTCACCATTTTTATATGCAAAAAGCAAGTAATCAACTCCAACAGCACTAGCTAAAATTGTCCCAAATATAACAAATATATTCATATCGCCAAATATGCAAAATAACCCAAGCGTCATTACGGCACTCACAAATGTTACACCGATCACAACGAGAGCCTTTTTAAGATCAAGGCAGATCCACAATATAACAAACGCAAGCAAAAAGGCATAAATTTTAAGAACTAAAGCATTTGCTTTAATAGCTGTAAAATTTTCATTCATAGATGTGGTAAGTTCAAAATACTGAGCATTATATCTTGATAAAATTTCATTAAATTTTTCATTTTTCTGCACTTTTGAAAGCAAGATAATGTCAGGATTATCAAAAAATAAGCTAAAATTTTTTAATATTTTAAACTCCTTTAGCTCACTTTGTGGCACTATCTCAAGCTTTAAAATCTCAGACTCAATGTCAAAACCATCAAACATAGCCAAATTTTGCCTATCTTTTAAAAGAGTAGCCAGCTTATCTTTTATATCCTGCTGTGTTTTTTCATCATTTATTAGTGCATAAAGGGAGTTGTGAGAGCCTATTAATAAGTTTTTATAAAGCTCTTTTAATAATCGCTCTTGAACTTCTGGTTTTGCCAAAATAAGCCTAAATTCATTCCCAACACCAGTTGTTTGTGATATTTTAATGCTTTGTTCAATGAGTTTGGTTGGCTGAGAAGCATAGTTTTTGATGTCATCTTGAAAATTACTCCTAAATATAACAAAAATTGAAGCAAAAGATAAAAAAACTAAAATAAACCAAAATGTTTTTTTGCTAAATTTTTTATAGATTTGCAAGGAAAATTGTTCAATACTATTTAAAAAAGATGTAAAAAATTTACCCTGATTAAAGGTTGTGCCATCTAATAATCTTGGCAATAAAAAATAACTCACACAAAATGCTCCGATCAATGCAAATATTGAAAATATAGCTATTTGATGTAAAAATCGCATAGGAGAAAATAAAAACAATAAATATCCGCTTGCTGTTACAAAAAGAGCAAGCAAAAATAGCCTAAAAACGCTTTTGATACTTGAGCTTTGTATTTTTTTGCCTATATTTAATCCAAGCCAACTGCAACTAAAATCAAGCATAAGCCCAACCAAACTAGTACTAATAACAATACTTAAAATGTGAATATCTTCTAAAAATAAAAAACAAGCACAAAGCCCTGATAAAAGACCAAAAATAGGGGCCAAAAATACAAAAAATATCTTTAAATTTCCAAAAGCAAGCAGTAAAAAAACTATACTTATTATGGTACCTATAATACCTATTTTTACACTCTCTATCTGTCCACTCTCTTTTCCAAAAGCCGCATATATAGCACCTGAACTAATTAGCACATCTTTGTCTTTTAGTTTATTATAAAATTTCAACAACAGCTTATCATCATATCCATTTTTAAGGGTCGCTTTTGCATATATAAAGGCACCATCTTTAGTCTTTAAAAACCCAGTCTGTGACTCTATATTTATATTTGAGTTTTGCAAAAATATGCTTGCGTTACTTGATAAATTAAAAAAATCATCTCTTGCATTAAGCGCTCTAGTACTTAATGGTGAATAAATTTGCTCAAGAGAATTTTGCAAAAACTCACTATCTATCTTACCTTTAAATAGTGCCAGTTTTGCTCTATTTAGCTCTTTCCTAAACCCCTCTATCTCATCAACTTTATATAAAAAGTCACTAAATATTTCAAACTCTCTAGCTAATTCAATAGCCATTTTAAGCGACTCTTCATTACTAAAAAGCATATTTACTTCATTTGCTAAATTTGTATTTAAAGTTTTAAAAATTTCACTTTTTTCACTATTTATAATAGTAAAAAGATCGCTATTTATTCTATCTTTTTGATTAAAAATATAGCCTAAAAAAACAATTGATAGAAGAAAAAATACAGCAAGTGTTTTTTTCATTTTACGCTAAATTCACTCTGAGTAATATCACCATTTGTCTCTGTAAGGCGTATTTTTTTAACATATTTATCGCCCCAAATTTCTATGTTTTTAAAGATTTTAGACACTATAAATCCTTTTGGAGTAAGCTCAAGTTTCCAATCATCTTTATCACCACTTAAACTTGTCTCAAATTCCTTTTTAAGCGCAGCCGCATCTATATTTATTAGACTTAGAAAGATCTGTAAGTCAATAGCTCTCTCATTTTTTATCCAATCCCCATTTTTCAGGATAAAAACACCATTTTTATCCACTTTTGTGCTGTTTTTTATAGGCTTAGTTGTATTTAAAATAAACTCTTCATCTTTTAATAAAAACTCGCCACTACTTGTAATATTTTTTTCAAAACCAAGAATGCTTTTTGTTTGATTAAAATCACCTAAAATATCGCCTTTTAAAAATTTTGCAAGCTCATCTACATCAAAACAAAAAGCAAAACAATATGTTAAAAACAGAAAAATTTTATATTTCATACTTCACCCTTAAAGCATTTAAAAAATTGGTTGGAATTTCAAAAAGTGTTATCATCTTCTCATAATCCACATAAGCTTGTACTGTCTTTGCCTTACAAATAAGCTCGCTATCTTTATAAATTTCATATCTTAAATTTAAAGTCGTAACATAATCATCAACAAATAACTTCACACTCAAAACATCTGTAAATCTAGCTGGTTTGATAAATTTAAACTCCATTTTTATAACTGGCAAAACGATCTTATCAGATCTAAATGAATTATAGTCATAACCAAGATATGATAAAAAAGCACATCTTGTAGTTTCTAAAAATTTAGCGTAGTTACCGTGATAAACAACATCCATACTATCAACATCATAAAATTCAACCTTAACTTCATAGGTAAAATCTATCATCTCTTAACCTGCCAAAAATCATAAAAATTAAAAAAATAGTGCGGATATCGCTCACACATTTGCTCCAAACTCCTAACATATCTTAAAAGATAAGGCTTTACGCTTGTTTCTTTATCTCTTCCTAGGCTTACCTCATCTGCTATATGCAAAAAACTGATATGATAAATGTCATCACTTTTAAAAGTAAAAAATGTACTAACTTTTGTTTTAAGCAATCCAGCCAAGATAAAAGCACCCATTGGAAACTCGCACTCTTTGCCCAAAAATGACACACTCACAGACTTTGTTCCGCTAATATTTACACGATCACCCATAATACCAATATGCCCACCTTGATCAATTATCTCTTTTATTTTTATCATAGCACCCACATCAAGCTCATCTACCTCAAGTACCTTAACTGGGGTTTTACTAACTTCATTTAAAATTTTAAAAAACTCGCTTGAATGCTTTGTATACATAAGTATAGTGATATCAAGCCATTCAAGCTCACTTGAAAGTGTGCGGGCTATATCGATGTTGCCAAAATGACTTACCACCAAAATCCGTCCACGACTTTGAGATACAAACTCTTTTTTAATCGCATTAATATCAACGATATTTATATCATTTAGCTTAATTTTACCAAGCCAAGCTTTAAACTTATCACAAATACTCATCGCAAATTCATAAAAATTCCAAAAAGCACTGCGTACGCTGATGCCTCTTTGTTTAAGCAAAGATAGATAAAATTTAATGTTGTCTCGTTCGTTTTTACAAAATATATAATATATAAAACTAACACAAAAAACTATAGGTTTGAGTACAAAATTTGGCACAAATGTAACTAACAATAGCGTAAGTTTTAACAAAAACTTGCCTCCACGCTCATTTTGTTGCCACCACATTTTAGCCATTTAAAAACCTTTTTAAGATAAATTTTGGCAAAGCAAAAAAATGTATAGCATGAGTTTTAGATATAAGTACATTATCTCTAAAAGCTTTAAAATGTGAAATACCGTCATTCTTATAACAAACCAAAACATCAAGCCACAAAGGGCTCACTCCATTTTTATAGAGCAAATACATAATCTCGATATCAAAGTCCATTCTATTGGCTCTACACTTTTGCAAAAGCTCGCAAGTAATATCAACAGGATAAATACGCAGTCCGCACATAGCATCTTTTATATTAAAGCCAAGAGTGTTTATAGCTACCCAAAAATTTGTTATTTTTCTTCCGTAAAGTCTTGATTTTGGAGCATCGCTACCATAAACTGGAGCACCGCAGATAAGTGCTTTTGGATTTTGCATACTAAGCTCTATAAAGTCTTGCAAATTTGTAAGATCGTGCTGCATATCAGCGTCGATTTGAAATGCGTGAGTAAATCCATTTTGTTTTAAATAAAAAAAGCCATCTTTTAGTGCTGCTCCCTTTCCGCCATTGCTATCGCGATAGATGACTTTGGCATTTAAACAAGCTAACTTTTGCCTATGAAACTCACTAGAGCCATCATCAATTATTAAAATTTCAGCTTTAAATTTTAATAAAATATCTACTAAAAGTTCTATTTTTTCACTATGATTAAAGTGTGGTATAATAAAAGCTAACCTATACATATTCGTCCACTTGCACAAATTTTTTCACCATTATTGATACTAAAATATAGCTTCTCATTTTTTATCCAAAGCTCAAAAATCGCCTTATCATTTGGACGCAAAAAGCCGCTAAATTTAACAGCTTCTATCATCTTTGCTTGAGTTAAGTTAATATTTAAAGCTCCTGCTAACTTTTGTATACACTCAAGCTGTATAAAGCCTGGCACTAAGGCAAAATCAACAAAATGGCCGTCAAAATAAAATAATGACGGCTTAATATCCGCACTAAAAACCGCCCTATCTTGGCTTAAAGAAATTTGTATAAACTCAAATGTTTCATTGTGTTTTAAAAGTTTATAAAAATCTTGTTTTTGTATCTTACCTTGTGAGTTTTTTGGTATTTTAGAGACTATTTTAAAATGTCTTACATTGTTTTGATATTCATCTTTAAGATGTAATTTTAAAGCATCACAAACGCCTTTTTTGCCGTATTCTCTAAAATTTTGACTGCCAAGCTCACTAAGGACGAAAACAACACTTATACGATCTGCTTTAGCATCACTAAGTCCGCAAATACACTCATCAACAAACTCATGTGCTCTTATCAACGCCTCAAGCGCATCTAGGCTTATTCGTTTTTCATTTATCTTTAAAATTCTATCAAATCTACCTAAAAGCTCGATATTTTGCCCATCAATTTTTGCGACATCAGAAGTTACAAAATACTCACACCAAGGTGATGATTTTACAACAAGGCAACTTTTCTCATCCACTGTGACACTAACACCATCAAAACTACTAAGCCCGCTACCGTTATCGATTGCCACAACACCAGTTTCAGTACTACCATAGATATTTATATAAGAAGTTAGTGTTTTTAGCTCTCTTGCTAAGTCTTGTTCTAGTTTTGCGCCAGCACATATGATATTTTTTAAATCTTTTAGTTTTGTTCGTTTTGGACTTTGAAGTAGTGCTTTTAAAAGAGTTGGAGAGCTGATTAATGTTTTATTTTTTAGATCTTTTTCATATATAAACTCGGGATAATTTAAAAACTTAGGCTCGATCTTTACTCCAAGCACGAGTGGTAAAAAAATTTTAAATGTAAGTCCAAACATATGCTGATGGCTTACGCTTGCTAAAAACTCATCTCCAAATTTTATATTATTAGCAAGTGCTAGCGCCTCTTTTTTCATTTGTAAGAGAGTTTTTTGTATAAGCTTTGCCTCTCCACTGCTTCCGGATGTTTTTAGATAAAATATAGCATCATCTTTTAGCTCAAACTCTAAACCATCTTTGGATAAAATTTTATTTAAATCATTAATAAAATATGCTCCATCTTGAGCTAAGTTTGTGCTTAGTACAAGTGGTTTTAGATCAAGAGCTAGAGCTGCAAAAAAAGCTATTATAAACTCATCACTATCCTCTATATAAATTTCTATATTTTTAGGCTTTTCATCATTTAAAAACCTAACTGCCCTTGATATTTTATCGTTATATTTTTCAAGATTTATCATACCTTTAAAACATATCTCCTATATAAAATTTCTCCAAAAAATAAAATAGCAATTAACGCATACGAGATAACACCACAATAAAAAGCCCATATACTTTTATCTTTTAAAAGCGCAAAAATTAGCGATAAAGCGGCATTAAAAACAAAAAAATAGATCCAAATTTTAGTTAATTTTCTTGTATAGTTTATGCCATTTTCATCTAAATTTGGCTCCTTTAAAAGAGCTATTCGTGTTATGATTGGGGTTGATTTTAGACTAATTAAAAAAGTAAAAAACAGACCCAAATTTATTAAAACAGGATAGGCAAATTTTAATGAGCTAACAAAAAAAGTAAAAATAAAAAAAATTGCTACAAAAATAGCAAATCTCTGTCTCTCAAAAAAATATCTCACACCCCATAAAATGCAAAGAGTAGCCACAATGATATGGCTATACTCTAGCACAAAAACTATCGTAAATGGATAAAAAATACTAACGATAATAAGTGCAAATTTAGCTATTTTCAAGCTTTTTTGCTACCGCTTTTACTATATCATCAATAGTTTTTACAGCCTTAAAATCCTCTGGCTCTAAACGATAACCTGTTTTTTTCTTTATATGATCAACCAAATCAACAGCATCTATACTATCTATCTCAAGCTCTTCATATATCAAACTTTCTGGACTTATCTTTGTTTCATCTATCTCAAACAATGTTATAAGTGCGTTTTTTAAAATTTCATATATCTCTTTTTCAGACATTTTTATTCTCCTTTATAAACTCAGCCAAATTTCTTACATTTGAAAAAATCTGCTTTAAATTTTCATTCTTACTATCAAGCACTATGCCATACTTTTTTTGGATAGCTAAGCCAAGTTCAAGCGCATCCACACTATCAAGACCTAGTCCATCATTAAAAAGTGGCGCATCTGTATCGATATCGCTGACACGAATATCTGACAGATTAAGACTTTTTATAATAAATTCCTTAACTTCATCTATCATTTTAACTCCTTATAAATTTCTAAAATTTCTTGCATTAAAAGCCTTACGCGTACCGGATCAGCTCTATTTTGGTTAAAGCTAGCGATAGTTATGCTTGACTTTTTGATAAATTCATATTTTATCGTTTTTTGAGCGACATTGTACCATTTTTCATTTTTTCTAAGACTGCGCGGCTGCATATTTATAATAACTGGGGTTATAATCTTTGCCGCTTTAATAGCTATAAAAAATGGCGCCTTGTGAAATAAAATTTCATCTTTTGTGCGAGTTCCTTCAGGGAAAATCAACAAACTTTCTCCATTTTTCAGGGAATTTAAACTGTTTTGTAAAAGCTTTTCATTATCTTTATTTGAGATATATCCGCATGCTTTTATGGCAAATGCTAAAAAGATATTTGAACCAAGCTCAGCCTTTACAACACAGTTTAAATTCTTAACGCTGCTTAGAAAAAATACAACATCAAGTAGTGATGGATGATTTGCTATTAATAATTCGCCATTACATCCAAGCCCCAAAGGATCAAACTCAAGCTTTAAATAACCCGTAAAGATACAAATCTTAATAAAAAGTCCCCAAGAAATTCTAACAAGCTCTCTACATGACATTCTTACACAAGCAATTTTATTTAGTCCAAGCAGTACAACAATGATAAAAATAAAATCGCCACATAAGCAAATAAACCCAAAGGTAATATACAAAAATGCAGCCCTAATAACCCTTGCTATATTTTTTGCCACTTCCAAGTTAGGGCTCCATCGCTTGTTGTCCAAGAGGTATTTTTGTTAAAATTTTTAAAAACATTTAATTCACTAATCTCAAAAGGCTTATCGCTTGGCTCAAATGAAAGCACATACTCATCACCTTTTGTTATAGAAGCTGCAATTGCTATACAAAACGGATCACTCTTAAAATAGTCCTTATTAACACCTTCAAAATAACTAATAACTATAGCCTTATCAAATTTCAAAGCATTTAAGATGCCATATTCAAAACTTGCAGGTGCCGAAATAGCTAAAATTTCATTATGGTTTTTATCTTCTATACTAAGCAAAGCCGCAACAGCATTTAAGACAGAAAGACTAAAAGATGTTGGCGATACCTCATCTTTTAGTGTGCTTAATAGGTCAAAACAACGATTTATCTCACCAAGATAGGAGCTAAAAACTATCGGCTGATCTAAATCTAAATCAGCAGTAGCACCAAATGAAAATTTAGCACACTGACTAAGTCTGCGTCTTGCTAATGGCGCAACACGCAAAACATTAGCCTCACAATCTTTCTCAAGCCCCAAAGTAAGTATATTTAACTGCTTTATGTTAAAGCTAGCTACTTGTTTCACTTTGCGATATCACCTTTTAATGCAACACCAACCATAATGTTTCCAACCGCACATTCAAACTCGGTTTTGCTGTTAAGCTCTTTCTTTTTAAAGTAACTTACTAAATTTATAGCCTTACTTCCGCTCTCGCTTTTTGCGCGTTCTTGAAATGTTATAAGCGCTGACACAAAAGCTCTCTGGCAAGCTATAACATCATCTTTTCCAACACCATTTGTCTTTTTGTTTGCGACAAGGTTTTTTCTTATGATATCACCATTTGCTCCGCTACCAAATACAAATTTTACACTTCCATCAAGCTTTTGTTTTGCAAGATCAGAGTTTAAGGCGTCTTGTATCGAAAGGCGCATGATGTCATTAGAGCCATCTTTTGCAACAACAGGATGTTTTGGGTCGTTTTTAGCACAACCAACAACAAATAATGCACATAGTGCAATAAATATAATTTTTTTCATATTTTCCCTTAAAATTGGTCTATTTTTTTAAATATCAAGCTTGTATTAACTCCACCAAAAGCAAAGTTATTACTCATAATAAAATCTGTTTTGATATTTGTTTTTTCCTTTAAATATTTTAAATTTGCACACTCACTATCTACATTTTTTAAATTTAAAGTCGGATAAAACTCCTCTTCATTCATCATAAATATACTAACTATAGCCTCAAGCGCCCCGCACGCACCAAGAGTATGTCCTACATGCCCCTTTAGTGAACTGATCGATATATTTTGACCAAAAAGTTCATTTGTAGCTATACTCTCGGCTATATCGCCATGTTTTGTTGCCGTTGCGTGAGCATTTATATAACCTATGTCTTTTGGTAAAATTTTAGCATCCTTTAAAGCAAGTACCATAGCCTCTTTCATAGTCGTTGCGTTTGGTCTAGTTATGTGAGTTCCATCACAGTTTGAGCCAAAGCCTACTATCTCAGCTATAGGCTTTACTTTGCGCTTTTTTAGACTAGCTTCACTCTCTAAAATAATATATGCGCCGCCCTCACCAAGAACCAATCCATCTCTTGCTTTATCAAATGGTGCTGGTGTTGTTTTTGGGGCACTGTTTTTAGTGCTTGTGGCGTAAAGGGTATCAAAAACATATGCTTCGCTTACACAAAGCTCCTCTGCTCCGCCTGCTATCATTGCCTCACACATTCCATATTTTATACTCTCATAAGCATACCCTATAGCGTGAGATGCGGATGTACAAGCGCTTGATGTTGGAATAATGCGACCTGTTAGCTTGTAAAAAAGTGCTATATTTGCAGCTGTTGTGTGAGGCATCATTTTTATGTATGTATTTGCGTTTGCATCACTTTCACCGTGTAAAATTAATTTTGCCATAGAAGCTATGGCATCGGTACTTCCAGTGCTTGAACCACTTGCGACACCAAAACTTGAAATTTCATCAAAACACAATCCAGCATCTTTTATCGCAAGTCCAGCCGCTTCAACAGCATAACAAGATACACGACCAAGGCTTCTAAGCTGCTTTCTATCCCACTCTTTTGGCGGCAAATATCCTTCAATAGGAGCTGCTAACTTTGTTGTCAAGTCCTTAAATTTATCCCATTCATCCATATATTTAACCGCACTATTTGATAAGTCCAAATTTGCTTTAAATTCCTGCCAACTTTTACCAAAAGCACTTACAAAACCATAACCAGTTACAAAAACCCTATTTAGCATAATCCACCATTTACACCTATAACTTGTCTAGTGATATAGCTTGCACTATCACTAAGCAAAAACTCAACAACACCGCTTACCTCATCAACTCTACCAGCACGCCTTGCAGGAACTGCAAATTTTATAAAATCCTCATTTATTTCACTTGTCATATCTGTTTGTATAACTCCACAAGCAATAGAATTTACAGTTATATTTCTACTTGCAAGCTCAATAGCTAAACTTTTAATAGCCGCATCAAGACCACCTTTACTAGCAGCGTAATTACTTTGTCCACGGTTTCCCATAACTCCACTTACAGAGCTAATGGCAACTATACGGCCTGGTCTTTTAAGTCTAATCATAGGCATTAATGCAGGATGTAAAACATTATAAAAACTATGCAAATTTACATTAATTACATCTTTCCACTCATCATCGCTAAGAGCAACAAATGTATTATCAGAGATAATACCAGCATTTAAAACAACACCATAATAAGCGCCGTTTTGCTCTATATCGTTGGTAATTTGCTCTTTCGCGGCCACAGTATCGCTTACATCAAAAATCAGCTCAGCACTAAAATTTTTGCCAAGCTCAGTCTTTAAATGCTCCAGTTCATCACTTTTTCGCCTAGCATTACAAACTATCTTATATCCAGCTTTTGCCAAACAAAGAGCAATTCCCCTGCCAATACCACGCGAACAACCTGTAATCAAAACTCTTTTATCCATTTTTTATCTCCAAAAACATCTGCTTTTGTGGGCTTAAAACACTTAAAGTAGCTTTAGCGACTAAATTTTTCTTAACAAATATTTGCGAACCCCAAACACCAAAACCACTCTCATCTTGCATAGAAATTTGTGAGTTTATCGTAAGCTCATCGCCAATATTTAAAAAAGGTGTTAAAATTTCAAATTCCCTAACACCAAGCAAAAAGCCCAATGCAAAGTCATCTTTAGCATACGCACCTTTAAAAGCTCCAAGGCTTTGCGCCATAATTTCAACGGTTTTATATGTATAAAATACACCATTATCTAAAAAAGCATTATCCTCCTTTATAATACTTTTTGTGATTATAAAATTCTCACCTACAGACTCTATCTTGTCTATTAATACCATTTTACCAGTATGTGGAAGTTTAATATTAAAACTCATACGCGCTCCAAAATCATAGCTGCATTATCTCCGCCAAATGCAAAAGATAAGTTCAAACAGCTCCTAATCTCTTTTTTAATACTTGTTGTAGCCAAATTTATCTTTGGAAGCGTGGTGTCTAGCTCATTTAATATCTGCATAGGCGCAATGGAGTTTTGCATAGCAAGAATGCACACAGCAGTCTCAACTGCGCCAGCTGCACCCAAAGTGTGCCCTATATTTGCTTTTATGCCACTTGCAAGGGTATTTGGCAAGGTTAAATTTATAGCCTTTGCCTCCATAGAGTCATTTGCCAATGTTCCAGTTGCATGAAGATTTATATAATCCACATTCCCTAGCTTGGCTTTATTTAAAAGCGAGTCAATAAGCAAACTTTGCTCTCTGGCTTCAGGGTTTGGCTGAGTAATATGAAAAGCATCACAGTTTGCACCGATCGCACTTAGCTTATAGTCATAAATTTCATCTTTACACATTATAAAACACGCTGCCGCTTCGCCGATATTTATACCCTCTCTATCCTTATCAAAAGGCATACTTGGCTGATCCCAAAGCACTCCAAGAGAGTTAAAACCATGCAAGGTTAGAGAATTTAGACTATCAACTCCACCACAAACCACAGCATCACAAATACCAAGATCAATAAAATTTTTTGCACAGGCAAAAGCCTTTACACCAGAAGTACAAGCAGTAGAAACTCCAAAGCAAATCCCCTTTAGTCCTAAAAATTTGCGCGCAAATTCTGCTGGATTAGAAAGTGAGTTTTTATCTAAAACGATCTTTTTTGAGTCAAAGTCCTTGCCCTTAAAAGCTTCGTAATTCTCCTCAACTCCTGTCGTAGTTGTTCCTATAACAACACCTATGCGACTGGTACCATAAATTCTAACAAGCTTATCTATCTCGCTTTGTAGGGGCAAAAGTACTGATAGTAAGATTTGGTTCGTTCTTGTTTTATATCTTTGCTCTGTATTTTTACCAAACTCAGCGAGTTTAAAATTTATGCGACCAACAAGCATATTTTTACCCAAAAAACTCTCATACACGAGAGATCTTTTACCATTTACGCAGGCTAAAAAAAGGTCGTTTTCATTTCCAAAAGGGCTAATAACTCGTGGCAAACTAATATACAAGAGCAACCCCGTAGCTATCTTGAGTGGTTTTTACTTGTGCTTTTTTTGCATTAGCTTTTAAAATTTCTAAAATACCTAAAAAAAGCTGGTCATGTTCGCCATTTGGAGGCAAAAACTTAACACTTTTAAATCTACCATCCCTAAGTTCTTTATCTGACACCGGCACACCAAAAGAGTTAAACATCACAAAACGATAGATACCATCTTGGTTGCTTACCACAAGTCTATTTTCATCGCTTTTACTTGTTATGATAAATTCTTTTTGGGTAAAGCTTAGTTCTGGTGTATTTATCTTTTGAGTACATCCAGCAAAAAATATAGCAAGACAAACTAGCCAAAATTTCACTTACAATACTCCCAAAGTGCCCTTAAAGCTTCATCACTACGCCTTACATAAACATTATTTTCATCCCAGGCATATCCTGCGAGTATTGAGCTTATGTTGCGTTTTATCTGATGGTTTTTGCCATTATATATAATATCTTGAAAACTGCAATCATACCAGCCATCAACATAAGTCCTAAATGCATTAATACCAAACATCAAAGGCTTTGCATACTCTTCTTCAAGGTCGCACTCTCGGTTTTTTAAAATTTTACAAAGACATTTTGCCGCAAGAGAAGCAGAGTGCATAGCTATAGTAACACCTGAGCTAAAAACTGGATCTAAAAACTCAGTCGCATTACCAAGCATTATAAAGCGCTCTCCATAAAGCTTACTCACATTTTTTGAATACCCCTCAATATATCTAGCGGGCGTATCCCAAACAGCATCTTTTAGTAAGCGCTTTAACATGGGTGCCTTATAAACATGTTTTTTAGCGTTTCAAGCTCATCAAGCCCTTTGCATTTTATATACTCATCTTCGCCAACCACACCTATGCTACATCTTCCGTTGCTAAACGGGATAAGCCAAAACCAAACATTTCTATACTCTGGATGAGTTGTGATGAGAATTTTATTTCTATCGTAAAGTGGTTCTGAAATTTTATCTGCTATATGGGTAAAATATGCTTTTTTAGGGCTTAAATGACTCTTTACTTCAAGTCCGAGCATCGATGGCAAAACTCTTGAGTATCCACTAGCATCAACTATATATTTTGAACGAACGAGCTCGCCATTACTAAGCGTTGTTAAAACACATTCTGGCTTAAACTCAATACCTTTGGCCTCAATACCAAAATCTACCAACACGCCTTGTTTTATAGCTTCATCTATCAATATCTTATCAAATTCGCCACGCACAACTTGAAATGTCGTACCATGCCTAGATGTAGTCTTGTCACAAAAATCAAAATATCTATACTCATCATTCCAACTAAATGCTGCACCATTTTTATACTGAAATCCATAAGAATTCACTGCTTCTAAAAAGCCAGCTTCTTGAATATAGTTCATACGGTTTGGCAACAAGTTTCACCTATTACAAAGCGTGGAAAATGCTCTTTCTCAACACAGTAAACTTTAAAACCATTTTTATTTAAAATAGCACCACAAATCGAACCGCTAGGACCAGCCCCAACAACTAAAACATCCACCTCTTTCACGAAATTTCCTTGTGATTATTGTTATTAAAAAATCATCAAATTTTATAAAATAGGTATCTATTATACTTAAAGTTTCATTAAAATTCACTGATTTTATGTAAGTAAAATCTAATCTTTTAAACTTTATATAAGCTTCTTTTAGTGTAAAAATTTTATAAAATGTAAGCTTTTGATCCTTGGAATTTAGTACGATTTTTCTCTCATCATCACTAAAACAAAAGTCCATAATAGCGCTGAAATTTCTCTCTTTTAGCTCTTCTACATCAACACCGATTTTGCCTTTAAATTTTGCAATAACACAGAAATTTTTCTTATGCGAGATACAGATATTATCTTTAAGCTTGTATTTATATTTAATGTAACGAGAAAGCATAAAAGATTGAGAATTTTTAAGACTAGGAGTTTTTTTGACTCTGCGACGATCTTTGGGATAAAGTCTAAAATTTCGTTCAAATTTTTTTGCTATAAAAAGCTCAATCTTTCTCATATTATATTATTAACTATAGTATTTTGTTTTATTAAAAGCCAAAATTCCAGCCTTTAACCTTTTTAGTCCTTCAAGAAGAGTAGCTTTTGGACAAGCGATATTCATACGCAAAAAACTTCCATTAGGGCGATAAATGTTACCATCATTTAACCAAAGCTTTGCATTTACAAGCAAAAATCTTTGTAAATTTGTGGAATTTTCACAAATTTGCGAGCAATCAAGCCAAAGCAAGTATGTTGCCTCACTTTTTACAAGAGTTATACCTAAGTTTTCATTTTGTAAAAACTTACTCACAATGCGTTTATTCTCAAATATATAAGCCCTTAGCTTCTCAAGCCACTCATCGCACTTTGTGTAAGCCGTGATAGTCGCAAGTGCGGCAAATGCATTACCCTCCCCCACTTCGTCGTAATTTATAGCTGCTGCCATCTTTTGGCGCAAAAGCTCATTTGGCACTATAACACTTGCGGTTTGAATACCAGCTATATTAAAGGTTTTTGTAGGAGCTACGCAGGTAATGCTTAAGTTTTTACAAATTTCACTGGCTGCGGCAAACGGAGTGTAGTGCTTTTTAGGATCAGCCAGATCGCAGTGAATCTCATCTGAAATAACTATAACACCGTACTTTTTGCAAAGCTCACCTATTTTAGCCAGCTCATCTTTACTCCAAATTTTGCCGACTGGATTATGTGGATTACAAAGAATAAAAAGCGTTGTAAGCGGCTGCGCAAGTTTATTTTCAAGGTCATTAAAGTCGATTTTATACTCACCATTTTCGTAAATAAGCTCACTTGCAAGTACATTTCTGCCATTATTTTTTATACAGTTAAAAAACACATGATAAACTGGAGTTTGAACTAAAACACTATCGCCTGGCGATGTAAAACGACGCACAGATGTTGAAAGTGCTGGTATAACGCCTGTGCAAAATATAAAATCCCTCTCATCAAATTCAGCCGCATGTCTACGAGACCACCACTCTTTTTGAACACTTGCCCACTCTTTTGGTGTTCTTGTATAGCCTAGTATGGCATTTTCAAGACGACTTTGAAGTGCATCCAATATAGGCTGTGGAGCACGAAAATCCATATCCGCAACCCACATAGGAAGCACATCAGGCTCGCAACTATATTTGCTTGAGTTTGTATTGCTTCTATCTATTATCTCATCAAAATTTATCATCTTATCCCTTTATGATCTTAACTTTACTTAGCTCATCCATTATGCATTCACCGATATTTTTTGCTTTTATTGTGCCAGAAATTGGGTTTAAAATACTTGAAATTTCGCCATCTATTTGTGCATCTACGCTTGAGTATTCAAATGCAAGTGTGGTGCTTGGTGTTTGGCAGTTTATAAGCTTTAAGTTTTTAATATAACACAGCGCTTGAATACTTTCTATCACACAGTTTTCAAAGCTTAAATTTTCGCTATTCCAGCCTATATATTCGCCACTTATATAGCTGTCTTTCACAATGACATTTTTGCAATTCCAAAAGGCATCTTTTGAAATAATTTTCGAGTTTGTGATAACTAAATTTTCACAACCATCAAAACTATAATTACCATACAAACTTAAATTTTCTACTGTCATATTTTTACTATTCATAGCAAAATATTCGCCCTTTGCAACAACATTTTGTAATGAAATTTCATCACAGTTCCAAAGTGTTTCACTGGCATTAATTAGGTTTGTGTTTTTAAGCGTTATATTTTTTGACCTACGAAAAATTTTAGGCGCTAAAATCATACAGTTTTCAAATAAAATTTCACTACTATACCACACTCCAGCACGAGCCATTTCAAATAAAGTGCATTCAGTTAGACTAATATTTTTTGAATACCAAATGGGGTATTTGTATTTAAAATTTGAGTGGATTAAGTTGATGTTTTGTGAGTGCTTTAGTGGCGACTCGCCATCTTCAAAAGAGCAGTTAGATATATCTAAATTGCTTACTTTAAAAAGTGCTCTTTCATTACTAAATTTTTGAAAATTCAACTCTTGCATGCATACTCTCCTTTTTATTTAGTATTATAGTGAAAATATGCACACAGGTGTTAGAAATATTTTAAATTTATTATAAAATGCTATAAAATCTGAAGTTAAAAAGCTTGACTAAAACTAGTCAAGCTTTTTTAAA
>NZ_JAXUAA010000010.1:0-40871 GCF_050586305.1 Campylobacter australis | reverse complement strand
CGCAAACACCGACCAAAAAAGCCTTGGTATATCCGCTCCATTTGTTTTATAGCCTGCTTTAATGGTTATGCCATTATGGGTGTAATCTTGCACTAACTCAAATTTATCTTTGTTGTATGGCTTTAAGATAGGACGAGAGATTTTAACTATCTCGCCTTTGTTTTTATCTAGCACCTTTTTAGTAAATAATTTAGCTATGTAGGCTGTGAGTAGTTTTAGCATTTTATAGCCTCTATCTGCTCTTTACTAGTTGCTTCATTTATGGCTTGCTCTAAAGTCCATTTTTTCTCATACAGTTCAAAGCCTTTAGATATGATTGCTGTTTGTATGGCTTTTAGCTCATCTAGTGTGGTTTGTCTGCTTGTGTTATCATAAAGTCTAAATGTTATCTCGTTTTGGTTTGTGTTTGATAGCAAAGTTATCATTGAGCTTATATTTTCAGCGTGAATACGACCACAATCAACTATGATATTAAGCCCTTTAACTTCTAAACCACCATCAAGATTTTCAAGATTGCGGTTAAAGACTGTTAAAATTTCATCTAATTTTGCTTGTTTTAGTTCTGTTAGGCTTGGTTCTTTTGGTTTATTTAGCTCGTTTAGCTCTTTTTTATTTAGCGGTGTTAGATTGTGCTTTGCTATAAACTCACTTAACATAGCTTGGCTTATATCATCATCGTAAGCGTAAATTTCATTCTCTTTATTTTTAAAATATTTCATTGTGTTTTCCTTTATCTTAGTTCGAGCCATCGATTTATAGCTACTCCGACTGCTTCTAACTTATATGTTGCATTGGCTGGTATAATAGGTGAGTATGCACCAGCTCCGCCCCCACCAACTCCAATGCCGTTTATAACAATGTTACAATTCCAATTACTACTTCTTGTAATATAAAGTAATACCTGTATCGGTCGTCCTGTTGTGTTTGTATAGGTTACGCCTGCTTGCCTTTGACTAGTCATATTCTGCCAAGTTTGATTTATGCCTATTCCTGTATCGCTTGGATATAAATTAATAGGAGTTAGCTTTGCAAACTTATTACCGCTAACTGTAACTATATAAGGCAAATATGTTTGTCTTTGTAGTTTTTCATCTGTTTTACTATACCAAGTCCCGTCAATATAATATTCACTCGTGCTTGATTTAGTGCCTATGCTTGGTTTATCAGCTATAAGTTCTATTGAATTATCATACTTTGCCTTTATATAATAATCCCCATTTATTAAGCCATTTTCTGCTAAAAAAGTATTTAGATTATATGCTTTATTGTCATATAATCCATTTTCTTTTTTGCCATCTGATAAATATAGCTTTGCTTTTACTGTTAAATTATTTGGCGATGAGCTATCATATGCCTTTTCTATGGCTAAGATATTGATTTCATCTTGGCTCAAAGACCTATTAAATATTCTGATTTGCTCTATCGAGCCATTTATAAGGTGCCTTGTATCAACATTTCCCCATCCTCCTATTGCTAGGCTGTTTGGGGTTGTTGGCGGAGTGCTTGTACTGGTTGTTTTTGAAAGGGGTATTTTTACACCATCTATTAATAACTCAGTCAAAGTATCATTGCCCCTTACAACAAAATGATAGGCTTTGTCTGGAATTAGATTTAATGTAGCGCTATACCATATAACTATTGTTCTGGTATCTCCTTTGGTTTTATAATAATGCAGTCTAAACATGCCATTATAAAGTTCAACCTGTACATGTCCTATATTATATTGAGAACTTGCTTCTGAAAGAAATGTGTTATACATTTTATTAGGTTCATTTAGCGTGGTATGAAAACTGATTGTCTTGGTTCCTTCAAACCAGCTTTTTATAATATAATCATTCACGACAGGGGCTTCACCAGCTGTTGCTGTTAGCTCTAATTTAGAACCAAATTTTCCCTGTGATAGTTTATAAGGGGTATTTTTTGTAATAGTGTAGCGGTTGTTTAGCTCTTTTAAAACATTATCAACTATTTTAAATGTTGCTATACAAGAGTCATCATTAAACGGATTTGGGTTATTTGAGGTATCTTTTAAGCCTTGTATTTTTATCTCATCTACAAATGCTTTATTATAAGCCTCAAATTCTCCACTGCTAAGCATAGTATCGATTTGGTGTTTTGTGTAAGTGTTGGCTGTTTTGGCATATTCAAAGCTATCAAGCCCATCTAGTTTATCACTATCGGCGGCTTTGCCTGTAAGTGGTAAGAATTTAGTGTCAAGCTTTTTTATCTCATCTTTTACAAAATTTCGCGTTGCTAAAACTATGTTATTATCAACTTTTAGCGTGATATTTGCACTATTATCAACTTGTAGATAAAATTTAATCGTTATATCTTTTGCTGAGCCTTCGGCTAAAAGTGGCTTGTAGCTTTCTGGTATATTGCCAACTGCAAAAAGCTCATCATCATTAGTATAAATGCCAACTTTGCGTATATAAAAGCCGCCAACATCTGCACTTATGACGCCTTCACAAATTAGCACATTTTTATCTGTGTCGCTTTGGGTTATGCTGTTTATGCTAAATTTATGCCTTACATTTGGCAAAGTCTGCATATCTTGGCTTATCTCGCCCCTATCATCGCTTACGCCCATTTGGCTAAGGATTATTTGCTCGCTGTTTGCGGTGGCTTTTATTAGCTTTGCAAGTCCTATGCTTGTAAGGATTGAAAAATAATTCACGCTACTACTCCTTTTAAATCTAGTTTTACAGTTATTATCTCATCTTGTTTTATGCTGCTATGAGCAAAAAACTCACTCTTTACACTAAGGCTAGTAAGCATAAACGGATATACATCTATACTCTCGCCACTAGCTACATAAGAGCCGGTGCTTAAATTTGCTTTGCTTGATATGATGATGGATGCTCCATCATATACACTTCTAACATTTTTATAGGCATTTACTATCTCATCTGTTTTTTCTAAGGCTTCTTTGCTTAGGCTCTTTTGGCTAGTTTCTAGGTTTAGTTTAAAATGATATGGCTTACCATCATAATCAAACCACTCTAAAACCTTGCTATCATCATAAAAGGCTTTTAGGGCTTTGTTTAGGCTGTAAAAAGTCCCCTCCAAAAAGTAGTTTTTGATAGGCTCAGATAAAAGCGGCTTAACCTCATCATCACTTAGCCCCTTATCAAGATCAAAAGTATGTGCCAAAAAAGCAAGGTTTATCTCACTTGGCTTATAAAAATATCTCTCATCAAATCTTAGCCACTCATCATACTTAGCACTCATTACCTCATCAACTCTAAAAAGCTCATCATTATAGGCTTTAAGGTTAAGCATGATTTGCCTTTGTGATTATTAGCGAGTTTAGCACTAAAATTTCATCGCGATTAACTGTGGGGATTTGGCTTTTTACTTCTACTGCTCTTACATTTTCATCAAAGGCTACATCTATGATTTTGCTTTGATGTAGCGTCTGGGCGATTTGTAAGGTGCTAAAAAGCTCTTTTAGCTTCGCGTTTGCATTCGCTAAAATTTCACTAAACATAAAATCCGCCATCGGTGTTACTTCGATATTTAAATCAACGCTTATTTTTCTAGCCTCTTTTATACGCACATCATCAGTTAGCGGGACTTTATCGCTTAGGGCTTCGCTAATCTTAGATATTGCGATTTGTGTTTCATAATCACTTAGAAAAACTACCTGCACCACACCGGGGCTTAGATGATAGACATTTGCCTTTTTAATGCCCTCAGTGTTTAAAATGTGAAATAGATAGCTTTTCGCACTTCCAGCCGTGCTAAAACGATGAAGTGCAAGTAAAAATCTTTTTCTTAACTCCTCGTCGCTCTCTCTTGCTTTAAAGCCTGAAAAAGGCTGGGTTTGTGCTATGCTTGATATGTAGATGTTTGGGATTTCTTGTATGGTTGTTTCGTAGTTTTGTTTAAAGTAGCTGTCAGCTTCGATTTTTACCTTTGCTTTATCTGCGATATTTATGCCTTGCATTAAAAAGGCATTATGTCCCGTGCCATCTGTAAATTTAGTCCCTTTTGGTAAAAATGTGGGTGAGCTTACTGTGATTTCTAACTCAGCGATAGGCTTAACCTCATCGTGCCTAGTAATGCCGATAAGTGCCACAAGCTCATCAAGATAATCCCCCGAGCTAAAATTTATATAATTTTGACTAATGCGAATGTTTAAAAGCTCGATGAAGTTATTAAGGCGGTATAAAAATATGTCTGTAAGCGTTACATAATCATCGCCTATTAGCGGGATATAATCAAGCTTACCGCTCTTTTGCTTAAATTCGTTTAGTATGCTTTCTCGCTCTTTGTCAATGTCAAGTGGTTTTATAAAATTTGGCACTTTCATATCTCTAACCTTGTTATGCTTTTTGCACCACTATTTTTTATCATATACGACAAGGTTATTTCCAATCCTCCGCTACTATCATTTTTAAAATTTAGTCCATCAAGCTCTATGCGTGGCTCATAAGTTTTAACTTGCGATATAATTTCTTGCTTTAACTCACTTAACAAATTCAAGCTCATTTGCTTATCTACCACTCTTACCATTCCAAAAGTTGGCTGGAGTGTTTTTGTCGTGCGCGTAGTGGTTAATATCCGTTTTAAATTTTCATCTATACTTATTTGGTAACTCATAGGGATATTTTAGGATTTTAGCCCCTTTATTTTTACGGCGTATTAGAAAAACTCAATATCGCTAATCCAAGCAGTAGAAATCTTGTGTGATATTTTTTTGATGATAAATTTCATCGTTTTATTTGTATCGCTAAAATATACATTCAGATAAGCTCCTGCAAAAAACGGCTCACCTACTATTTGCATATTCCCTTTTATTTCTGAATTTTTTTGCACTTGTAATTTTGATTTGGCTAGTTTTAGAGCTTCGTCTTTGCTATCTTGCATAGAAACGATTTTTAATGTCGGCTCATCGCTACCGACCCGTACCGTTTCATCTTTGCCTGTTTTGGTGTTGTGCCATGTTACTTCACAGCTTTTATACTGGCTTGATGTGTGAATAAACTCATAACTTAAAGATATGGCATCATCGGCGCTGTAATCATAGCTTAATCGCTCTTTTTCTTTGTTTCTATCTAAAAAAATAAATGTATTATTTTTCACGCTGAAGCTTAAATTTAGATCTTTTGCTATTTTATGTAAAAAAGCGACATCGCTTAAATCGTGTTGTTCTAGTGTTACGATTTCGCTACTTCTGTCAAAATCAATTTTAGTGTTGTAGTTGTTTTCTTTTGCTATTTGCGATATGATTTTGTGATAGCTTTTTTCTAAAAAAGTTCTATTTTTCTTGGTTTTAAAATCTTTTGTAAAATCAGCCGAAATAGCCTCTATCTCAATTGTTTTTTTATAGTTAAATTTTATACCAACTATGATAAATTTCCCTAAAAAGTTATCATTTACATAAATTTCTATCGTGTCCTTTGCTCGTGGTTTTGGTGAGTTGTATTCTAGCACGATGTTAAGCTTATCGGCTTCATCACCCTCATTATCATCTATGCTTATATTAACCCAAGGCATAATGGCTGTCTTATCTTTGCCGTTATACAGGATTTTAACCTTTGGTTTATGAAAACTTGCTACTCCCATAAATAACTCACTTTTTTATCTGGCTTTGGTATATTTGGTAATTTTACTACATCTCCACCTTTGATAGGGCGAGTTAATAAATGCTCGTTTTCTCGTAAAAATTCAGCATAAATTTCAGTCTCGATAGAGCCGTAAAATTTAAAGCATATTGCATCTAGTTGCTCATCATCTTTTGCTATGTAGATATCATTCATTTTTGTAATTCCTCAATTAAAATTTTTGTCGCTGTTTTTTGAAGCTCTTCTGTAAATTCTAAGGCTAATTCATCAAGATTTGCAACTTTTTGCAGGTAATAATAATCTCTGCCATCTATTTTGCCACTTGCTACTGTAAATCCACTAACAGCCTTTGGTTTGCTTGCAATAAAGAATTTACCGCCAGTTTTTCGGTTTATCCTTACGCCATAGCCTTTATTGTAAGGTCTTGCCGCATCTTTTAGCATAAAAGGCGTTATCATTTTATTTGTGGCTGTGATTTTCACCGTTAAATTCATAGCACTAGCCCTGTGCTTTTTTAATCTGTTTGTTTTTAGATGTTTTGGTTTAACTGCTACTTTTTGTAAAATAGCTTTGCGCTGCTCTTTTGCTACTTGGGTAAGCGTAGCGTTTAAAGCCTTTGCAAAGCTTTTTGAAATAGCATTTTTATCCATTTATAATTATTCCATTTATATGTAGTGTTTTTGTGTAATACCAAACACCATTAAGATTTGTTTTTACAAAGTTATCCACACTCTGGCTTAAATTTGTAATAAAAATATCGTTATAAACACAAAGGTCAAAGGCTGAAATTTTAAGTGGCTTTGCCTGTTTTATAAGATTTTCAAAACCTATAAAATCATTCATATTATCAAGCAAAATTTTGGCTTCAAAGCTGATATTTTCTTCATACCCGCCCATGTGTGTATAGACTGGCTTTGTTATGGTCTGTGTTTTTTCTAAATTTACATTTAATACCTTTGTTAAACCATGGATATTGTTTGTTACTTGAAAAATGTATTTATCTATTGAAATTATCACTTTTTCTCCTAATCGGTAAATGCGTAGCTTCTATTCTCCACCGCTCTTGCTACTTCTTGTGGGGTAGCGGCAGTATTTTGCATGTAAATATTAACAGTCTTGTTGTCATTTATAGTTCTTTTATCTGTATTTTGGTTCTGGGTTTTTGTTATTTTATCTATTGTGCCATTTGTTGTTTGTAGTTGAGTTTTATCATTGCCCCAACTAAAAGGGTTATACCATTTTCTTTCTTTGCCACCGCCTATACCCAAAGTGTCTTTTACTCCATTAATAGCCTTATCAATAGACAGCTCATCAACCCATTTTATAGCTTCTTTTATGCCCTCTATAACAGCTGTTATGGCTTTTAACACTAATTCAAGCGGAGTAAGGATAAAACCTAACGCTTTACCTACAACTTCACCAAAACGCTCTCCTGCCTTAGTTGCCTCTTTTAATTCTTCACTTGTTTTTGCACTACCACCAAAAAGAGTATTAAAAAGTGCCTTTGTTGTTTCTATGAGCGGACTAAAAATTTTATTTATAGGCTCTAACTCCTTTTTTAGTCCATCAAAGAAACCACTAAAAAAAGCTTTTACCTTTTGCCAATTTGCAACAACATAACTAGCCGCCACCCCAAGTGCTACAACTATCGCTCCGATACCTGTGCTAATGAGTGCAAGTCGTAAAATTTTAAATACTCCCGCCATACTAAAACTTGCACTTTTTATAAGTGCCATAGCTTTTACATAACCTGCGCTTACTACTCCCCAAAGTGCCATAGTTTTTTGTGCGATAATATTTTTTAAATTCATAAAGCTTAATTTACTAGCTACATCCTGGCAAGATATGCCAAATTTTAAGAGCCACCCACAGCCACCGCTAGTAACTAGCGTAAAAGCCGATGATGCTATCTTAGCAGCTAATATTGCCGTGCGGTAGGCAAAAATAGCACCTATTGCATAGCCTAAAACTTCAACTAATCTTTTATGTTCGCTAACAAAATTAGACACTTTATTGATCACTCCAGCCACTGCCTCAAAAGCTTTGCTCACAATTGGCAAAAAGATATTTCCTATCGTAATACCTAATCGCTCAAAACTTGACTTTAAAAGTTGTAGTTTGTTTTCGGCGGTATTGGAGCGATTTGCGAATTCTTTTTGAACTGAATTTTGGTAGTTTTGCACATCGCCCACCTCTTTTAATGCTTTTTTATACACATCAAGAGAGCCGACAAGTGTTGCGATGTCATCGTTATAGTTTCTGCCTATTGCATTTGTTAGAAGCTCCATCTGTTTTTGTGGGTCTAATTTTTTAATCTGTTCTAAAAAAAATATAACTGCCCTTTGTGCATCTTTTTTAAGACCATTGGCAAAATCTTTAGAATCTATACCAACATGTTTAAAAAGTTCCAACATCTGTTTATTTGGCGCATTTAGTCGCTCTAACAAAGCACCTGCTGCATTTGAAGCTGTTGAAGCATCTTTACCAAGAGATATAAAAGTAGAAGCCAAAGCGGATGCTTGCTCCCCCGTAAGTCCTACCATTTTAGCAGTTCCGCCCAGTCCTTGCTTTAATGTATCCATTATCTCAGACGCCTTACTTGCACTATTATCACTTAGGTGGTTTATGCTATCCATCAAAGAAGCCGTTTGGTCTAAATTTAGCCGTAAGATGTTTGAGATTTTACCGATGTTTTCACCAGCACTCTCGGCACTTATGCCATATGCTACGGCTACTTTTGCCGCCATTTGGGTGTATTGCAAAAGGTCTTTTTTGGCAATTCCCATTTGTCCGCCACCTGCTGTTATTTCAGTAAGGGCTTTAGCGCTCATCGGTATTGTTTTTGTTAATTTTAAAATTTCATTTGAAAACTCTTTTAATTCCTCTGGAGTTTCAAAATCAACAACCTTTTTAACATCAGCCATAGCACTTTCGAATGACATAGCTGCGTTTATGGGTGCTTGTAAGGTTTTGAAAGCACCAAAAGCAGCTAAAATATCCACCTTAAGCTTTTCGATATTATTTCTTGCTTCATCCATTTTAAGCTTTAAATTTGCCGTTGTGGCTACTTTTATTTGCTTTTTTAATCTGTCTAGTTCTGACTTAAAATTATGGGGTTGTAGTGTAGGATTAAGTTTTACATCATCAAGCGCCTTTTTATAGGCTGTATGTGCTACCTTTAGGCTTTTGTTTAGGCTTTCGCTTAGCGTATATTGACTTTTATTAATCCTAGATAGGATATTGTCAAGTCCTTTAAGCTCAAGTGCAAAGGTTAAAGTCTGTTTTGACATTTTTAAAATCCTTTTAAATTTAAAATGCTAAAATCTTATTAATACACCACAAAGGGGGCAAAATGCAAGTTATAAACTCTTTTTTTAGCATTATAGGATGCATTTTTTGCCTATTTGTTTGTGCCGTTGATTTGTTTGTTATGGCTATAATATACATTGTCATCTTTGGCACTTTTGGCATTTTTATCTATGCTTTAATCACTAGCCTTTTTGCCACTTCATAAAACTCTACAAACTCGCCATAATTCATTTTTAAAATATCGCTGAAGCCAAAATGTAGGGCATAGCCTATTAAAGCTATACCCTCAGTTAGTTTTTTATTTCAAGCGTTCCGCTTAGTTTCGCGACCACCTCACTAAGCCCTGATAACTCGCTGATCGGCAAGTCATTTAAAAAAGCCTCATCCATTTCGCCCTTGCTCATATCCACTAAAAGCTTAATAAGCTTTTCCATATCATCTTTGCTTTTTTCTGAATTTCTTATCTGCCCTAGCGTAGGTGCATAAAGCACAACTTCTTGCCCATCTGAAAATTTGTAAGTCTCTTTTTGTTTCTCTATTCTTTGTAGCATTTTAAACCTTTAAAGTATGTTTTTGCGTATTTTTTCATATAAATCTACACCGCCAACCATATGAATTGCATTTTTTACATCGTAAATCACCGCAGGGGCGTCGTTTATATCATATTTTACAAAAGTGCAAGCAATTTCAAGTTTTAAAACGGCTTCTGCGTTCATCTCAAATTTAGGCGTTTCAAGCACCTTAACATTGCCTGTAAATGTAGCTGTTATTTTGGTGTGTTCGCCGTGCTGTGCTGTAAGGTTTTTCTTGATGTAAAAAACCTGCGGTATATTCGTGTTTAGCGTTGCAAAATAAAGCATATTGACATTATTTACTTCAAGGGTGCAAGTAAGCGGCTTTAATGTCGGCAAAACAAGTTCATATTTGCCGATTGCCGTGCCTGTTTCAAGTGTTTCAAACTCAAATTTTGGCAATTCTGCGCTTTTGAGTTCGCCAAGTTTGCCGATACCATCGACAAATAAATTACCGCCTGTTATGGCCTGTGCTGTTAGTGCTGGCATTGTAATTCCTTTTTTGTTTTATTCATTTTTAAAGCTCTTCAATCAATACCTGAGAATATGCATCGACTCTATAAATGCGGTTTGTAATATTTTTAATAAGTGGCATTTCTTGAACTTCATGTTTGATGTAAATTTTACCTGCGGCTATGGTTTGGTTATCGTTTAGTTCAGGTGGTATAGTTACATTAAAACCTACCACGACATTATTTGCCGTTAGTCTACGATAAAACGCCTCAAGGCTATCAACTACATTTTTAAGCACATCTCGCATTCGCTTATCTATGGCGGTTTTTTGAGCTTTAAATATTGTTTCAATTGCTGTATAAAAGATAACATAAGTATGCATACTTTTAAAGTCTTCATCTCTGGTTTCACCACCCCACGCTCTTATGCCGTCATCTGAGATAATAGCCGTAATACCTGCGTCTCTTAGCCTATCAGCTTCACAATCCACGCCTTGGATATACTCTACTCTATCAACTATGCCTACTACACCAGGAATTACTCTGTTTGAGTAGGTTTGTGAAAAGCCATACTCAGTTTCTGACATCACTTTTGCATAACTTGCTATTAAAAACGCACTAGCTGGGCGGACTGCTTTATCGGTTCTAAGTACTTTTTGATAGCTACAAATAGCGGTTTTATATTGAAGCTCATTAACAGCGCCTAGCGCCTCTGTTTCGTTTGTAGCTGTTACTTCTATTGCATAAACAGCCCTTAAATACTCGCCTAGCTGTTTTAGTGTTTCATAAACACCGGTATCATTATACTCAGGTGCTAGGATAAACTTTGGCTTTGCCATGACTTGTGCTTCTGCTTTTTTAAGTAGATTAATTGCTTCAAGACAAGCTTTTTGTGTCTGCTCACTCTCTTCTGTTTTTCTAAAAGCACTTAAAATGATTTGCGAATGTAGCCCTGTCGCTTTAAAGTCATCAAGTGCATTTTTAATGCTGCCTTCGCCGACCACCTTTAACGCATCCTCGATAGTGCTGTAAATGCTAAGCCCTACTTCTAGCTTCGTATCATCGCCGACTAGTGCTATGGGGCGTGAGTTTTTAATGTCATAGCCATTCAATGAGCCATTGTATAGCTCAACATTTACACCGTATTTAGCTGGCATATTTTACTCCTATGTTAAATTTTTAATATTTTATGCCAAAATATGGATTTTTTTTACGGCGTATTATGTTAAGTATTATCTTGGTGTTGAAGTATAACCATCTGTGTCGCTGTGGCTATGTCCTGTCAAATCGCCTCTGCTGTCTGTGATATTGCCTGACACGACTAAATCGCCGTTTAAATTTAGCACTGGTGTTGTGATATTTACGCTATTTTTAGCTTTGATATTTATCATTTTTGGATTTAGTATTTCAAGCGTTGAGCTTGAGCTATCATAACTTATTATAGTACCATCTTCATAGGCAGTTATTTGCTTAGTATTGCTTGAGCCGCTAGGCTCTTTGTAACTTTGGCAAAAGATAGCACCTAGTGCAAATTTAGCATTTCCACTCTCACACTCTAATAATATAACTTGCTCACCAACCCTTGGTGGTGTATAGCTTTGCATAAAAGAATTTGCAGGACTTATGTATGGTATGAGTTTTGTTATAGTTCCTTGATAATTTACCTTAACTAAAGCCTTGCCACTAGCTACTTCACAGATATTACCTAGCTTTATCATTAATAACTCCAAAGCTCTGTATAATAAAGAAATTTTAGCTCAAATTCTGTCTTTAAGCTGTTATTTTCGCCAGTTTCAAACTCTCTATTTATGCCTACTAATTCTGAGGCATTAAAGCTACTTTTAAAATCTCTTATCACACCTAAAACAGCCTTGTTTAATTCACTATCAATAAAGCGCGTTATAACATCAACGCTTATGCTTAGCTCGTGTTTTAGTGTTTCGCCTTGCGCTTGAATTTCATCGCTATTGTCTCTTATAATAATAATTGGCAAATCTGCATTTTCATAAGTAAAAGTATCATTGATTAGACAATTTGCAATAGGTTTTAACGCTTTTTGTAAATCATGTAAAATTTTATCTCTAAATGCACTTATTTCAGGCTTTGTTTCATCTTGTCTTGGTATGTTTAACTCTTGTTGCATCATATAAGCCTTAAATAAATACGCTTTAATACTTGACTTTCAAGCTCGATTTTGCTTATCTCATAGTTTTGGCTTTCACATTCTAGTCTATCACCTACTTTGATATTTGTATCAACTGGTAGTAAAGCCGTAACGCTTTTGCTTGTTGTGCCATTATCAAAAAATATCGGTGTGCTTTTGTTTAACACACCGTATATCTCACTCCCATCATCAAGCCTAAAAACATAACCGCCGTTATTTAAAATTTTGCCTATGTCTTTTTTGGCTGTATCGATTAAGGATTTCACTTTTTGGTAGCCTTTTTGTTTTTTGGCTCTTCTTCTTTTGCTGGTTCTTCTTCATCTTCGATTTGCTTAATAGCTCCTATCGTTACAAGTCTTGCAATATAGTTTCTATCAAAGCCGCTTAGGTCTAAAATTTCGCCTTGTTTTACATGGTCGTTTCCGACCACGCAGTTATACAATATTTTATATTTCATAGCCTATCCTTTATGCATTTTTAGATATTACAAAAGCTTTTTCACGAGCGATTTTTGCATCAACTTCTAAAAATACTTCAATCTCAATCGAACCACCACCTATTTGGCGAGGGATAAACTCAAGTTGTCCAAATGTTGCAGCATAAAGCTGTGAAAAATCAGCAAAGATTAACTCACCATCTGCAAGTTTGTTGCACTTGTAAGCTTCATATCCTTGCAAGTCGTTACCCTCAAGTAACTTACGCTCAGTTCCGCTTTCTCTTGAAGTGGCACGAAGTTTATTTAAACTTGCACCATTAGCAAAAAATACTGCTCTTGTGGTATCAATTTTGGCGCTATCTAGCAGTGTGCTAAATTTTAATGTGCTTTCAAGAGTAGGTGCTGTGATAAATCCATCGTGAGTTTGAACGCCTGAGGTATTAAAAATGCCTTTTATTGGGATAGTTCCATGAATAAGCGTATCTTCAAACTTTGAGCGTATTGCGTCACGGAGTTTAGAGTAAATGTAACTTTCTAAATCAATTGCAGACATTAAAAGCATCTTGCGAGTGACAGCAATCCTTGCTGAAAGTGTATGTGAAGATAGCTTGATTGTGTCAAAATCTAAATTTTGAGGCGTTGCCTGATCTCCCTCATTTACGAAGTAAGCTTCAAACGCTGAGTTGTCCCGTGGAATTTCGACCTCCTGGCTCAATCCCGTTAGCCAAGTGACTTTATTTAATAGCTCGCTCTCTTGTTTTAAAGCTTCTATTAGTAAATCGCTACGATAAGCCCTATCTATGATACTAGTTGCATCAGTAGTTTTAACAGCCGCAAATTTAGCATAAAACTCATCAGGCAATGCATAGCGACCATTGTCTTGAATAAAGCTATTTTCATAGCCCAAATCTGCTCTTATTCCAGTGCTTGATTTAATAATATTCGCAAGAGAAAACTCACGCTTATCAGTTGCTTTTGGAGCAACATTTATGCTTTCATACTTTGCGCTTTTGCTAAGTTCTGCCATTTGTTTTGAGAAAGCATTGAAGCTAACGCCGTTATTTATGGCTTCTAGTCCTTTTTCACTTTCACCTAAAATTTGTGCTAGTTCGATGATTTGCTTATTTTCATCGGCTCTTTTTTGTAGCTCTGTATTTTTAGCTGTAAGTTCAGCAACTTCTGGATTTGTTTCTGGGTTCATTTTTACTTCTCCTTGTTTTTGGTTTTTATTAAATTTTGCTATCTTTGCATTAGGGTCTGCTCCTTGCCAAACGGCTGAAAGCTCGTAAATTTTGCCGTTTGAAATTTCGTAATGGCTAATGCCATCAACGCTTAATTTTTCGTTTATCTCATAATCGCTCATCCCTACTGAAACGCTATCACTTAGCCCATTTTTAAACTTTAAAAAGGCTTGATAGCTCTCTGGTATTTCTTTGTAAAACTCTACTTTGGCTTTAAAGCTTCCATTTTCAAATTTAACATCAGTAATTTTCCCAAGAGCTGTTTCAAAGCTTACATCGTGGTCTTTGTAAAGCGTCGTAGCCTCCCATTTCATCGTTGCAGTATCCACGCTTAGATAATAATCCTCGCCAAAAAATGAGCGTTTATGCCTGTTATTTTTTGAAAGAGCAACAAAACTTACGCTTAGGGCTTCCTCATCTACTGCACTTTTCTTTGCGCTAAGCTTTAAACCGCCCTCTAGGTCTTTAATTTTCATTTTCTTTCCTTATCTTGTTAATCTCGCTTAGTTTTTTAATCACCTGCTTATCTGCATCTAAATCTTTTAAAAAGCTATCCATTTCCACCCCTTTTTCTCGTAAAACTTCACTTATGGTTTTAAACCCATTTTCTATACTGACTTTATTAGCATTAACCTCTTTTGTAGGATCTATGTACTCCCAGCCTTGAGGTTTGTAGCTAAAAGAGTTTAAAATCTTGCTATGCTCAGCTGGCGTAAAAATTTTAGCTATTGTTGCGCTCTTTAGCCACTCTTTAAAAATTGGCTCGTGAAATTTGCGCCTTAAAAACCCTTGTAACCTTCTAAAGCTACGCCTTTCACTGGTTACGCCTTGCCTTATAGAGCTATAATTTACCTCTCGCAAATCGCCAGTGAGTGTTGCATAGCTTACACCAAGCCCCCTTGCCACTTCTCTATCAGTCATTTTTAGATAATCCACGATGTTATCAGGTGCGTGAGTGTCGGTAAATTTAATGTCTTCGTTTGAGTTTAGATACGATAGCTCACCAACGGTTGCGATTTTGTTATTTACTTCGTTTATGCTTTCATCATCTAGGCTAAAATTTGGTAACCCGTCATCTGCTTTGTTTGTGATAAAGCCTGTAATCTCAGCCGCTAATCTCGCCCTATCTCTTTCAGCTTTTAAAAACTTGTCTTTGCCGTTAATATCCATAATCGCACTTGCTAGGCGTGAAATACCCCGTCTTTGCTGTGGAATTAGTGTCTTTTTAATATGAATAATATCATCGGCTGGAATTTTTATCACTTCGTTTAGCTGAGTTTTTATTGTGTTACCTTCTTTGCGTAAGTAATAAAATAGCGGTTTTAGGCTGTTTCTCTCTCTTTGGATACCACATTTTACATTTTCTTTGTCGTTTGTGTAGTTGCTATCAATCAAACTCGCATCTAAAATTTCAATCTTTAACCCATCATCGCCACGCACGAAATGTACGAAAACTTCGCCATCTCTAAAATAGCTAATAAGTGCCATTTCTTCCAAATCTTCAAAATCATAAACGCCGTAAGGACAGCAATCACGCTCCCACTCAAAATAAGCCGTTTCCGCCTTTTTGTCTAATAAGCTGTCATTGCTACTTACACTAAGCGTTAAGCCCTGTTCGCCTAAAATTTCACTTGCTATCATATCAAAAAATCCAGCCGTGAGCGAGTTATTAACGCTTAGGCTTCGTGCTTGGTTTCTAAGTCTTGCACTAGCCAAATCAGGATCAGTGTTTACTCCAAGTGAATAAATTTCACTGGCGTTTGCTTCGTTTGGGTTAAGGCTATGCCATCTGAAAAAATTAAAAACCCGTTTTTTAGGCTGTTTTTGCTTTTTAAAGATATTTAGCATTAATTACGCCCTCCAAATGTATATTTTAAACTTTTGTTTTTCTTTTGATTTGCTTCTAATATTATTAAAGCTTTCATTTTTCTAAGCTCGCTTATTAACTCGTATGCGCTTCGCTTTTCAACCTTGATATTATCAATCCAGTAAGTTTTAATCTCGATACCATCATTTAGGCTTTTTAAGACATTGTCGATGGCTTCGTCGATTAAAAATATTCGCTCTTTTATATCCATAAAGTGATTTTATGAAATTTGTGGAGTAATTTTTTACGGCGTATTGTATTTTTTATAAATTTTACTATCTTTTAGCTCGTGCAAGATATTTTCTATCTCTTCGTTTATTGCATCTTCGCTTTGTGCGCTTAGGTCTATTTTTAGCTTTAGGCGGTTTGTGAGGTTGTAAAGTCTATTTGATACGGTTGATGCAATATCATCAAGCTCTTTTTCTATTTGCTCGATACTTACTATCTCATTTTTTAGTTTTTTTAGTTCTATCTCTTTGATTTGCGCTAACTTATCCTCTTTTTTTGCCCTTGCTTCTGTTAAGTCTGTGGTTTCACTAGCAAGAGCAACCTTATAATCAATATACGCAGCAATATTTTTGCTATCGTCAAACTCTCCCCTTTTTTCTTTGGTTAAAATTTCATCACTTACCAGCTGAGAAATACGCCTAGGAGTAAGCCCTAAAAGCCTAGCAAGTTCGTTTATACTAACTATCATGTTCTAAATCTTTAATGTAATTTTTGTCTTCTTCGGTTATCCCATCAAAATTTTGCCAAAATTCTTCTATCATAATATCAGCCACATGGCTTATTCTAATCCCCATTTTTTTGCTTAACATGTGAAGTTTAACCGCATTTATTGTAGATAAATTTAACTCTTGCCTTGAGCGTAGACCATAAAGTGCTTTTTTATTTTTCAAAATTTTACCCTTTTAGTTACGATTTTAGCTCCAGCCAAAGCTAGAACGCTAATGTCTAACGCCTCATTTCTTTCTCTGATTTTTACCCATTGAAGCTTTTCATACCCATTTTTATTTTTTAGCTTTTGCAATTTTTCTGCATTTAACTGAGCAAAAAACTCACGCGTATAACCTTTGCCATAGTGAAAATACCCATTTCCTGCCTCTTTAATTTTAAGTAATCTCATTAATTCACTCTTGCCTTTATAAGTACCCACGCGCATAAAATAGCAACCATTTTTTATTTTTTTAATAGGATTGATAAAATCTTCTCTGTTTGTTCCCTCGTTTGCACCCTTTGTAGCAAGTAGCCTTTTACTAGCGGCGCAAAATTTATAAACTCTTTCTGTATTAAAACCACTATCAACAAGCCCAAGCGTAAGGGTTAATTCTTTGCCATTTGAAAGAGTAAATTTTTTATGTAAATATTTAAAGGCTTCTCCCCAAACCTCTTCTTGATCAGTGTTGCCATGAATTTGTTTATACTCGATATTAAATGCTTCAAAGCCACTAGCCCAACCAATAAAATTTATTTCTATGCGGTTTGCTTGAATATCTATCCCAGCAGTTATAAATTTTACACACTCAGGTACATTTTGGCTGTCGTACGGTTCTATACGGTCGAATAATTCATCACTATTTAGACTAATAGTCGGCGGCTCAAATCCGCGAGCCTCAATCGTATTTATAAAGGTTTGAAGTTTGCTCTGGTCGTCTTTGCTCTCATACCAGTCTCTAACGATGTCTTGCATCGAAAAAAACGGGCTGTAAAAGGCGTTTAAGAAAAATCCAGCTGTCTTTGCCCCAGGGTTTGTTGCTATCCACTCACCACTTGCTACGGCTCTATTTTTTTCGCTTTCGCTAAGTAAAGCACCACAATCAGCACATGTATAGCGTACGCTTTCAAAAATAGGTTTATTATCCTTGTCTTTTTCCCAAACTACATGAGAAAAATCCAAAGTTTGAGAATACCCACAGTGAGGGCATTTAATAAAAAAATAACGCTTATCGCTTAGCTCAAATTCGCTTAAAATTTGAGAACTATCTTTTAGTGTAGGAGTAGAGCTTATAACAATTTTACGCTGTGAAAATGTTACAGTTCTTTTTTCGGCTAGTTTTATTGCACTTCCCTCTTTTGTATTTTCGCATCTATCAGCTTCATCAATAAGCAAAATCTTAATAGGCTTTGATGCTAGTTTACTTACTGAGTTTGACCCAACAAGTGCAAGATTTCCACCACTAAAATTTTTAATCAAAATTGTATTGTTCGCATCGTTTGCGTTGATTAATTCTTTTAGAACCTCACAATCTCTAATCATAGGAGTTAAACGCCTTTTTGAATAATCTTCTGCATCATTTTCATTAGGAAGCATAAATAAAATTGTGCTTGGTTCTTGATGTATAAAATAGCCTATGGCATTATTTATCATTTCCGATTTCCCAAGTTGAGAGGCAAAAAGTAAAACGACCTTTGAGCGACGCGTGTTGCTGATTTCGTCCATAGGTTCTTTTTGATAAGCAAAAGCTTTAAATTTACCGTATTGAGCGGAGCTTTCACGACTTAGCACTCTGTGGTTTTCACTCCACTGTGTAAGTGTCATTTTCTTCTTAACAAAGATAGACTTAGCAAAAATCTTAGATAAAATACCCATTAAATTCCTTATAAAAAACAGAAAAGGAAATGAACTTTTTTGATAAAGAATTTTCGACTTTGTGCGGTTCCCCCCCTGTACATACAAAAAAGCCCTAGAAAGGACCCGTGAAAAGTCACTATGTGTGTTATCTTTGCCATCTACACCTCTTTAAACTCCGCTTTTATCTTGCCATCTGCTATGAGCTTTAAAAGTAGTTTCCGTTTTATTAAATACTCTTTTGTTTTATAGCCTTTTACATCCTCGATTATCGTTTCGCCGTTTTGAGTATAAACAAAGTCGGCTATGTAAGTTATAGCCCTTTCGCTCTTGCCCTGTGCTTTAAATTTTGGCTGTAACTCAAACCTTACTTGCTTTTGTAACTCTTTTATAAGCCCTTGCTTTAAAAGTAGCTCTAGCTCTTTTGCTCTTTTTGCCTCTTTTTTGCTGTCATAGCCATTTGTTTTTTTGGCGTTATATTTTGTTTTTGTGTATCTATATCTCATCAAACAAATCCTTTATTCCGCTTTTATAAATCATATAATCATCTTTTTGTTTTGCACTAAAAGACACCTTGCCTACTTTAGATTGTTTTATTTTATAATTTTTAAAATTTTTATTGCCGTGTTTAATTCCCCACTCTAAAAACTCTAAAATATGAGAATTGCTCGAGCTAAAAAATATAAATGGATCACGCACTAAATCACATAATCTTAAAAAGTCTTTTAGACCCCAGTAATGAGCATATCCCGCCATATCTGTTTGTAAATATGGTGGGTCTAACACTAAAACATTTTTTTCATTTTTATACTCTTTAATTAGCTCTATCGCGTCTTTTTGGACTACTTCAACGCCTTGTAAATATCCCTTAGCCTCGTATTGCACCGCCCCTCCCCTTTTTGAATAAAAAGGAGCCTTTTTAAGCTCTTCCCACGAATGAGCATACCTCCCACTAAAAAGTAAATATGAGCTTAATGTTATAGTGTCTATAAAATAGCCCTGTTTTTTAAAGCTATCTACAATCTCAATAATCTCCTCTTTGTCGTTATCGCTTATTTTGTCGCCTTTTTTGTATTTTTTACAAATTGGGCTAATAGTGGCTAAAATTTCATTTGTAGCTTCAATATTTGCAAGTCTTTGGCTATAGTTATCAAAGTCGTTATAAATCACTCTTGCATTTGGATAAATCTGCTTTATATTATGCGATAACAAACCACTACCACCAAAAGCGTCTAAAAATATGCCGTCTTTATACGCGCTAAACTCATCGCGTATTAGCTCGTTAAATTGTTTTATAAAGTTTCTTTTTTGTCCTTGAAATGGCAAAGGCGCTTTATTATAATTCATCAAATAGCCCTTTTTGCGTATTTGCTACTCTTTTTTCCGCTATCTGGCAGTATTTAGACTCTATCTCGCAACCGATAAAATTTCTGCCTAGCTCCTTACACGCTACCGCCGTTGTGCCACTTCCCATAAATGGGTCAAATACCACATCATTTTCATTTGAGCCAATTAAGATAAATTTTTGTATTAGCTCAAGCGGTTTTTCGGTTGGATGCCCAAACTGACTTTTTTGGCAGTTACGCGTAAAAAGCTTTGATTTTATCGCGCCTTTACCTTGGCAAAGTGCACCTTTTGCCCTAATGTGTATGCAATATTCTAAATCGCTTTTGTATGTGCCATTTGTAAAGGGTATGGCATTTGGTTTATGCCATACAAGACATACCGCGCTGTATCCTCGTGTCTCGCCCCAGCTCATTAGCTTTGATATTTGCTTGTTTGAACAAAATATAAAGGCGTTTAGTCTCTTACAAAGCCTCTCACACTCATTTAAAACCGCTTCGATATTAAACCCATTGGAAATTTTATTAAGGCTGGTTTTGTTTTGCACTCTGCCAATAGCCACTCCGCCGCCACCTGTTGCTATCTCATAAGGTGGGTCAGCTATGACTAAATCCACGCTTTTATCCTCCATTTTTGCCATAAACTCCAAGCAATCTGTGTTATAAATTTTATTTAGCTCACGCTCAATTGTCTTTTTTGAGTTGTATTTTGTTCTATTCCTCATCAAATAGCCCTTTACTTGCCATATAGGCTAATTCTTTATGCTTTTTATTTGTCTTGTCGATAAAATTTTTAACCAACGATAGCTTATACACTGGTATGCTCTCACACTCGCCTATAAGTTCGTTTTTGTCATTTATCGCACTTATGACAAACTTTATCGGACTTACTAAGCGTATATACACCCCTGTTATTTCTCTTTGCGTTGTCATTTTGCCCGCCAATTACCAAGCATCGTGGCTAGTTTCGCCCTTGCTTCGTCTGTTATTTTTAAAGGTGCGTCAGGGTCAAGCGGTAGGGCTGGTGTTTGCTCTGTCTTTTGCTCTATCTGTTCGCGCTCTTTTTGGGCTATAAATTTCACAACGCCTATGCGCTCTTGTTTTTCGTAAAGCCAGCTATAAACTTCATACTCTTCGCCTGAGCTTAGCTGTTTAGGTTTGCCCGTGTTTTGGTTGATGGCGTAGTGGTTGATCAAATTTCCGTGTGCATCAACGCCGATGATAACGAAGTCTTTAAAACTAGCAGCCCCATAACAAAGCCGTTCATTTTTGAAATACTCACGCACAAAATTTACAACGCCATCAACGCTTTTAAACCTAAACTCGCCAGCTCTTATAGCCTGTAAAGTCTTTTGTTTTCGGTAGGCATAAACGGCGTTTTTAGTTATTAGCTCCGCACTTTGCATAGGCTGGATAAAACTCGCACGAAAAGCAAAAAACGGCACCAAGTCCTCATCTTTTAGCGGCTTTATTAGCTCGCTTATGATCAATGCTTGGGTTTGGTTTGCGTTTAGGGCTTCTTGGATAAATTTCACTCTATTCACTGCCAAGCTCCTATCTGTTCGCACTCTATAACTTCGCCTTGTGAGCCTTGCAGGTAGTAGCTCACATCACCGCCAAAACGCCTGACATCATCGACACTAAGTTGTGAGCCGTTTTGTTCTTGCGGTTTGGCTGCGCTAAACCTGCCTTCGTTCTTACTCCAGTTACGCATAGCTGCTCGCCAGTCTTTCATCGGAGATTTGCCAACTAGCCAGCCTTTGCTTTCGTAGAAGTTATAAAAATTTTCACAATCGACATTTAGGGCTTGCTCTTGTTTGTAAGCGTTTAGTTCGTCTAGGGTTGGTTTTACAAAGCGTTTTGGTTTTGGCTCGTCGCTTTCATCCCTCGCGTGTGTGTACGCGCATGCGTTTTGCTCTCGCTCTATCTCTAACTCTTCTCTATCTCTTACTCTATCTCTAACTCTAGGGTTACATTTTTGTTTCACTTGCGTTACTTGCTCGTTACACTCATCGTTACAACTAGCGTTACACTCCGTTACATGTAACGCTTTTTCAGGATTATTTAAGGCTTTTTGTTTCGCCCTAAATTTGCGTACACGCTCGATACTCTCGCACTCTCCGCCACTTAGCTCTACTGCTTTTGGAAGTCTGACATCATCATCCTCGCCTCTTTGAAGTAGTCCTAAACTCTCAAAAATAGCAAAGGCAGCTTTAATGTTTATCAGGCTCTCGCCAGTTTTTAAAGCAAGCTCTTCTTCGATCGTTGGCTCGATACCCTCAAAAAATATCACACCCTCATCATCAAGACTAAGCAATAAAAGCTCTAAATAAATACAAGTGTATGTATCACCGCCAGCCACGCTTCTGATTTTTTTGATTTTTATATCTTGAAAAAAATCTTTGTTTAACTTTATCCAAAATAGTTTTTTGCTCATCTTATGCTCCTTTTTGTTGTTGTGGTGCTTCAATTAGTGTGTAAATATAATCGCCCGTCTTAACGCTGTTTTGGACTTCATCGGCGCCGATTATTCGCCAACCCTCACCTTTAAGTATCAAAATATCAGCCCCTAGCCGTGAAATGTAATTTCTTAATGCGTGGTTGCGCGTGATGCAGCCTTGTGTGAGTAGCACCCTACGGACAAAATCCCTTTTTCTCTCGCCCGCTCTTATTGTAAGCTTGTATTTTTCTTGCATGCTCTGTCCTTTTTTAAAAATTTACTTTCAAAACCCCACAGAAAGGACGATAACTGCGAGGTTGTGAAAGTAAATTTATTTTCTGCTATAATTCTTTCATGTTTGAAATTTTAAATATCTTTAAGCCCTTACTCACTAATGAGCAGTTTGCTGTGATATTAGGCTTTATTGTTGGTTGCTGTGTTGGATTTGGTTTTTGCAAATCAATCACTCCAAAGCAAAAGCCACAACTACAAATTTTAAGGCGCATCTGCATTAGCGATTTTGCAAAAACACCAGTAAATATTTTTTTTGAAGGCTCCAAAATCAAAGCCATAGAGTGCAACTTTGCCATCAAAGGCAATTGCAAACTCACTGGCAAAAGATGCGCCTTTTTTAAACACTTCACCTAAGCCACCTAAAAAACAATGTAAATATCGCATAAGGCAAAGACCATACAAAAAAGCCGAATGTAAAACCTACGGCAAAAAGCGCATATTCATTCATCTCTCGCCCCTTTCATACTTTACTATCGCGCCGATGATGTAGCAACCTAGCACCACCGCAACCATAATACACGCGCAAAATAGCACTGTCAAAAAAATTATGATTGTGCTAATTAGCAGGCTTAGGAGTTGCATTTTTGGGCTTTTTCTTGCTCTTTTAGCCAACTGTGTATATCCTGCCAAGCCTCAAAGGGGATACCTCTTTTTGCAAAATAACACATTCTTTCGTATCCTGGTTTTTGCGCTCCACTTCGTAAGACTTTAACAGTAGGCTCTGGGCAAATTTCTCTTAATATTTTTGAAAATTGTTTCTTTGTCATGACAAAAGTATATTATATATATACTTATAAAAACCTTAAAAATTGTATTAATTATATACTTAAAAATTTGTAAAATAGGATATAATTTATATACTTTTTTCAAAGGATAAAAAATGCAATACCAACTAAAAAAAGAAGTCATCAAAGAGGCTTTAAAAAGTAAAAATATGAAATATGTCGATTTGATGATGACTATGATTGAAAATGGCTATGATGTCGCAGAAATTTCACTTAAGAAATGGCTACAGCCTAAAGGCACTATGCGCCCTAGTATAGAGAATATAAATGCAATAGCACAAGCTCTTGATCTTAAATTTAGCGATATTGTTGAAATGGACGAAACCGCAAGTGTTGTCTTTAATGTAAGCGACAAAATGGGTGTTAAAAAAGTCGCGGTTGTAGCTTGTGCAAGTTGTGGCGCCCCTGAGCTTAGTGTATATGACTGCGATGATGAAGTCGTATATTACCCTGAAAATTTATGGAATGAGCGAGTTTTTGCGGTAAAAGCATGCGGCGACAGCATGAGTCCTGAAATTGATGATGGCGATCTGTTGGTTTGTGATGAGCAAGAGCCTATAAAAAATGGTGATTTAGTTTATTATACCCTTTTTAACGATAAAGCAGTTAAAATTTATTACAAAGATAAGCAAGGCAATATTAAACTTATCCCACGCAACCAAAACCCAGCCTTTATGACTATTAATATTATGAGCAATGATGACGCTTTGCTTGATAATTTTAAAGCTACTAAAGTTGTGCGTATTACAAAAGCTAATATCAACAATAGAAGTGCTAGACTTCGGGCGGTTGGCTTAAAAAATGATTAATAAAATTTTTGAGCAAAGTTGTAAGCATAAACAAACTACGCCTAAACAATCGCAAAGCAAGACTTAGAGCTGTTGGGCGTGGCTAAGTTTAAAAGGATAAAAAATGACACAAGATGAGGCTAAAAAACTTATTGAAGCTTTAAAAATAGTAAAAGATACAAATTTTACACTTGATAAGATAAATTTTTATGTTAAAAACATAGAGCTTGAAACAACCGAAAAAAACTATAAAGACATATCATTACTTTTAGACCTTGGTATGTCTAAAAAACAGCATAAAAGAACAACCATACAGCTTAGAGCCAATAAAAGCACTCATTTACTAAGAAATGAATTTTTCAATACTCACACAAATCCACCATACAATAAAGACAAGGCTCCGACTGATAAAATTTTAAGCCAACTTATGCAAAAATATAGCCAAGCAAGGCTAAGCCTAGAGGGACATTTGCACATTTATATTGATGGTTATGATGATAAATGGGCTTTCCCAATAAGTGAGTTTGGCTTTAGTGATTGTGATGATAAATTTATGGAGCAAATAGAGCAATTTTGCAAGTATGCAAATATAAAAATAAAACTACAAAGGGTGCTTTTTTAGCGATGCTTGAGATAAATAAACTTTTAAACTCCTACTTTGAGTATTTAAAAGGCGATTTTGATATTAATGTTATTGATAAAAAGTGTTATGAGATTATCACACCTTTTTTAGATAGACATAATGACAATATTTCGGTTTATATTGATTTTTTAGATGACGACACACTTAAGATAAGTGATGGCGGAGAGACTATACAGGATTTAAAATTATCTGGCTTTGAGTTTAATACCGAAAAAAGAAACAAGCACCTTGAAGTTGCATTAAATGGCTTTGGTATTTTTAAAAAAGACGATGATGAGCTTTTTGTTATAAGCGGAGCTTGTGATTTTGCAAAAAAACAGCACAACATGATACAAGCTTTAATAAGCGTAAATGATATGTTTGTTCCAAGTAAAACAAGTAGTGGATTTTTTTATGATGATGTAGAAAGCTTTTTTGATAGTATAAACGCAAGATATGCGCCAAATGTTTCTATTGAGGGCAAATCTCATTTATCGCATAAATTCGAGTTTTTGATAAGCAAATCACGACAAGAAAAAGAAAGACTTATTAAGCTTTTAAATAATGCAAAAAAAGAGAATTTAAAGGCAACTCTTTTTACTTTTACAGACTTAGCAACAGATAGAAGCTCAAGTGATAAAATTATTATTTTTAATGATGGCGATATTGAAAACAAAGACTTAAGTGTTGCAACCAAAGAATTAAATATCAAGCTTTTAAAATGGAGCAAAATCAAAAACTACACCGAGTATTTGGCTGCTTAAAAATTAAAATTTTGTAAAAAATTTGTAGGGAAAAAGATAGCCCAGGGCTTACTTTTGATGACGCTGGGGTAAGGTAGGGGTTGAGAGCTAAAAGTTGTGTGAAATTAAAATTTATACAATTTTTTAGTATAATATTACAAACTATTGCGAACATTTATCTATTTTTTGGTACAATTGCGCCATTTTTTAACCAGTTCTTTTAAAATTCTACAATTTAGACATAAAATGTCTTAAAAATACAGATAAAATACGTTAAAATATTGAAAGGAGCAAAGATGAAAGCATTGGATGTAGCAGCACACATTATAAATCGTTGCATTGATATGGGTAATCCTATTAGCAACTTAAAGCTTCAAAAAATCCTATATTTTATTAATATGTATTACTTGGTCAATAGAGATAGAAGTCTTATAGATGATAATTTTTTTGAAGCATGGCAGTATGGACCTGTTATAGAGGAAGTGTATAATAAATATGCTATATTTGTATCTAATTTGATAAAGGTTAGAGATATGAGAGATGATATTGAACCTTTCTTAACAGAAGATATAAATATGCTATATAATTTTATAGACAAAATAGCTAATATTCCATCTTGGCAATTAGTTGATTTTAGCCACACAAAAGATGGCGCTTGGGATAGAGTATATAAAAATGGCATAGGGGCATATAATATAATTCCTAATGCTTTTATCGAGGATGAAGCGCGAAAAATTAGAGATAATAGATAGATGAACAACTCTAATACAAAAGCCAAAAATCTTAATAGCCTATTAACAGAAGTTGATCAGTCAAAAATAAATTCAACAAACAGCAATTATAATCACTCAAAAGAATTGCTTTTCAGTTCTTTTTTGGTTGAAATCTCAACACGTATATTTAAAGAAGATGAATATACTATGCTTATCGACAAGCTGGAAAAAATATATACTAAAAACAATAGGCATCAATATTCCGAAATTACTGCATATCTTATGATGGAAAGTCGTGTAAGACGCGAGTGTTTGGATATAATAGCTGAGAATATAAGGCACTTATACGAAAGTAAAGAGCTTGCAGAATATGATAATCCTGAATTAAATTTAAAAAATAAGGTTTTTAAATTATTGGACCATATATCTTTAGAGCGCATACGGCTAGATGATATACTTGATTTTAAAGAAAATTTTGAAGTCGCAAAAAAAGATATAAAAAATTTTAATAAAATACTAATTGATGCAACAGAAGAGACAAGGCATACTGGTGAAGAGTTAAAAAAATCTCAAAAAAACTATGTGTCCATTCTTGGTATATTTGCATCAATTATCCTTGCTTTTGTAGCAAATATAACGTTTTCTTCTTCTGTACTGCAAAACATAGACAAACCAAATACTTTTAAGCTTGTGTCTATTATATGTTTTTTGGGGATTTTTGTTGTAAATATTTTGAATTTACTTTTTAATTTTATTAGAGAGATACATTTTGGGCAAAAAACAGAAGGCGGATGTTGTTCTAAAATTTGGCTTTTTAATATAATTATAATTTTTATTGCTACGGTATGTCTTATAAAATCATTTAACTATGATGAAAATGTAAGAAAAACAAGTGAAAACAACTCTACTATTAATTTTAATATTACCAAGTATTATACTAGCCCTTGACGGCAAAGTAATCAAAGTATCAGATGGCGACACAATCACGATACTAACCGAGCAAAAAGAGCAAATTAGAATAAGATTAAACGGCATAGACGCACCAGAGGAAAAGCAAGCTTATGGTAACAAGGCAAGATTATTTTTAGCCGACATGATAGCAGGGCAAATGGTATTCGTAGAAGAGCACAAAAAAGACAGATACGGCAGAGTAGTAGGAACAATCTATTTTAATGACTATGATATTAACGAGCAAATGGTTTTAAATGGTTATGCATGGGCGTATGTAAAATATGATAAAAAATATAAGCTTCATGAAATACAAGCAAAAAGGCAAGGCTTAGGGCTTTGGCAAGACAAAAATCCTATACCGCCTTGGGAATTTAGAAAGTTAAAATAAAGAGATAGTTTTTACTTTCGTTTTTTCTTTTTTCCGCAAACATTTTCACAAGGCACGCCATCGCCATCTCAGTCAAATTTATCCATGCCACAATTATTAAGGTAATACATTGCCTCTTTACAGCTTTTCATCTCTTTACAATAGCGCTTTGAGCAATCAAACTCTTTTTCCGCACTAAAACCAAAAATTACAAGACTTATAAATAAGATTAGTATTTTCATAGTATATCCTTTTAAAAATTATAGCACAAAAAAATTTCATAAAGTATATAAAAAATAAACTTTTTTAATAATCATTTAAGTATAGTTATTATATACTTTCACTATCCAACCAAGGATAAGGCTTGATAGCTGAGAAGCTTTGACCGACAGAGCCTGTATCGAGTTGATACAAATCTGGTTTTAATCGGAAGCGCACTAGGGAAGCGATATTGCCCTAGCTAACGCCAGCGAGCTTTTAGGATAGTTTTTAGGCTCGTTTTTAAATTTCTGCTAAAAAGTCCAAATTTTACTCTAACACAAGGGCAGTATGTATTTGCTAGCTCCTTTTTGAATTCATCCAAAACACCTACTTGCTGCTCTTTTGTTAGGGTAAAATTTAAATATTTTTTAGTTAAAATATTAGCTTAATTTATAAAGGATAAACAATGACAAAAAACATCAAAGACATAACCGAGATACAAATCAGGTGCAAGCACTGTAAAACTCGCATTGTATTTGACATAAACGAACGCAAAAAGTCGTTTGAATATTGCCCTAATTGTAACAATGCACTATTTTACAACGACACGAATTTATTAAGAGACCTAGACAATGTTTTTAAGCGGTTTGACTATCTACAAAATACCGAAATAAGCTTTGTTTGTGAAAAGGACGAAAATGGAAAATGAAAATCTAGTTAAAAAGGTATGCGCCCAGCTGGTTGAAACCATAGGGCTTGGCATTATGATTTATGGCTTTTTAGCTGCATCAAACGATAGCACAAAAGGTATTATCGTAATAATAGCTGGCATAGGCATAAATGCAACAGGCATATTTTTAAAAGATAAATTTAAAAAGGACAACGATGACCGCAGATGAAAAAAGATTAACCTATAAAGAAAAGCTGTTATTACTCTTGCTTAGTAAATATCCAAAACCACAGATAATCTTTACAAAAGATGAGATAGCAGATGAAGCACAAATTCACGAAACTATCAAACAACTTGCAAAATTTGACAGCATAAGATACAAAGATTACGATAAAAAAGAGATGGCTTACACTGGTGTTGTGCTATCGCCTAGCGGAACGAAAGAGGCACAGCAGATAAAAGATACATTAGAGGCACCACAAAGCGAAAACATTGTTAAGCGCGTGTGCCGTGAGCTAAATATCACACAAAGGGAGTTGGCGGAGCGAATAGGAGTGGCAAATAACACAACCGCGCAATGGGCTACGCAAACAAAGCCACCAGAAATGGCAGTTAAATTTATGGAGCTTTTACTAGAGCATGAAAAAACAAAAAAGCAACTAGATAAATTTAAAAAGGCTTTTGAGTTAATCGATGAAGCAAAAACAGCGCGTTGAAAATTTCAACACGCTAAAAACAATAAAAAAAGGAAACACAATGGAAAAAGAAAATAAAAAGCTACAAATAACCTTTAACGGAGAAATGTTAGAGATTATGGAAAAAATAGCGCAGTCGCTAGGAATGACAATAAATCAGTATATTGTCTATGTTGTAACCAAAGACATAGACAATAGATTACAAAAATAATCTTTTTAGATTAATTTTTTACTCTTTTTATAATCTTTTAAGCTTCTTTTTGGAATACTTACAGAATACAAAAGTAATCCAAAAGGAGTTAAAAGATGAATTCTTTATTTTTACAACCAACAACCCAAGTTGAAATTTTAAATTTCCAAACATTCACTACCGAGTATGTTGCTACACATTATGGCATAAATGAAGCAACAATTAGAAGCCATAAAAAATTACACGCCGATGAAATTTTAGAAAATATCCATTTTATTACAGAGCAAAACAAATACGGCACAAACGAAATCAAATGGACTTTACGCGGTATCATCAAGCTTGGTATGTTTATCCGTAGCCCACAAGCTAAAAATTTCCGCCTTTGGGCTGAGATGGAGCTTGAAAAGTCTATCAATAAAGAGCTAGAAAACGCACGTATCGCTAGAGAAAATAACTTGCGTTTAGTAGATAAAGTTAGCGACCTACAAGCCACACTTATCAACAAAACAAACCACCACGAAAAGCAGATAAACGGCTATAAAGGACAGATAGCACAGCACAATCAAAAAATCGAGCTTTTAAAAGCCAAAAACACCATTTTAAAACACAACAACCAACAAAACAACGAGTTTTTACTATCTGAGCTACAGATGGCAGCTAATAAATTACAAAACGCTACAAAAACTTTTATAAATGATGTTTGCATAGCTTTAACACAACACACAAAGGAGACACAATGATAAAAGGACTAAGTGGGTGTTATTTCTCCCGCAGGTTTTATTATATAAACGCTGATGGCTTTATAGTAGCAAGACAAGGTGATAGGGTCGTTGATACGGCTTATAGGGGCTAGCTATGAAAGCGTTTATATCAAGCTTTGATGAGATGGCAAGTGCACTTAAAAGGGCTGAAAAAAATAATGCAAGCTTTGCAAATTCTTATATAAAGCGTCCAAATGAAGAACAGCGAGCGCAAATTATCGCAAGAACAAATGAAAAACTAAAACAACTAAACAGCAAGGGGGCTTAAGATGAGCAGTATTGAGAGTCAAGACTATGACTTTATGAAAAAAGAGGAGCTCGAGCAAAGCCTTACGGTTTTTTGCGATGAGTATGAGAGCAAAATACAAAAGCTTATTGACTCGATTAGTTGTAAGCTAGTTGCCTTGCGTGGTTATTATGAGCCACTAATTGGCTTTGAAAACATAGATGAGATAGAACAAACCGTCTGGAATAATAGACTTTAAGGAACAAATTGTGACACTAGAGCAAAAATTTAAATTTATCCGTGCAGGCTTTAGGCTCTTTTATAGTAAAAGCGGCGTTTTTGGTGTAAGAATGAGAAGCGGAGTTAGGCAATGACAAACAAAGAGTATCACGCAAGGGCTGAAATCTCAAAATCTGATTTAGATTTATTAGCAAAAAGCCCTTTGCATTTAAAGCTAAAACACGAGCTAAAAAGGGAGCAAACGCCATCGCTACTTTTGGGCTCTGTAGTGCATAAATTAGTGCTTGAACCGCTTGATTTTGGCAATGAGTTTGCCATTGAGCCAACTTGCGACAAACGAACCAAAGACGGCAAGGCACAGCACGAGCAATTTATGCAAAATTTAGGCGATAAAACACCGATAAGTGCCGAGCTTTTAGCCACAGCCGAGCAGATAGCAAATAGCGTTAATTCTATGCCAGAAACAGCCCCCTTTTTACAAGACGGCAAGGCAGAACAGGCATATTTTAGTGAAATAGATGAAGTGGCGGTGAAGTGCAAGCCTGATTTTTACAATGAAAAATTAGGGCTTATCGTCGATCTAAAAACAACTTCGGATGCTTCGGCGGTGGGCTTTGCTAAAAGTGTGGCAAGCTTTAACTATCACATTCAAGCCGCCTTTTACACCGATGTGATGGCTAGTCTTGGCAGGGAAGTTAATAAATTTCTATTCATCGCAGTAGAAACAAAAGCGCCGTTTATGGTCGGCTTTTACGAGCTTGACGAAGTGGCGCTAGATCTTGGGCGCAAACGCTATCAAGAGCTTTTAGAACTTTATAAATTTTGCAGTGGTAACAATGAGTGGTGGGGCTATGCTAAATTTGACGGCGAACGCATTAACGCCGTGCAAATGCTAAGCCTGCCAGCGTGGAAATTTTATGAGTGAAAGGATATAAAATGACACAAGAAAAAGCGGAGTATTTAACTAACAGACTGCAAAAAAAGGTTAAAAAAGAAATTTTTAAAACTTTTTCTTTTTTAGAGCGGTATAAGAGGGATAAAAACAATACCTTTCTTACTACTTATGAGATAGACGACGAAAAAACGCTCACAGGAAAGTTTTATATTTATTATGGTGATTATAGGCGGGATGAGCCATTTGATAATGTAAATGGGGAGACTTCTAAAATTTTTATTAATGATGAAAAAATAAGCATTTGGTGCCATGTGGAAAGTAATGACGATGATAATTTACACAATAGGATAATATCTGCCTTTACACTAGCTAGGCTTATGCACTTTTATAAAAAATACGACAGAAAATTACGAAAAAAGGATACCAAATGAACCAACTTCAAATTAGAGAAAACCAAGCAAGAGATATAGTCGCCTCAAAAATGAGCGTTATTAATGTAATCACTGGTGGCGACAAGGCAAAGTCAAGCACCTTTGCCGCCTCTTTAACGGCGATGGCAAACGAAAGGGGCTTGCAAAACTGCTCCGTTGAGAGCGTATTAAGCGCAGGGCTTGAGATAGTCCGATTAGGGCTAAACCCTAACAAGACTTTCGGACAAGCCTATGTCGTGCCATTTCGCAACAAATACGGCGAGAGTGCCCAGCTACAAATCGGCTATAAAGGCTGGGTAAGCTTAGCGTATCGCAACGGCTGGATATTTAGAGCCTTATGCGTGTATAGGTGCGATGATTTTAGTATGCGTTTTGCAGGGGTTAAGGATGAAATTTCTTTTAATCCAAATTATGACGAGAGAGATGAGACAAATGCTAGATGGGTTTTTGAAAATTTACGCGGAGTAATAGTGTATGCAAAAGATGCTAAAAATAATGAATTTAGCGAGTTTGTGCCGTTTAAAAAGCTAGAGCAATTACGCCTAAAAAGCCAAAACCAAAAGAGCAGTGCAGAGCTAACAAACATCTGGGCTGAATGGGCGGAAGAGATGTATAAAGCAAAAGCTATTAAATATGTAGCCACTCGCTTACCAATAACCGAGCAAATGCAAGAGGCTATAAATGCTGAAAATGAGCCGTTTAAAACAGAGCAGATTAACGATAAAGCGATTGAAGTTAAAAAGCCACTTGATTTAAACGAGATAGCAAATTTAGGACTTAAAAAGGCAAGTGAACTAAAAGCACAAAAGACTGATCCGATAGACGCCGAGATGGAGGATGTGCCAGTTATAAACATAGATGAACCATTGCCTCACGATGAGCTACAAAGCGAGCTTATGAGGCGCGGACTAAATGAGAATGAAGCCGAAAAGGTTGTGATGAGGCTTAGCAAAGAGCAGGCTAAGGCGTATTTAGATGAGCCAAGCAGTATAGATAGTCTTTTGGAGTAGAGATATGTTTAACAAAATAGTTTTAGTTGGGAATTTGACCAAAGATATTGAGCTTAGATACTCACAGAGTGGAAGTTGTATCGGCAATTCAAGTATCGCCGTAACTCGCAAATATACAAGCACGCATTAGATTATCTTTAAGTGGTATTTTTGTATAATCTAGGCTAAAAATAAAGGATAACAATGGCAGATGAAAATTTAATAAAACAAACCTGCAAAGAACTTGGGCTTACTTATAAGCAGCTTGGGGAGGCGATAGGGTATGGAGAAGGAGCAGTTAAAAATTCAGCCTCTACTGGCAATGTAAGCGAGCCAATGCAACACGCCATTAAGATGTATAGGCGAATTTTAGAGCTTGAAAAAGAACTTGCTGACAGCGAAACAATAAAAGAGAATTTGAAAAAGTGGCTAAGATAGGCTACTTTTTCTAAAAAGTCATTAATTTTTACTAAAAAACTGCAAAAAACTTCATTTTTATTTACAAAACTCTTTACATTAAGTAATTAATATGGTATAATGCTCTTATCAAAGGTAAAAAATAATTACCTTTGAAATAAACAAAAGGAGCAACGATGTTAATATTCTTGCAAGTATTAGCGTTAATTTTGCAAATCCTTTACTGGATTTTGCGAATTATAGAGTGGGTTTAACCACTCCCCCGCAAGGGGCGTTAATAAATATTGCATCGTTGCCTTTTGTAATTATACCATAAGGAGCTTATTATGTCAGCAGATTTTTTAGATGTCTTAATGGCAGTAGCTTTTATTGCTACTTGCATTTGGATTTACCACACAAAGGCTCAAAAATGAAAAACGAGCTTTATGATGGCAATGATGAGAGCTTAGCAAAATTTGCCGAGCTTTTATCTAAATACTCAACAGACACAAAAGGACAAGAATACCAGGTGCTTGATTTAGCCTATGATTTATTTGTAATGTTGCAAAACCTAGCAAATAATCATAATGCTTTGAAAGCTAAAATTTTAAATATTTTAGAGCCGAAAGGAGGAATACGATGAGCGCAATCATAGAATTTAACAATTTAAATTTAGAAGTGCTTGAATATGAGGACACTTGGAGCTTATCAAATAAACAAGTTGCGGAGGGCTTTGGAGTAAGTGAGGACGCTATCCGCTCACAAAAGGCTAGAAATGAATTTAAAGAGGGCGTGCATTTCTATCTGTGGCAAAATGCAACAGGTAACGCAATGCAGACTTTTTGGACTAAAAAGGGCGTTATTACGCTAGGCTTTAAGCTAAGAGAGACACCGCAAACAATTCTATTTAGAGATTGGGCGAGTAATTTTATCTTAGCACACGAAAAACCGCCGACAATCCAAAATTTATTAGCAGATCCGCGAGCTTTTGCCGAACTTGCTTTAAGATACGCAGACGAACAAGACAAAAATAAACAACTCACGGCAAAAATCGAGGCTGATATGCCATATACTGATTTTGGCAGGGTTGCAGAAATCAGCAAAGGCAGCCTACTGATACGAGATTTTGCAAAGATACTATGTAGCAAAGGCTTAAACATAGGCGAAAAACGGCTTTATCAATGGTTTAGAGACAACGGCTACATTATACCAAGTAGCACGGAGCCTTATCAAAAATATGTAGAAGCTGGATACTTCGAGCGTAAGCCAAGTTTTGTTAATAACATAAATTTTCAAGGCGAAAAGCTAACAACACGCATTACGGCAAAAGGGCAAGTTTATTTTACGGAAAAAATATTTAAGTCTTTTGGAAGAGATGTAGCCTAATCCACCAATTAGACTACAAAAACCAGACAGATATTATACACAAAATAAGCTTAGGCGGAGTTAGTCCGCCTTGATGTAAATATTAAGGATTAAAAATGATAGCCCTAAATAAAAGCCGCACCGAGTATGTAGCTGAGATTTTAGCACTACAAAACGCACTAGGAGAGATAGAAGCTAGGATTAATACGCTTATTATGTATATTAGTGCATTAGGGCTAAATACGCCTGAAGCCTTGAGATTCTTGCAAGAATTAAAGGCTATTAAGAAAGAAATCAAAGAGATAAAAGGATAAAAATGAAATCCACTAAGTATCTTTACGGAGTGAGCCTTTGCCAATTGCCAGACGCCAGCGAGCATTTTAAGACTAAGATCAAGAACGGCAAGAAGCTGCTAAACGAGCTTTTAGCCCTTCCGCTTGAGCTGCGCGACGATGAGCGCATAAATGAAGTCGCAAAGGCGATCAAATTTAATGAAAAACTTTTAAAAGGCGAGATATGACAAAAAGAGAACGCGAAAGAGCTGAGCGCGTGCTTAATGAGCTTGGACTAGCTGGCATATTGCAAATAGCACAAACGCGCACGCTCGATAGGCTCAGCAACGAACAAGCCAAAAAGTGGTTAGCACTTGATCTAGCACAGACTTTAAGTAGTGCAAGTGATGATTTTTTAAGTATTGTCGCGTTTTATATTCAAGAGGCGCAAGCGCAAAAGCTTGTCGATTTTTTAAGCGGATATGCAAAGGTTAAGATATGATCGACATAGTATTTTTTAAAATGATTAAGAATTTAGAGGCGATGGGTGGTGGCTCATTTTGTCTATGGAGCTTTTTTATGGTTTGTATGTATGGTGCATTAAATTCAATGGCGATGCTTTGCGAAAAGGTGGCAAAAGCCGAGCTTACGCCTCGCTGGTATGACATAGTAATTATGCTTGTGTGTTTTATTGCGTGGCTGTATGGTATTTGGACATATAAAAGTTATAGGCTGGGATAAAATGTTGTTTTTAAAATCAGAAAAAGAGCAATATCCACGAAACTATTTTAATGCAAGACGATAACGCCAAAAGACAAAAGGCGTTGGAAATTTATAAAGAACTAAAAGGATTAAAAAATGAGAGAGATTAAATTTAGAGTTTGGGATAAAGAAAATAACGGAGAAACTTTTTCTAAAGATGACGGCTGGTTTGATTATGAACTTTGCGATGATGAATTTGAGCTTATGCAATATGTTGGGTTAAAGGATAAAAACGGAGTGGAAATTTACGAGGAGGATATTGTGAAATTTGACCCGTCAGTCCCGCCATTGGGTGTTATGCCACAAGAGGACGAAGTCGGAATTATAAAGTATATTTTAAACAGCTTTTTAGTCGTTACAAAAAATAATGTGAATTATGACATCGATGAACTTGGCGATTGGGTAGTCATCGGCAATATTTACGAAAATAAGGAGCTTTTAAATGAGAACGCTTAAAACAATTCTTAAACTATTAAAAGAATACGAAATAAACTACGAGGATATTGTCGCTATTGACAATCAAGGCGGAGTGATAAGGCTAGACAAACTAGACACAAAAAATGCTAAACTCACCACCGATGGCGTATTTGGCGATTTTTTGGTAGAGACAAAAGGCGATGGTAAAAATTATAAACTCTTTATTCCTTTTTCATCTGATTTATTTTACGCATTGGGCGGAGAACATGAGTAGTCCAGATAGAGAAAAAGAGCTTGAAACACTTGATCGGCTTATAAAATTTTGCGAGAAACACGATAAAAAACACGCCATTATAAATAATGAGATTTTACCTATCTTGTTTAAGTTGCCTATGTGTAGGCTAAAAATTTTAAAACACAGCTTGATAAAAGATTTACGGCGAAAAAGGATAAAACATGAGCGAGTTTTTAGAGGTTAAAGGCTTATTATTAGAGCTAAGAGATACTATAAATTTGCTTTTACCAAAACGCATGTCAGTAGCTCAAATAGCAAACATAACAGGCAAGAGCAGACAGACCATAACAAGCTTTTTAAAAAGAAAATTTAGCCCTGGGACTGAATATTGGGAAGAAAATGGTAAAATTATGGTGTCTCAAGCTGTCGCCCTTACACTGTTAAGGAGATATAATGAAAAATAGCGGTGGCTACAAGGTGCGAAATGGCGTGATCTATGTCTTTGGCACTATTAGCGGTAAAAGATACCGTTTCTCTACTAATTTACAAGCGACAAATGAAAATTTACTCTTTATCGCGCGTAATTACTGGAGCGTTCTTTTAAATAAAATTGATGAAAAAAATGCAGTAAAAGAGCCATCATATAAGCTTAGTGATTTTCTACTAGAAATGCTAAATTTAAGCGCACACAAGCGAAGCAAGGCGGTGCAAGATGATTACATATCAAAAGCAAAACGCCTTATTTTGCCATATTTTAAAGGCTATGGGCTAAAGGATATAACGCCACTTGATTTGGAGAAGTGGCAAAGTGAGCTTTTAAAAAATTACTCAACTACTACCGTTAAACGCTTAAAAAATATCCTAAATATGGCATTAAATAAAGCGACTTTAAACGATATAATACCAAAAAACCCCTTGCTTTTAGTTGATGGGTTTAGAGTGTATAATGAGAAAAAAGAGCCATATACCATCGATGAAATGCAAAAGATTTTAACCCACTCAAAAGGCTGGCTAAATATCTTTTTACACTTGGCATTCACCACAGGACTACGCACGGGCGAGCTTTTGGCGTTAAAATACAGCGATATTGACTGGCAAAATAAGCTAATTTTTGTAAATCGCACCATGACTAAGGGGCAAATTTTACAAAGTAATAGCATAAAAAATCACAACCGCTTTGTTATTTTAGCCGATTATTTGGTTGAAATTTTAAAAGATTATGATAGTGGTAGTGAGTGGCTATTCCCATCACGGCTAGGCACACCATACAGCGAGAGCAAGGCTATCGCAAAGCATTACTTTAAACCGCTCTTACAAAGTATCGGCGTAGAATATAAGACGCTTTATGCGACAAGGCATACATTTGTGAGTATTTTGAGAAATCACGGAGTGAGTAGAGAGTTTGTGGCTGAGCTTGCAGGTCACTCGCAAGAGGTAAGCGACAAACACTACTATACGGCACAGCTCACAAACGAAAAAATCAGAGCTGTTAATAATGTCTTTTTTGAGCTAAATTTGGGCTTAAAGGCACAAAGTAGGGCACACCAATAGGGCGATACTGCAAGAATAGCGATTTTTAGGGACTAAAACGACAAAAGGCGTAATTCTCATAAGCCGGAGGTCGAGAGTTCAAGTCTCTCTCTTGACACCAGAAACCCCAAAAAGTAGTGCTTTACTAGATTATTTTAGCACTTATCCTTTCCTTAAATAGACCTAAAACTTTGTAGCGAACTAGTAGAATTCTTAGTAAAATTTTAAGCTAATTGTAGTTATAGCATATTCTAAGAAGAAATCCAGTCAGTTTTTCTCACCCGATTAAAATCCATTCTCAATCCTATTAATAAATATGTTATAAAATTAATTTATATTTTTTAGTATGGAAAAATTTTAATCTAGACCACTGCATATAGCCTTTCTATAAGTTTTTAGAATCTTAATGTAATGGCAAAACGATTTTTGCTTACATATTTTTTAAAACGATCTATAATTGTGTTACTTGATTTACAAAATCAAGTAATTTATATCTCATGTTTTATGTGCTGATGGATTGGAATAGCAACTATTTTCTAATCCTAGTAAGCAAATATCCTTTGTTTTTATGTTCTACCTGTAATCAATTCATATATTAATTATATTATTAGGAGAAATTCTGGAAAAACCAAATAGCAATCTGCTTAATACAGTTCAAGAGAAAGAGAATGCAAGAAATTTGCCAGTTAGCCAGAGTACGCAAAAGCTATTTTCAAAGCCTGTACCTAAAAGTAGTAATGACAAGGACACAAACATGCTAACCTTTAAGTACACAGCGATACCAACAACATCTTTAAAATCCTTAATATACCCACTGCTAAAAACAGGAGCCATATCATGAGTGCCCTAACAATAAACAATCACCAAATAGTAGTGGCTGCAATTTCACAAAATCTAACCACAAGCAAAAGCCATAGCACAGCTTGGTCATGATCTAAGAGAGCCAAACCAAACTAAAAAGATAGGTAGTCTAAAAGACTCAACTAGACTAAATAGATACTATCTAATAAACTGTTTTGGAAATTTAATATACAGAGGTAATGAAACAACAAATCACTACACTATAAACATCATCAATGAAAAGTACAGTCTCTTTAAAAGGACTATGAGAGCCAAAGCATAGTTTGTAAAAATGGGACTACTGGACGCAAAGATTGGCAAAAGAAGATGACTCCATTTACAGAGGTATTATTAGTATTTGGAACTACTAGGGATAAAGAGAAATTTGAAGGGCTAGATGATGAAAAGACCAAGCACTATCAGATAGTATTTACAAACTATGATTTTACAAAGCAAGCTTGTCATAGAAGAGATAAAAAACAGATGAGAGTATATGGCTCATCTCTTCAAGATATGGCAGCAGATGCTTTTAAGGGTATTGCTATAGAGGTATAAAAGGTAGTGTAGCTACTCATAAAGACCTTGCTAGAATACATCAGACACAAAGGATTTATAACGATGAGCAGGAATTTAAAGATGAAATATATAATAAAGTGTCTGAGAGTATAGAACGGTAAGAAATATCCTTGCTACTTGCTTTTAAACAAAAGACAATCTCTTTTATATCAAATATAGCAAAACTATTTTTAGGCATAACAGAGCATATCAAATCAGATATGCTAGAGATGTATGATGAAGTGCATACCAAGCTAAACCAAGAAAGAGTTATGACTAATAGCTTTAGTATATGAGTAGGTGATGGATAGAAATTGCATAAATAGTAATAAAAAACAAGAATTTAAAGGAGTTAAAATGCAACATTTAAATGACAATGGCTTTTATGAAGATAGTCAAGATGAAGTTGAACTAAAATTTGGTATATCAAAGTGAGCACAAGCAAAATATAGAAATGCAAAATAACTAGCCTACATTAGTCGTAAAGTTGTATTTTATACAAAAGCTGGCTTAAATGATTTTTTGTAAGGTTTATGGTTGAGGCTGGTGGAGCTAGCAAGAAAACTAAGACTAAAAGCAAAATCAGGTACATTGGCATAATGGCTTTCAAGCTATAGCAAAACGATGCAATAAATTCTGATGCCAGTTACAACGCCGATTTAAATGATAAAGCGAGCATTATTATAAATGAACACCTGTAAGCATCAACGGTAGGCAGACAAATATTGTCTATAACGATAAAAGTTAATAATTTTAAATTTTCGCTATTGATCAGCAAGGATACTGTAAATTTATATCCAAAAATGCCGTACTATGCAAAAACTTTTAAAATTAGCAAATCTTGATTTTTATATCAAAGGGCGTGAAAATACTGAGAATAGATGCGTTAAATAAGGTCTAAAACAAACTCTAAGCGACATTATGATAAATCGCTTTAACGAATGCTGTAAAATGCTTAATAAAAATGGCTGGTTTGAAAAACCAAGAGTTGAATACTAGATTGCTAATATGTGATAAAATATTATAGCCACAATAAATGTTTTTAGATAGGCAAATTTAGCTTAAGATATAGTGAGTGCTCCTGCCTGAACCAAAGTCTAGTGATCCATTTTTTCAAAAGCTTTTTAGTAAATGTATAGAAAGCTCAATAATGTAGTTAATATATTAATGAGATTTATTTAGAATGTTTAGTTAGTGGGTGGAGGTAGAAGAGGCTTTTGTAACTATTGGGGTAGTTAGCAATAAAAGATGTGGTAAATATGTTTTTATAATAATTAAAGTATTTTTGCAATATGCCAAGATGATAAATTTCAGAAAAGCAATAGAAAATATAAAAATATGGGATGGTACACCAGATAATATATCAATTATTATTGAAAAAAATAAACAATTTTGTTTTAGGATCTCATGACCTTATATATAGAAAAAATTGGCTTAGATAAAAAAATGAAAATAATATTTTAATTAGAAAAGTAGATGAATAATATTTGAAAATGTACTCGTTATTGTGTTATTTTTTGGATTTGCTGAATACTGTTTTAAATATCCTATCTTGCATTGGATTATTTTGCATTTTTTCATCGATTTCTGCCATCTCTATAGTAATTTTGACTTTAAGGTCTGAGAAATTTACTATAAATGAGATAGAGTGAAAAACAAAAAGGCACAAAAGTAAAATTTTCAATACTAAATAAATGGCTACCTGCGGTAAATAATCAAAATTGAAAAATATATTTAAGTACTACTTAAATATATTTTTCATAAAATGTAATAAATATATAATATGGGTTAAATAAAGGTATGCCAAGAAGCTTCTTTTTATTTTTGTGTGGATTGTCTTTGTTGTATGCTAGCGAAGCACAGATACAACAAAGAGAGCTAAAAAATGAACAAGAGCGCATAAAACAAGCCAGCGATCATATAAAGCATGCCGATGTGATCCTAACTAGCCAAACTCTCACTTTAAACCAACCAG
>NZ_JAXUAA010000009.1:0-41288 GCF_050586305.1 Campylobacter australis | reverse complement strand
CAATAACTTTCAATATAGATGCTAAAATTTAAATAATAAAATCTAAAGACAAACAATGAAAATTTTAGCCTTTTTATCACTCTTTTTAAGCCTTACTTTCTTAGCAGAGCTTCGTTACTTCATGTAAGATGAAAATTCACCAAAATTTAGTCAAAACTACGGAAACAATGGCGGTAAATTTGCTCTAAGCGATGGCGTAAAAATTTATTATGAAACATACGGCAATGGCGATGTCATCGTGGTTTTGCACGGTGGCGGACTAGGCAGTATGCAAGAGATGGGTGGCTTTATATACGAGCTTAGAAAAACGCACAAAGTTATCGCCATCTCAACTCGCGGACACGCTCGCTCAGACATTGGGGTCAAGCCATTTAGTCTAAGGCAAAGAGCCGATGATATAATGGCAGTTTTAAATGCTGAAAATGTGAGTGAGCCTGTTAGTTTGCTTGGATTTAGCGATGGTGGATACGCGGCGTATAGCTTTGCGGTGCATTTTAAAGACTACGCCAAAAAGCTCGTTACCATCGGTGCTGGAGAGGTACTTGCGACAAATAAACGCTTCGTTTTTAACCAAAACGAGTGGCAAAGCTATGACGCAAAATTTCTCGCTCAACAAAAATCGCTAATGTCTTAGCCACATCGATATGATGAGTTTTTAAAAATGTATGAAGATATGTGGAATGGGCTTGTCATTAGCAAGGAAATTTTTACTCGCATTCAAGCCAAAACACTCATCATCAACGGGCAAAACGATCCAAACTCACACCTTTTAACCGCGATAAACGCCTATCAGAGCATACCAAACGCAAGTGTCACTATCATCGCAGACACATCACACGCGTGTTTTTTGGAAAATTTTGATGCGGTTTGGGCGATAGTGAAGTCATTTTTTGCAAATAAATTAATTAAAAATTTGCTCTTGCGAAAGCAATATAATTAAGACTCAATAAACTAGATAAGTGCAAAACTGCTAAGATATTTTTGCATTTAAATATTTAGAAAAAAATCTAGGGCTAAATTTTGTAAAAACAAGGGGCGCTTGCCCCAAAATTTAGTTTATCCACTTCACCACATCGCTAAGCTCGCGGCGATATTTTTGTGGCTGAGCGTTTAGTCTGTAGCCAAATGGTACGACGATGGCGACGCGCTTATCACTTGGGTTTAACCCCAAAAGCTCATTTAGCCCCGCTCTATCAAAGCCCTCGATCGGGCAGCTATCAATGCCTAAGCTAGCAGCTGCGTTCATCATATTTGTCGCTGCTATCATACACTGCTCATGCGACCACTGAAATATCAGCTCTTCATTATCTTTAAAATTTGAGCTTAAAAAACCCTGATAAAAAGCCACTCTGCCAGCTCTTTCTTCAGGCGTCTTATCAGGTCTGCGTGCTATCATATCGGCAACATAATGGCTATGTGTTTTTATGTCAGAAATTTTAGCTAAAACTATAACTAGGTGCGAGCAAGATGTGATTTGTACTTGGTTCCACGATAGGGCGCGGATCTTCTCGCGTAGCTCTTTGTTTTGCACGACTAAAAAGTCCCACTGCTCAAGCCCTGTCGAGCTAGGGCTTAGTCTGCCCGCCTCTAGGATGAAGTTAAACTCGCCAGCACCTATCTTTTTACTCTCGTCAAACATCTTGCACGCGTGGCGAAATTTTAAAATCTCTAAATAATTCATTTTTCTCTCCTTAAAATTTTACACATTATACTCATTATTTTTGTATAAGAGTTAAACTAGTCTAAAATATTTACAAACTTTAAGTAATTTTTAAAAGGAAGCAAATACTTGTGCGTATACATACTTTAAAATCAAAAAAAGAAAATATAAAAAATTTTTAGTCTTGGCTGCTGGTATTTGCATAAGCACTGCTTTTAAGATAGCGCTTTTATAGGTACTTAGGTAGATTATTTTTTGTTTAAAACACTTAGGCAATAAAAATCTATAGTGGATACATACACTGGTCTTTTTATAAAAGGTAAAAAATCCAAGCATAGCAACACTGATAGCAACTAAGAAGAATTTGCAAAAATAGATTGAATTTATAGGCCAAATAAAAGTAGCAAAACAGAGTTTAGCCATAAACTTAGTCAAACCAACTACGCAAAATCAACAAAACTTAATATTAAAGATACAAAAATCACAGTCTTTATCTAGACTACAAATTTAAAAGGCCAGCGATCTGCCGACCCATGCTAGCCATGGAATAAAATAACTTACTTTATCCCAACCTTAAATTTCTTCTCTTTTGAGCTTTTTATCGCCTTTATAACCTGCGATAGGCTCGTGTTTTTGTCGGTTGTGATATTTACATCTTTTGTCTGTAGGTCAAAGCTCATCGACTTATACCCTGGCATATTAATAACAGCATTTTCTATCTGTTTTACGCAGTGCTCACAGCCCATATTTGGGATATTTAGCTGATGAATTTGTTCAGCAAAAAGAAAGCTAGACATGATCGCTAAAAGTGCGAATTTTTTCATTTTTCCTCCTTTTACGCAACTTGGTTGTAATGATACACAAAAAGAGCTTACTAACTTATAAAACTTTCATAAAATCAGCATTATAGCTGCCATTAAGTTTTGTTTTCATTGCATCTATAAAAGATGGCGTAAGAGCAGTAAGTAGATTAAATTTATTTAATAGGTGTAAATTTTGATCAGTTTGATGAAATAGTCTGTTTATCTCAGCAATGCTCATCCCCACACTGTCTTTTTGCACTACTTTTACCTCATCTCCAGCCTTGCATGAGCCCTCGTTTAGCACTCTGTAATACCAACCGCTCAAGCCACTTTTAGCGATATAAGCTGTCATATCAGGATTGTCCCAGCGTTTTGAAAGCTTTGAGCAAGGTTTTCGTGGCTGGCTAACTTGCAAAACAAGCGATCCTATCTCGTGAATATCGCCTACGCAAACGCTATCTTCACATAAACCATCAATGGTTAAATTTTCACCCATGGCACCATAAGCTAAATTTTTAAGTCCTAAAAATTTCTCCCACTCGCTATAATTTTGTAAAGAATTTGCAAATATCGCCTTTTCAGCACCACCGTGATGAAGGGTATCAGCCACATTATCTCCTACGAAACCAAGAGTGTTGGCAAAAATTTCACCCTCTTGTGCGACTTTAAAAATGGCTGAAACCCACGGTTTATTTAGTGGGTTTTTGGAGTTTTCATCTCCGTAATTTTTTACCTCTCCGAGCAAAAGTGCTTTTAGTCTAGCCACACTAATCCTTTACATAAAAGCCTAAAATTAGCTTTTAGACTATGCTTTTGACTTTCTTTTTCGCTCAGTTGGATCAAGATAACGCTTACGAACACGGATATTTATAGGGGTTACTTCAACAAGCTCGTCATCTTCTATCCACTCTAATGCGCGCTCTAGGCTTAGCTTGCGTGGTGGAACGAGCTTGATCGCATCATCTGAACCGCTTGCACGGACATTGGTTAGGTTTTTACCTTTTATAGGATTTACATCAAGATCATTTGGGCGGCTGTGTTCGCCAATGATCATACCGACATATACTTTTGCTTGCGGATCAAGGAAAAGTACGCCACGATCTTGCAAGTTATAAAGCGAATATGCAAGCGTCACACCGTTTTCCATCGAGACTAGCGCACCGTTTGTGCGGTGCTCAACCGTACCTGAAAGTGGGCGGAATTCCAAAAAGCTATGATTCATCACGCCCTCGCCTTTTGTGTCCGTTAGAAACTGGCTTCTAAAGCCAATAAGTCCGCGCGCTGGAATTTCAAACTCGATACGAGTTTGACCATCACCAGTAGGACTCATCGAGGTCATCTCTGCCTTTCTTTTTCCAAGTTTTTCTATAACAGTTCCCGTGCAGTCATCTGGCGCGTCAATGACTAGATGCTCGTATGGCTCACATTTTACACCATCTATCTCTTTTACGATAACCTCTGGACGACCGAGTAAAAACTCATATCCCTCGCGGCGCATATTTTCAGCTAGTATCGTGATTTGAAGCTCCCCACGACCGCTTACCTTAAATTTGCCCTCGCCGACATTTTCATACTTCATGGCGATGTTTGTCTTCATCTCATTTTGCAAGCGCTCATCAATCTTATTTGATGTGACATGCTTGCCTTCAGTGCCTGCTAGCGGACCATCATTTACGGCAAAAACTACGCTTAGAGTTGGCTCTTCGATATGAAGTGGATCAAGTGGCATAGGGTTTGCTGGATCAACCACACTATCGCCTACATCAAGTGCTTCAAAGCCAGCGATCGCCACGATATCGCCAGTGCCAGCTTCGTTGATATCCGCACGCTCAAGCCCCATAAAGCCAATGAGCTTTGAAATTCTACCAGTTGTTTTTGAGCCGTCAGCCTTTGCAAGCATTACATTTTGATTTTTAGCAACTTTACCGTTAAAAATTCTAGCTATGCCTATCTTGCCAACATAGTTGTCATAGTCAAGCGTGAAAACTTGAAGCTGAAGTGGGTTTTCGTTACTTCCGCTTGGAGCTGGAACATGTGCTAAAATCGTTTCAAAAAGCGGCTCCATATTTACATTTTCATCGTCTAAATTTAGCTTAGCATAGCCATTTTTAGCAGCCGCATAAACCACTGGAAATTCAAGCTGCTCGTCATTTGCATCAAGGGCAACAAAAAGGTCGAAAATTTCGTTTATAACGCGCTCTGGATCGCCTGCTGGCTTGTCAATTTTATTGACAACTACAATTGGGCGAAGACCAAGTGAGAGAGCCTTTTTAACAACAAATTTTGTCTGCGGCATAACGCCCTCTTGTGCATCAACTAGCAGTAAAACGCCATCGACCATCTTAAGTACACGCTCAACCTCGCCACCAAAGTCGGCGTGTCCTGGGGTGTCGATGATGTTTATTTTTGTATTTTTGTAGCGGATCGCTGTATTTTTTGAAAGGATTGTGATGCCACGCTCACGCTCAATGTCGTTGCTGTCCATGACGCGCTCGCCCACGCTTTGATGCTCGTTAAAAGTACCCGATTGTTTTAAAAGCTCATCTACCATTGTCGTTTTGCCATGATCGACATGCGCGATGACGGCGATATTTCGTATATTTTCCAAAATTTTATCCTCAAATTTATTAAGGGCTAGATTATAGCGAAAAAAGCTAAAATTTTTATTTAAATTTTTTCTTAGTAAAAAATTTTTAATCAAAATGCTTGTTATAATGAGAATTTAAAGTATTGTAAATTTAAAAAATGGGTGTAAATTTTAAAGAATTTACACCCCTAAAATAACTACAGTTTCGTAGCCGCATTTCTTGTCATTACGCGTTTGCGATAGACATTTGCTACCTCAGTAGCATCGCCAACAAGAAGTGCGTTTGTAGAACAAATAGCCGCACACATCGGAACTTTGCCCTCTGCAATACGGTTTTGTCCATATAGATGAAGCTCTTCGTTTGAGAAAGTCTCTTCTGGACCACCTGCACACATCGTGCATTTATCCATCTCGCCTTTTATGCCAAATGCTCCATCTCTTGGGAACTGCGGTGCACCAAACGGACACGCATAAAGGCAATATCCACAGCCGATGCACTTTTTCTTATCATGAAGCACGATACCATCAGCGCGGATATAAAAGCAATCCACTGGGCAAACTTGCTCACAAGGTGCGTCGGTGCAGTGCTGACAAGCTATGGTTGTTGAAATTTCTTTACCATGAACGCCGTCATTTAGGGTGATGACCTTGCGGCGGTAAATTCCTACTGGAACTTCATGAGCGCCAGAGCAAGCAACTTGACAACCAAAGCAACTGATACATCTGTCATTATCAACATAAAATTTCATCCGTGCCATTATGCAAGCTCCTTACTTCCTAAAATTTCATCAAAGAACTGAGTTTTAAAGCCCATATCATCAGCTTTTTCTAAGCGGCAAAGACCGGCATTATATTCTGAAATTTGCGTCACAGGGTCAAAACCATAGTTTGTGATAGTGTTTGAGCTTTCGCCGATCGTATAAGGCTTTGTGCCTTCTGGATAGCGGGCTGAAAGATCCACGCCTTGCATAATGCCAGCGAAGTTATACGGCAAGCAGATGCGATCTGGCGTAACCGTTTGGTTGTGATAGCACTTTACTTTTATCTTTGTGCCTTGTGGGCTGTGTATCCACATCATCTCTTTATCGCCGATGCCATATTTCATCGCTAGTTCTGGATGAACATAGGCAAACATCTCAGGAGTGATCGCCGCTAAATATTTGCTTGTTCGCTCAAGCATACCAGCACCACTTAAATTTACAAGACGAAGTGAGCTCATGATAGTTGGGAAGTCTTTGCTCCAGTCTTGCTTTTGCTGTTCGCTCTTAAATTTGCTCTCAACACGGAAATTTCTAGCCTGATCATCGATAGCTGGGTACTTTTGAACTAGATCCCAGCGTGGTGAGTGAAGCGGCTCTCTATGTTTTGGAATTTGATCGATAAATTCCCAAACAAGCGCTCTTGCTCTTGCGTTACCAAACGGCGCAACTCCGGCCTCGCGACACTTTTTGTTGATGATACCACTATAGTCCATCATCCAGTTTTCGCCCATTTGTGCCTTTTCCTCTTCGGTTAGCGTGATACCAAGCACTTGCTCGATATTTACCTTTGTGATTTGTGGGTAGCCGCCTTTAACCTTTGCGCCTTTTAGCTGAATGCTCTCATCAGCTATCTGACTAACACCATTATGCTCAAGCCCAAAGCGATTTCTAAAGCCACAACCACCCTCGGTATAAGGCTTGCTTAGATCATAAAGTATCGGAGTTCCAGGGTGTTGTTTATCCCAGCAAGGCCATGGCAAGCTGTAATACTCACCCTTAACATCGCCACCGATACCAATAAGCGTATCAGGGTCAAAATTTGCCCAGTTTTCTTGGTGCTTTCTTAAGCGCTCTGGCTGCCAGCCTTGCAATCCGATAGACTGACCCATACGAGCTAGTTCACGAGTCGCATCATCTGGCCATACAAATTTATCTTTAACAACCTTAAGTGTATCATCCATCAGAAGTGACTTTGTATATTCCTCGTAAAAGCCCCATTTTTTAGCAAATTCAAACATAACTTCATGGTCTGGTTTGCTTTCAAAAAGCGGATCAACAACCTTTGTTCTCCACTGAGCCGCACGGTTTGTAGCCACTACGATACCTTCGTTTTCAAACTGCGTCGCCACAGGTAGTATGTATGTATTTTCTTTTCTATCTGCAAGGATGGCTATCTCATTTACAAATGGCTCAGCCACAACAAGCAAATCAAGCTTTGCCACTGCTTCTTGAATTTTTGTTAGGTGCGCCATAGAAGTTATACCCGTTCCTTGAACCCAAACAGCTCTTAAATCACCACTTGAAAAAGTTTTTTCCTCTTTTAGCACGCCTTGCCACCATTTTGACAAGCTCCAGCCCTTTTCGTTTCTCCAGTTTCTATCCTCTGGATTTTGTGGGTCGTGGTAGAAATACTCTGTAAATTTTGTCCCTTTAACTGGCTCACTGCCCTGCTTTGGCTCTTTTGTTGATACTGCAAAGCGTTTGACAAACTCATCAAAATCCTGTCCCCAGCCTTTACAAAAATGTTTCCAAGCCGCATCGCTAAGACCGTAGTAAGTCGGCAAACTATCAGCAAGGTTGCCCATATCAGTAGCACCCTGGACATTGTCGTGACCGCGGATGATTTGACAGCCGCCGCCTGATTTGCCTGCATTACCAAGAACAAGCTGAATGATAGGGAAAATTCTCGTATTTGAACTGCCTATTGAGTGCTGTGTAAGACCTAAAGACCATGCGATAGCTGCTGGTTTTGTTGTTGCAAAAAGTCTAGTTATTTGTATAAGCTGATCTGCTGGCACACCTGTGACATTTTCAACCTCTTGCGGTGTCCATTTTTCAGCCTCTTTGCGAATTTCATCTATGCCATAAGTGCGGTCTTTGATAAATTCTTTATCTTCCCAGCCATTTTTAAATATAAGATGAAGCATACCATAAGCAAACGCTATGTCTGTGCCCGGTCTAACGCGCACGAAGTGATCAGCCTTTGCTGCTGTTTTTGTAAAGATAGGATCAACAACGATAAGCTTTGCATTATTTCTATCTTTTGCTTGTAAAAAGTGCTTCATTCCACCAACTGGATTTGCAACTGCTGAGTTTGCACCTACAACCATGATGGCTTTTGAATTTGCCGCTATATCTCCAAAGTGGTTTGTCATCGCGCCATAACCCCAAGTATTCGCCGCTCCGGCGACTGATGCGCTATGTCAAATACGGGCAACATGGTCTATATTATTCGTGCCCCAAAATGCCGCAAATTTTCTAAAATACCATGCTTGCTCATCGCTAAATTTAGCAGAACCCAAAAACTCAACGCAATCAGGACCATGCTTTGCACGAAGCTCAAGCATCTTATCGCCGATCTCGTTTACCGCAGTCTCCCAGCTAATGCGTTGCCATTTACCATTTACGATTTTCATCGGGTATTTGATACGCTGCTTTGACTTGGTTAGATCGATCTGATCTATACCCTTACAGCAGTGACTGCCCTGAGATATAGGGTGATCTACAGCCATATCTTGGCGTATCCACACGCCGTCTTTTACCTCTGCTTCGATACCACAACCTGCTGAGCAGATCGAGCATATCGTGCGAACCTTTTTTGAGCCTTCAAATGGGGCTTTTAGCTCCGCATTTGTGGCTTTTCTGATGGTGTCGTTTGAGCCAAACGCCATGGTGCTACCAGCTCCAACAGCGGCAAGCTTGAGAAACGAACGCCTTCCCACTCTTACATCACTCATGATTTTCTCCTATAAGAGATTTAGCTACTACAAATACCTAGTAGGCGACTTTGTAGAATTTTTCCCAGGCTAGGCTCTTATGGTAGAGCACCTCTTTTTTGTTTGATGTTCCGACTACAACGCCATTTCCATCAGCTGTTAGCTCCTCGCTAGTGACTTTTGCAGCCAAAGGTGTGGCTACTACACCAGCTACGGCTCCAACTTTGAGGGATTTTTTGAGAAATTCTCGTCTGTCTTGTTTCATCCCAACAACCTTTCTTGTAAAATAATATGAAATTTTTGCATATTTCTTATCAAATCAGCGCAAGTATGATAAGCATCGCTGAAATTTCAAATTAACAAAAAGCCCTAAAATAGGCAACTTATTTAGCATCTTGATATGCCATCTTAACAATATGCAAATTTAGCATAATATTTAGAAAAGTAAATTAATATTAAATAATTAAAATTTTATTTTAAAAAGCGTTTAAGGCTAATCATTAAAATCGGCCTTAAAATAAGAATTTATAACGCACTAAACTCATCCCAATTCATCTTACTTTTAACAGTAGGCATCTTGGTTTGATAAGGTTTTCGCTCCATCGCAACTTCTGCAACACTTTTTTCACTTGTATTTTTTTCAGGAGCTTGTACTGCAAGTATCGAACGCTCAAGCGATATGAAGCTTTGCAATATAGTAGCAAACGACTCAAAAAATTTCGCACATTTATGCGTTTTTAACATGTATGCAAACTCATCCACAAAGCCATTTATAAGTCTTTCAAAAAGCTCGCTACTTAAATCAAGCTCATGACTTGGCTCGCACTCATCGGCTAAAAATGTAGCCATCAAAAGAAATATAAAACCAACAAAGTCCTCGCTATTTAAGCACTTGTTAGCATCTCTTCTATAAGAACTCTTTTTTAAAATTTCAATCACTCTAAGCCTTGCAGCACCCTCATCACGCCCCTCTTCATAAAAGCTCGCAGTTAGCGGAACATTTATATAGCTTAGATCAAACAAAACTGAGTTTTGCTCATCAGCAAAAGTGGTAAAATCAAATTTTTTTAGTGCCTCAAATGCGTGCTGGCTTGCTTCATTTAGTGGATTTTGTGAGAGCTGTTCAAGCTGTGTTTGCCAAATTTTAAACCGCTCGTCATTTTCATAAAAAAATAGCGGTGTGGCAAAAAATTCGTAATAATACGACCTTGCTTTTAAAATTTCTACATTTTTATTCATAAATTTGCCTCTTAATAAGTTTTTATGCAAAAATAGCATATTTTATCTTATATAAATCATAAAATAAAATTTTAATCCTAAAATACTATATTTTTTCTTAATTACACAGGTGTCAAGTCTGCTTTTTATATATTTTTAAAAACAAACTTTGCTAGTGTATTTAATTTGTAAAAATTTTATCTCACTAAAATCATATGAAAATAACATAGATGTCAGTTTTTATTCAAAATTTAAGAATATCTTTGATAAAATCACTACCTTTTTTCATAAGTGTATGTAATTATATTAAATAAGGAAGATAGATATGAGACACGGTTTTACGATGATAGAGCTTATATTTGTCATCGTTATACTTGGAATTTTAGCAGCTGTTGCGATACCAAGACTAACAATAACAAGAGATGATGCAGAGGTAGCAAAAGCAGCAACTAATCTTTCTACTTTGGTTGCAGATATTAGTGCGTACTATACATCACAAGGAACATTTGCAGCGACATTTAAAGAGATGACAAATGTCCAAGTTACCAACGAGACGACAAGCGCCTTAAGAAGCGCAACATCTTTGGATACAAAGACAGCAACTTTAAAAACAGCGGACAAAGAGTGTATTAAAATTTTTCTTAGTGGTGCAGTAGCTGGTGGTCAGCCTGCCACTCTTTTAATACAGCCTGGCTTAAATGCAAGTGAGCCAATATGCTCTAAAATTTTACAAATGGAAACTGTAAAAGCTTTCACACAGGCAAATTTTAAGTACACTCCAGCAGGTCAAACAGCACCACAAGAGGTTAATGGTATAGCCATAAGTGGTATCGGAGTGAAGTATTAAGGGCTGGCAAAACTGCGAGCCCTTTGTTTTTAAGCTTTAGAAATTTTTGCTGGCAATGCCTGTCTAGCACAGGTGCCTACGAGCCAGTCATTTAGGCTAAATTTGCCCTTTCGCTTCGGATCTATAAGCCCAAGTTTGTTGTGATTGACGCCATCCTCTGCACCTGCCACACGAAACACCTCAACTCCATCTATATAATGAGCTCTTGCGCCAAACTCATCATGACCAAAACCGTGCTCAATGCTTATGTTACCACTCATTATGGCGTCTGTTACAAAAGCGATACCAGTTTGCTCATTTTGCGGAGTTGTGACTTTAACTTTATCGCCAGTTTTTATGCCATTTTGTTTAGCAACATCAAGGGCGATTCTGATAAAATTTTGAGGATGTATAGCCTTTAGTTTCGGGCTAACTATACTATAATAATGTTGCAAATTTGATTTTCTTGTACTTAGAGTGTACCTCCACTCGCTCTTTTTATAGAAATTTTCAAGTGGTGTAGAGTCGCTAGCTACTGGCAACATTAGCGTTGGCGTTCCTGGCATAAACTCACCTGTAATGCTATGTCTATGTCCGCCAAGTGGTTCGTAGTAAATCGCCGCAGGAGTCGGAGCTGGAACGGCTTTTGTAAGTTTATCGCCCTTGTAAGCACTTGCGTAAGTATCAAAGCGACCGCCCTTTGCTAGGATATGCGCTACTTTTGGTTTTTCATCATCTTTTAAGTATGGGTTTAAAATTTTCATGACTCGGTCTATCTTGCTGATACTAGCATCGTCTTTACTAATATCAGAAACTGGCTCGCCATCAAAGGCTAAATTTGCCAATGCCGCAGCGTAATACTGCTCTTTGGTGTCAAGATCCATTAAATTTCCATCTTTGTCCTTAAAAGCTCCTTTACCAAAGCCTTTTAGCCCCATTTTCTTAGCAACTGCGATGTAAAAGCTCTCCACATCAACGCTCTCACCGTTTGCGGTTTTGGCTTGTTTTGCGGTGACGGCTGGGTAGCGGATCGTTGAAGTTTTAGCTATCGTGCCCCATAAATCTTGTGGCAAGCCCCAGTTTTCTAGATTTACGCCATCTGGTACGAGATAGTCAGCATAAGCGTTGGTTTCGTTGATAAAGGCATCAATACCTATAAAAAGTGGTAAATTTTTACTATCTTTTAAGACATCTAAAACTGCTGTTTCAAGCCCAGCCTGTCCATAAAGCACATTTGTCATATAGTTTATGAAAACCTTAACCTTATACGGATAGCCCACAGCGTGGCTTGTTAGTGTCTCATTGATGAGTGGCATTGATATCGGATACCACGGCTGAGTCGCTGGATAGCCACTTCCAGTAGCTTCTAATTTTCGTTTGTACTCTGAGCTTGTTTCGTAGTATTTGCCTGAGCGTGATAAATTTAGACCACCAACTTTTGCGGCTCCATCAAATTTTTCTAAGTCGTACCTACCCTTTAAAAAACCATGCGTTCCAGCACTTGCTAACGCCGTGCCACCTTTAAAGCCGTAGTTACCCATTAATGTATTTAAGCTAAGTATCGCAAATGTCGAAAATGCCGCTTGTGTGTGCATCATACCGCCATGTACATTTGTAACGACTTGGCGTCCGTTTTTGGTGAAATTTTCACATAGCCACTCAAAGTCATCCTTTCTAACGCCACAAATTTTTAGATACTCGTCGATACTATGTTTAAACGCCTCATCTTTTAAAAGTTGCATTGAGCTTTTGACAGAGACTTTTTTACCATCAAGTGAGATTTTACCGCTATAAAATAGTTTGGCTGGTTCATTTACCTTGTAACTTTGTTGTTTGCCGTTTTGGCTTATGACTTGCCATTCGTCATTAACAAGGGCGAATTTGCGGTAGTTTGGATTAGTTTTATCGGTGATGACAAGATGAGTTGCGTTAGACCAGTGGATCTCTCCTGCTAATTTTGCTTGGTCTAAATTTGGTTGGATTAGATAATTTTCAGTGTATTTTTTATGCTCTATAATCCATCGTATCATTGCCATCGCTAACGCCGTGTCTGTGCCCGGTTTTATCGGTATCCAGCGTGCGTTTTTGGAGGCAAATTTTACCGCATTTGTAGCTGTTGGATCGATCACGGCATAAGCGAAATCATCATTATCAGCGCGGTTTGTTGCGACCATTTTTGCTTGTTTTTGGAAAGGATTTCCGCCATTTGCTGGTGCAGTTCCCCAAAATACGCTAAATTTTGAATGCTCATAATCTGGCTTAGTATGCATAAAGCCCTTGGCATTGTGAGCGATCTTACTACCAGCTCTAAATCCACCACCACAAATTCCACCATGTGAGTAGTGATTTATCGTACCAAATGACTTTTTGATGAAGCGATCGACGATGTCAGAGCGTCCATCATAAAGATAAAAGCTCAAAAGCTGGTTGCGTTTTGTGCCGTATTCTGGATTTTCTGGATCGATCAGATCGTCTGAATTTAAAGCTTTTAGACCATCTACATGCCCTTCGCCAAAGAGATCTCCACCATTTACCACTTCATCTATTAGCTGTTCAAAGCTTATAGTTTGCCACTTACCCTCGCCTCTTTTGCCAACTCTTTTTAAAGGACTTAAAATTCTTGCTGGGCTATCTATCATCTGTGGCAGAGCAGCGCCTCTGGCACAAACGGTAGAGCGAATTTCATCAGCTCCAAGCTTAGTTGTGGCTATGAGTGCGTCGTTTATAGATGTATTAAAGTCTGTCCAGTGCGTAGTCGTAAGCGGATGATATGGGTTTCCAACACAGCGTAAAACCTTGCCGCTCTCATCATCGACATGCAGTCTTAGTCCGCACTTTGTAGTGCAACCGTGGCACATTGAAAAGATTATCGAGTGATTTTCGTTTAGTACAACCTTGCCATCTATTACATTAAACTCAGTCTGCCTTGCACCAGTTTGTATTTTATAGTCATCTTTTTTCTCATCAGCATTTAAAGCAAACGGCAGAGCCGAAACCGCCGCCATACTGGTTAAAAATTTTCGTCTTTGCATATTTTCTCCTTACCAGCTTATTACTTTTTTATAGCCGTTTTGAGCGGCTTTTGCCTCATCGTTCATCGCCAAAATTTCACTAACGCCGTAGCAAAATACCTGTGGTTCGGTATTTTTCGGACTATCAAGAACCATAGTTTCGTGCGTAGCTAAAAATTTTCTAATCGCAGAGTTTTCATCATTTAAATCGCCGATAATGCGACTGCCACCCACGCAGGTTTCAACGCAGCTTGGCAGAAGTCCCACGCGAAGTCTATGATCGCAAAATGTACATTTATCGACTTTTAAAATTTCTTCGTTTAAATACCTAGCGCCATACGGACAGGCCTCGGCACACTGCATACAGCCGATACAATCATCGGTGAAAATTTTTACGATGCCATTACTTCTCTGATGACTTGCACCAGTTGGGCAAACATCAATACAGGCGGGTTTTGCGCAGTGGTTGCAAAGGCGTGGAAGTGACGCTATAAAGCCTCTTTTGCCGTCCTTTGTGCTTGCTTCATACTCGCTAACTATCGTGCGAAATCCACCAGCTGGCGTGCTGTTTTCCATAGAGCAGTTTAGCGTACAGCTCTGACAGCCCACACAGCGTGTGAGATCGATCACCATTGCGTAGCGTTCGCCATCGGTTTTGGCAAATTTGCTTGGAGCTGCTTTTAAAGCAGTCGCAGCGACAAATGCCCCAGCCACCGCTAAAAATGAGCGGCGCGAACTACAGGTTGAGTTCATTTTTTCTCCTTTTAAAATTTGATATTTACTTTCATTTTTAAATTAATTCTTATATATAAAAACTAATATAAAAATTTTATTTTGTGAAATTATATAAATTTAGAGTAAAATAAATGTAAATTTTTAAAAAGCTCCTAAATATCGATATTAAAGATAAAAAATAGAACTATTTTTTGTAATAAAAAACTAAAAATTTGTAATAAAGCAAGAAATTTGCATATAGCATGCTATCAAATTAATTAAGCTTAAGCTAATAAAACCATTTTTTATACATTTTAATTATAGAAAATTTTCATAAAAGCTTTCTTTTAGATATTTTTGATATTATTATAATTCAAAAACTATAAAAAGAGATAAAAGATGTTTGCCAATAGATATAGTGAATTAAAACTCTTAAACGATGAATACATAAGTAACAATTTTGCCTTTACCATCTTATATGGCAGGAGGCGTGTAGGCAAAACTACACTTATAAAAGAATTTATCAAAGACAAGCCTGCGATTTATTTTTTGGCAACGCTTGAAAATTTTGGTGTTGTGTTAAAAAGGTTTCAGCTTTTAGTGGCAGAGTTTTTAAATGACAATTTTTTAAAAGAATTGCAACTTCGAGATTTCAAGCAACTTTTTGAGTATATAGGGCAAAAAAATTTTTCACAAAAACTAGTCATTATCATTGATGAATTTCAATACCTTGGCAAGCTTGATGAGAGTATTGCATCACAGTTTCAGCTTATTGTCGATGAAATTTTAAAAAACAAGAGTATTCATTTGATCCTTTGTGGCTCGATAATTTCAATGATGTATGAGCAAACGCTCTCATATTCTTCACCGCTTTATGGCAGACGCACTAGTCAAATCAAGCTTGAGGCGATAAATTTTGAGTATTTAAAAGAATTTTTTCCAAACAAAAGCCAAAATGAACTTATAGAGCTTTACGCAGTGCTTTATGGCGTGCCAAAATATCTTGAAATGTTTAGTGATAGCGGTGAAATTTTAAACAGTATCGAAGCAAATATACTAAATCCAAACTCATATCTTTACAATGAACCGCAATTTATCTTACAAAATGAGGTCAATGAGCCAGTGACCTATTTTTCTATACTTGAGGCGATTGCAAATGGCGAGCATAAGCTTGGCAACATAGCAAGCAGGCTTGGCAAAAATGTGCAAAATATCACATCTTTTATCGCAAAACTAACCGAGTTAGACATTATTTATAAAGAGGTGCCGATTTTAGAAGATAATCCAGCTAAGAGCAAAAAGGGGCTTTATTTTATAAAAGATAACTTTTTTCGATTTTGGTTTTGTTATGTCCTGCCTTACAAAAGCCAGTTAGAACTTGGAAATACTAATTATGTAAGAAAAAAAATAGCTGAGAATTTTAACGGCTTTATATCGCCTGTGTATGAGCAACTTTGCATTGAGTATCTGCTAAAAAACTACGAAATTCTAAAATGTGGCAGATGCTGGGATAAGGATCTTGAAATCGATGCTATAGGCATTGGCAAAGACTACATAATACTTGCTGAGTGCAAATACTCAAATAAAAAGGTTGGCGTTGATATTTTAGAGCAGCTAAAGCAAAAAGCATCTAGGCTAAATAGCAATCTAGCAGTAAAACACTATATATTATTTAGCAAAAGTGGCTTTACTGATGAGCTTAAGAAAATTAAGAGCAATGAAGTGGTTTTGGTAGAGAATATATAGTTTCAAATTTAGCCAATAAATTTTATGCTCTGGCAACTTCAAAGGATAAATTGCTATATTTCAAGAAGTTATACAGGGCAAAAACAGGCTCTTTAGACTCACACGAAAGGTTAAAGTCTGTTTTATTTTTAAAATCCTTTTTAAAGTTTAAAATGCTAAAATTTTACTATCACGCCAAAAGGGGGCAAAAATGCAAGTCATAAGCTCTATATTTAGCACTATAGGATGTCTTTTTTGCTTATTTGTTTGCGCTATCGATTTATTTGTTATGGCTGTAATATACATCGTCATCTTTAGTACTTTTGGCATTTTTATCTATGCTGTTATCGCTAGCCTTTTTTCTGTCTCATAAAACTCTTATATACCAATCGTTTTTATACAACGAATAAAGTAGACACTCATAAACAACCAGCCTTTTAATATCTTACCAAATATCTGCTCACATCTTTTGCTATACCCTAAAGCTATAGAGAATCTTGAGAATAAACTACATATCTACACAAATTTTAATATTATTTAACAAATAATATTACAGCAGTTTATGTGATAACGGCTATTTAAAAATTGCTCCAAAAGTACTTGGAATACAAAGACTTTTTAGCCATATTTTTTAAAAAGCTTTTTAATGGGTGTATCATAAAATGTGATTATATTGAGTGATTAGTGGCTTAAGAATAGTGAGAAATAGATAATATGGTGGCCCCGAATGGACTTGAACCATCGACCACCACCATGTCAAGGTGGTGCTCTACCAACTGAGCTACGGGACCAAATAAAAAGAACTTGAATAATACATAAATTTTCTTTGCAAGTAGCTTAAAAATTTTGAAAATTTATAAAAATTTTAAATCAATCACAATATACTACATAATATCATTATAAAAATATTTTTTTATAGTACAAAAATAATAAAAATTAAATTTTTTTATCATATTTTATATGTAAATTTTATGTTTATCCATAAATTTAGGGATTTTATCAAAAAAATGTTAAAAAAATATTTTCTTTATTTCTCATTCTTTTCTCACAAAAAATTTTATATAATGCCACTAACAACTTTTTTAAAGGAGACAGAATGAAAAATTTGTCAAGACGCGAAATACTTAAAATGAGTATGGTTGGCGCTGGTGCTTTAGCTTTATCAGCTGTAAATGCAAATGCTTCAGCGGTTGATGCAAAGGATGTAAAATTTGATGAAGAGTGGGATGTCATTGTCATCGGCTCTGGATTTGCAGGACTTGCAGCAGCTCTAACATCAGCTAAAAAAGGCAACAAGGTTTTAATCCTTGAAAAGATGGGTCGTATCGGCGGCAACTCTGTTATCAACGGTGGCGGTATGAGCGTTTGCGCTAACCCAGTGCAAGCAAAAACAGGCATTAAAGATAGCAAAGAGCTTTTCATCGCTGATTGTATGAAGGCTGGTCTTGGCATAAACCACCCAGAGCTACTAAACGCTATCGCTGATCGCGGTATAGACGCGCTAAATTTCCTCATTGAAAACGGCGTTCAGTTTAAAGAGCACTGCGCACACTTTGGCGGTCACACCGTAGCTCGCTCAATGCTAACTACAAACGACTCTGGTTCTGGCTACATCCAGCCAATGTTAGAAAAATTTGAAGCGTTAAAAGACAATGGCTGCGAGCTTAGAAGAAGAGCAAAATTTGATGATTTTGTAATGGAGGGCGACAGAGTTGTAGGTGTCATCATACGCGAAGAGTATAAATTTGACTCGAAGCTTTACAGCGACGACCTTGAAAATACAAGCGGTACAAAAAAGATACTAAAAGCTAAAAAAGGCGTCGTGCTAGCAAGCGGTGGCTTTAGTAATGATAAGGCGTTTAGAAAGCTGCAAGATCCTAGAATCCCAGATGATGTCGATGCGACAAACCACCCAGGTGCAACAGCTGGTGCGCTTTTAAAAGCATTTGAGATAGGTGCATATCCGGTGCAGATAGACTGGATCCAGTTTGGTCCTTGGGCTAGCCCAGATGAGAAGGGCTTTGGCACAGGTCCTATCCTAACTCAGCAAGGCACATTTAAGTATGGTATTGCAGTCGATGTTCGCACAGGCAAACGCTTTATGAACGAGCTTGCAGATAGAAAAACACGCGCGGACGCTGAGTTTAAAATTTTACGCGAAGCGCCGGGCAAGTATCCTATAACATTTGCTGACACAAAGATGGCATTTAAAGATCTTAGTGAAGAGGTCATCCAAAAAGGTCTTGCAAGCGGTAAGTTAGTAGGCGAGTGTGCAAGCCTCGATGAGATCGCATCAAAATACGGCGTACCAGCTGACGCGTTAAAAGAGACTGTCAAAAAATACAACGAAGGTGTAAGAGCGAAAAAAGATGAGTTTGGCAAGCAAGAAAGCGCGCTAAGCGAGATCAATGAGGCTGGACCATTCTATGTCATCCGCCTATCTCCAAAACCTCACCACACAATGGGTGGTCTAAAGATCAATGAAAAAGCAGAGGTTATCTCGGCAAAAACTAACAAAGCTATCCCAGGACTTTACGCTGCCGGTGAAGTTACAGGTGGAACACATGGAGCAAGCCGTTTAGGAACGGTTGCGATTACTGATTGTATCGTATTTGGCATGATAGCTGGCGAAAATATCTAATTTACACTGCAAGAGCATTTTGCTCTTGCACTTACAAACAATATATTCAAATTTAAGGGCAAACAATGAAAAAGCTAAAACTAACAGCTATACTTATGTGCTTTTTCTCTATATATTTATTTGCTGCTGCTGATATAAACAGCACTACTGTTAAGACAATAGTAGTATCCGATGAACTTAGGCAAAAGCATAAGATAAAACCACACCATGAGCATTTGGCATTTGATTGTATAGATTGTCACGAAGGACAAGGTGATGATCCTAGTAAGTTTAAAGCCATAGGAGATAAAGGCTGTCTAAGCTGTCATAAATCAAAAGCATTTATGGCACAAAGATTAAAATTTATGGATACACTAAAGGCAAATCCACACAACTCAGTGCATGATGGTCCTACACTATATTGCGATGAGTGTCACTTTGAACATAAACAATCAACCAATATGTGTACAGAGTGTCATGAACATGAGATTCCACAATGGATGGGAGTAACACCATGAAAATTTCTAAAAAAGTATTAGCTGCTATTATATTAGTAAGTGGCATTATAGGATTTTTAGTTGTGCTTCCTGTTCATTATGCACTTGATAAGACAAGTGGGGATAAATTTTGTGTAGTTTGTCATGAGATGGATCCTATGGTTATGAGCTATCAACATGATGTTCATAGTGGTAAGGGAGCTACTGGCACAAAGGCAAAGTGTGTTGATTGTCATATACCGCATGATAATCTTGCAAAGTATGTCTTAACAAAGGCAAAAAATGGCATAGTTGAAGGCTATATTCACTTTTTTGGAGATCCTAATAGTATTGACTGGCATAAAAATCGCAAAAACAAAGAGAGCTATGTCTTTGATAATGGTTGTATGAGCTGTCATACAGATATACTTACAACAACAGCTTCATCACAACAGGCTAAAAAGATGCATGCTCACTATACAAAGCTATTAAACACTGATAAAGAGATAAAGTGTGTAAGCTGTCATACAACAACAGGACATGGTGGCCAGATGAGAAACTATCTTGAATACTATAAACCAACTCTAAAAATCTATGAGAATAAGATGATGGGTGAAAGGATAAAGGCTAAGCAGGAATTCTTTGGTAAAGATTATGAGCTTAGTAAGGAGGAGATGGAGTATTTGGGAAAAAACACAAACAAAAAGTCTGGACACTAAGATGAAGCGTATCTTGCTATTTAGCGATGATTTTGAGCTAGCAGTAAGTCTAAAAACTATACTTTACCGTTTTAACTTTCGCATAGTTGAGTTTCAAAATGAGCGCGAGATTATGGCTGATTTTGACGCTGGTAGCAGATACGACCTTTATGTTTTTGAACTAAAGTCAAAAAACATAAACCTAAATTTAGTGAAATTCATACGAGATAATGAAAATTTTACCCCTATCATGCTTATCCTAGATGAGCGACGCCCAGAGGTTTTTAAGAAAATTTATTACGCTAGGGTTGATGGCTTTATAGTTAAGCCTTTCTTGCCAGATGAGATCATTTTTCATTTTTTCAAACTAACAAAATCCCTTTTAGGAACGCGTTTTGAGTTTGAAAATGGTCTAGTTTTTGACAGAAGCACACTTTTAATCACATACGATCAAGAAAAAATTTACCTTGGTAAAAAAGAGGCGATGCTACTTGAATCACTAGGCAAAAACTCTCCGCATGTTGTTACTTTTAGCGAGCTTGAGTACTTTATCTATCACGGCGAAAATGTCTCACAAGACCGCTTGCGTTCGCTTGTAAGAGAGCTTCGTGCCAAACTGCCAATAGACATCATAAAAACTGTGCGCGGGGTTGGATACCGCATAGATTATATAGTTAGGGATAGGTGATGAAATTTCTTTTTTCTCTATTTTTTATCACACTTAGCCTTTTTGCAAGTGATTTTGAGTTTATAAGAGCCAAGCAGTTTGACCATACAAATGGTGTCCGCTCTTATGCATTTGTAGTAACAGATAAAAACTTACAAACCAAAACTATAGCAAACTTACTAAATTTAGACCCTAGCTTTCTTGTGGTAGCAAAAATTCGAGTCCTAAATGGAAATAAAAGCTACTATTTGCATGCTTATAAAAATGGCGAAAAAGTACTCGAGATAGACCTCTCGCGAAGTGGAGCATGGGAAATTTTGGAAGCATTTAAGCGCTCATCTTTATAATTTTGCAAGTTTTTATCACTTACAAAGCCTTTAAAGGCTAAAATAGAGCAAAAACTAAAAGGCTAAAAATGAATATAACTCTACTAAATTTCACTCCGCTAAATGTTTGCTCTCATGCGATACGCACATGCTGGCAAAGCTTTGAACGAGGGGATAATGGTGGCGAGAAAGACCTTGAGCTAATTGACCGCGTTGGTAACAAAAATAAGCATGCAAGCACACTTGAGCACCTTTATTACAACTTCTATATTCAAGGAATTTCGCGCGCCCTGCTTCAAGAGCTAGCACGCCACCGTATCGCAAGTCTAAGCGTTAAATCGACTCGCTACACATTAAAAGAGTTAAAAAATGAAGCTGAGTTTAAATATGATGAGTTTGATAGAGCAAGTTCTTATATTGTGCTAACAGGAAACGAAATGGTCGATAATGCAAGCATTACAGCGCTTGAAAATTTACGCAAAATTCTAAGTGCCACAACAACTAGCCTTGACATTGTTAAATACTGCCTTCCAGAGTGCTACAAAACAGAGCTTACATGGAGTGTAAATGCTAGAAGCTTGCAAAACTTTCTTGCACTTCGCTCTAGCAAGTCAGCCCTTTGGGAGATACGAAACCTAGCAAACACCCTTTATGACGCACTTCCAAGCGAGCATAAATTTATATTTAAAGAGTGTATGCAAGGATAGTTTTAGCGGATTGTCAAATATGGCTAATCCGCTATTTTAATAAACAAAAATATATTTCACTTAAGTGTAAAATTTATCTGATTTTAAAGCAGGTATTTTTAAAATCAGATAAATTTATAAATTTTTAATACTTTTAAAATACACAAAAAAGATGTATTTTAGAGCAATACTACATAAAATTTATAAAAATTTATTAGTTTTTATGCAAAATTAAACTTTGCAAAGTATAATAAAATCTTAAACTTTCAATTAGGATCTTATATGGAAAAATTCACAGAGCTTGTGAGGCTGCTAAATTCGTTTATTTGGGGACCTTATTTTCTTATTGCCCTACTTTGTGGAACTGGGCTTTACTTCACTATAAAACTAAAATTTGTTCAGATTTTTAAGTTTAAGATGGGGCTTCATAGGCTTTTTGGAAATTTCTCACTTCATGGCGAAAAGGCTGGCGAACACGGTATGAGCTCGTTTCAAGCTGTAGCAACAGCAATAGCAGCTCAAGTTGGGACGGGAAATTTAGTTGGAGCTAGCACAGCCTTAGTCATGGGTGGGCCTGGCGCTATATTTTGGATGTGGATAGCGGCATTTTTTGGCATGGCAACAAATTTTGCCGAAATCTGTCTAGCTCAAATTTATAAAACAAAAGATGATAGCAACCACATTATAGGCGGTCCAGCCTTTTATATCTCAAAAGGCATAGGTGGCAAGATAGGAAAAATTTTAGCCATATTTTTTGCTTGTGCCATCATCGTAGCTCTTGGCTGTATGGGGAATATGGTTCAAGCAAATTCCATTTCAGACGGCTTTTTTTCAGCATTTAATATACCAAAATGGGCAACTGGTGCCGTACTAGCACTTATCTGTGCTGTTGTATTTATCGGTGGGATAAAGTCTATCGCTCGTATAGCAGAAAAGATAGTCCCTACTATGGCAATCCTTTATGTGATAATAGGTTTTATAATTATATGCTATAACTTAGAGCGAATTCCGGTAATATTTTCACTTATCATCGAAGCAGCCTTTAACCCAGCCGCAGCATGGGGAGGTGCTACTGGTGCTACAATGGCAGCGGCGATGCGCTACGGCATAGCAAGGGGTCTTTTTTCAAATGAAGCTGGTATGGGTTCAACCCCACACGCACATGCAGCCGCAAAAGTAAAACACCCAGTCGATCAAGCTGTACTTGGGATAATGAGCGTTTTTGTGGATACTTTTATTGTTTTAAATATCACTGTTTTAGTTATTTTAAGCTCTGGCGTAGTCGCTTTTAAAGAGGTTTCGGCTGGAAAATTTGAGCCAGTTTTTAAAGGCATACAACTCGTGCAAGAGGCGTTTTCTACCCATATATTGGGTAGTTTTGGATACTCATTTGTGGCAGTTTGCCTTTTCTTTTTTGCATTTACAACCATTGTTGGGTGGTACTATTTTGCTGAAGTAAATATCCGCTATTTATTTGGGAAAAAAGGCATAAAATTCTTACAAATTTTAGTAGTTTTGTTTGTATTTTTAGGCAGTCTTTCAAAGATAGATCTCGTTTGGGAGCTAGCTGATCTTTTTAATGGATTGATGGTTTTACCAAATCTTATCGCGATACTTATACTAAGTCCAGTTGTAGTAAAGCTGCTTAGCGATCATAACGAGGGCAAAAGGTACGATCAGCGCGACTATATCAAGTGATTTGGTTAAGAGTTAAGAAATTTATTTATCATTATAAGAAGCATAATACTTAAAAGCGCGATTATCCAGCGCTTTTGTGCTGTTCGTGAAATTTTATGAGCAGTTTTTACACCAAAATACACCCCTATAACAGCCCCTATGCCCAGCATAGCACCGATAGTGTAATTTACAAAACCATGTAAAGCAAGGCTTACAAACCCAGAAACAGAAGCAAAAATAACAAAAAATAGCCCTGCTGACGCAGCCTTTTTTATATCATAGTTTAAAAAACCAACAAGCAAAGGTATGATAAGAGCAGATCCACCAATACCTGTACTTATAGCCGTTGTGCCGATTATTAATCCAATTAAAAAGAGTAAAAATTTTGACTCATTTGGCATACCTTTTGGCTCTGATGGCGTGGTTAAAAGCTTTAAAAGATTTAATATCTGCAAAACTATCAGCATGCCAAGCAAAAATTTAGATGAAAAAAACTCAACCACAAATCCACTTGCCATCGCACCAACAAACCCGCCAAGTCCCAAAATCACAGCTGGCTTTACATCAAGCATTTTTGATTTAAAATTTACATATGAGCCAAAAGCTGAGCTAAAAAGCATCTGCATTATACTAACGCCAACAGCAAATTTCATATCATAGCCAAAAAGTAGCATACTAGGCACGACCACTGCACCGCCACCTATGCCAAAAAATCCACCTGCAAATCCCACAAATAACCCTAAAATGATAAATAATAAATCCATATGTATCCTTTATGTTATTGTATCACTATTTGGGTAAAAGTGTGGTTATATTAAGCTTTTGTGAAGCTCATATATCTTTTTTAGCCACTCATCAAGCGTCTTTTCAAAGCCAATGCCTTTGCTTTTATAAAATTTTAACGGTTTTTGAAGGTATTTTTGCTCGACCCATCCGCCAAAATCATGCGGATAAAGGTAGTCTTTTTTTTCTGGTGCGATATTTATAAGATACTTTGGGATTTCAAGTTTTGGTTCATTTTGAGCGTAATTTAGGGCAGAATTTATTGCCATATAACTAGAGTTTGACTTTGGCGAGCTAGCTAGATATACAGCGCACTGAGCCAATATAATGCGCGCTTCAGGATAGCCTATCTTGCTTACGGCAGTAAGTGTGCTGGTAGCTAAATTTAGGGCATTTGGATTTGCATTGCCAATGTCTTCACTAGAAAATATCACCAACCTTCTTGCGATAAAATCTGCACTCTCGCCAGCAGCTATCAGTCTTGCAAGGTAGTAAATAGCAGCATCAACATCACTTCCGCGAAGGCTTTTTATAAGGGCGCTAGCTAAATGATAGTGCGTATCATCGCTGCTCACCCCTTCATTTATGGTGCTTGCCCTAAGAACTCGCAAATTTTCAAGAGTAACCTTTTCATCAAGTGTGATAGCAAATTCTAGTAAATTTAGCATACCCCTTGCATCTCCACCACTACTTTTAAAAAGATACTCTTTTGCCTCGTCTGAAATTTCAAACCTTACGCCTTGCCTTACTCTTTCTAGTAACTTTTCAAAATCCCCCGTATTTAAGGGCTTAAATTCAAAAAGCATTGAGCGACTGCGTATGCCAGAACTTAGAGTAAAAAATGGATTTTCCGTACTTGCACCGATAATAAGTGCGCGGTAGTTTTCCATGGGTATCAAAAGTGCTTCTTGCTGTGTTTTACTAAGACGATGCACCTCATCTATGAAAAAAAGTGGCCTATTTAACGCATTTTCGTAGTTTTTTAGGATTCGGCGAAATTCCTCTATCTTTAAATTCCCACCATCAAACTCGTAAAAATCATAACTTAATGAGCTTGCTAAAGCCCTAGCAAAGCTAGTTTTACCACAGCCAGCCATGCCATAAAACATGCTGTGTGGTACCTTATCATTTTGGATGAATTTTTTAAAAACGGCTACCACTTCGCTTTGACCGCAAATTTCATCAAGAGTTTTTGGGCGAAATTTTAGAGCAAACATAGGCGTCCTTTTTATTTTTGTAAAATTATACTAAAAACCGCCTTTATCAAGGTAAAAACTAAATTTTACCCTTTTTAAGTAGCCAGTAAATGTGTGGATTTATGACAGTTTCTCCGCGTGCAGCACAAAGTACGACCTCATCATAGTAATAATCACAAGTCCCATAAGCATGATACTCATATGCACCAAAGCCATATCCCATAGGTGTGATCTCGTTTCTAGCATACCAAGCAACCTTTGCGTCAATGTATTGTTTTGAATCATTCGTATAGACAAAAAGTACTATCTCATCGCGGTTTTTTTGACGCATCAACCAAATAAAGGCATTGCCAATGTCATTAAAAAAATGAGTATTGCCATTAGGAAGAACGGCTTGAGCGGTGTTGTAAAGATCTGTTATTAGTGTTTTGCTCTCGGTACAAAGGTACTTATCAAGCTCGATCTCAAGCGGTTTTTTTTCACTATTTCCACTTACAACTAAAATTTTTGTATCACTAATATCAGCTGAAAATATCAATAACCCCAAAACACCAAGCAAAAGTATGCCAGCAAAAATTTGCTTTATCACAGCAAAACTCCAACATTAAAGTAGTATTTTGCCACATAAAAACTACATATCATTGCATTTAAAACAAGCCAAAATGTCGAAAGTTCAAGCAGATGCGTATAGCTTTTTTTTGTAACTAACTCAACTAAAAAAGGTGCGATACCAAAGAAAATTCCCAAAAACAAAGAGCCCCAAATCAAATAACCAATATAAAAATAATCCTTTAAAAGCATACAATAAGGGCATTTATGGTTTGGCTGCTCATAGACATAAAGTCCAAAAAAGTATGTTATAGCGTAGTAAGCCACAAAAAGATATAGTAAATTTAGTGCAAATGTAGCCATTGATTGTTTTAGTGTATTTAGTGCTATTATGGCTACTAAGATGACATAAAAAAATGTAGCAAGCATAGCTTGCGTATAGCCAAATGGCAGCTTTGGCGCCTGAAATACAACCGAACAGCAAAACACTGGTACTTTTAGTGGGATATTTGTAAAAAATAAAATTTCAACAACAAACTCAAGTAAAATAAAGACAAAAAGTATGCTAAAAAGAGCGTATTTGCGCTTTAAAAATGGGAAATTTATCTCTTTTAAGTCAAGTGCATTTATTATAAGCCACAAACCAAGTCCAAAGATAAGTAAAATTTTTAGCAAAAGCAATAAATTTCCATATCCGTTTGAGCCCACCACCCCAGCCGAACACATCGCACCCGGAACTACATTTGCAAGCTCATTTACCGTAAGTGCAAAAAAGATAAATAAAACTATCTTGCAAGTTATGGTAAAAAATAGTATGGTGTTTATCAGGTAGTTGCGCTTTTCAAGGCTGTATTGTAAATTTGTGGTGGCATTAAAGTCCCAATGCCTAACTATGCGTATGATATTTATCTGCGAAATACCCAGTAAAACGATAACAATAAGCTCGATAGCTAAAAACGCTATGACTTCATTTGAAAGAAAGATACTCATAAAATTTCGCCATCTCGCATATTTATACGCTTATCAACAAACTCAAGTTCATCAAAAAGCAAGTCGTGCGTGGCAACAATGAGAGTTTTGTTTAAAGATTTGAATTTTTGCATCATTTGGATAAACATAAGCGAGTTTTCTTTATCCAAATTTGCCGTTGGCTCATCGGCTAAGATGATATCTGGATCCATAACAAGGGCTCTTGCTACGGCACATCTTTGCTTTTCACCGCCACTTAGACTAGAGACTAGTTGCTCTTTTTTATGAGCTATATTTGCTAAGTTTAGGGCACTATCTATCTTAGTTAAAATTTCCGCCTTTTTTAATCTAAGTAAACTAAGTGGTGCCATAACATTTTGCTCAACACTAAGTCCATCAATTAAGTTAAATGACTGAAATATAAAGCCAAGCTCCTTGTGGCGGATATTTGAGCTCATGATGTCTGGAAGTTTTGAGATATTTTGCCCGTTTATCAAAATTTCTCCACTACTTGGCTTACTAAGTCCTCCTATTAGTGATAAAAGCGTGCTTTTGCCACTTCCGCTTACACCTTTTAAGATGACTGTCTCGCCGTCATTTATGCTTAAATTTATATCTTTTAACGCACAAAATTCATTTATCTTGCCTTGGTTGTAAATTTTAAAAAGATTGTTTATTTGTATCATTTTATAGCCTCGCTCATATCGCTTATAGCAACTCTCCATGCTGGGATGATGACAAATGCCAAAAACGGAACAACACTAAACAAAAACACTAAAAATAAAATATCAAAGTCAATCACAGGCGTAAAAGTGATGAAATTTTGTATATCGCCGCCTAAAAATATCTCACGCAGTAACGGTGCATTAAATACAAAAACATAGCCATACGCCAAAGCACAACCTAATAAAAAGGCACTAAAACTTACGATGAAATTTTGTATAAACTTAAGCGCTATGATGTCTTTTATAGCATATCCTATACTTCTAAGGACTGCTATCTCGCGCTTTTTCTCACCATAAACTAGTGAAATTTGATTTTTTAAAAGTATCAAAAATGCTACCATCGCAACTACATAAAGCACCATAAAAACACCGCCTTTATAGTAGTAGATGTGTTTTAGGTCTGCCACACTATCTTCAGCCGTATATGCAAATGTATTTGGATAAAGGTTCATTATCTTTAGGGCAACTTCGCTGATCTCATTTTTATTTGCTACGCTTACAAAAATTTTAGTATATTCTGCATTATCAAGGCTAAGTACTTCTCTAGCTGTATCTTCGTGCATATAGATAGTGTTGTTTGAGATGATGTTTGTTGAGTGAGGTGCGGTTTTGTTGATTTTAATTGGGATTAAATTTTCTTCAGTTAAAAAGTTAAAAACATCCTCATAATAAAGCTCATTCATCGCAGCTTTTACACCTTCGCCTATAACCATCTCATCAGCACCAAGAGCATTATCCGTAACGATGTTAAACCAAATTCTCTTTTGCGCAAAGTAATACCTGCCATCAACAAAACCTATAGCATCGCTAACACCACTTATTTGCTTAAAGTCATAGATATATCCATCATGCATTGTATCTCGCTTACCGCCACGAAGTGCCTCTACAACTATATCAGGGCGTGTATTTATGCTATTTACTAAATCATACTGAATAGAATTTGAGATAAAAAGCACAGAGCTTAAAATAAATATGATAAAACTAAATATAAAAAAGCTAAAAGCATGATCAGCTCGCTCTTTTTTTAGTAAAACCACTGCGTAGTTTATAAAATTTTTACCTATCATAGACAAATTTCCTATACTCATCACCAGCAAAACTAAATGCAGGTCTAACATCTTTTATCTTTGTTGCAAGATCTGAAATTTCAGCTAGCTTACTAGCCCTGTCAAAACTAGCATAGTGAGAGAAAATAAGCAAATAGATAATACCAAAAGATATTGTTAAAATGGCTAGAAATTTCATAACCCAGCAAGCATCTGCTCGCTTATATCGCTAAATTTTAAAACCGCCTTACCAAAATGATCTTTAGCAAAATTTATCGCGTCACTCTCTTTTTCAAAGGGCACAAGCTCATCGCCCATAGGACCATAAATGTTTGATCCGATAACAAAAAAGGCACTCTTAGCATCTATCTTATGAAGCTTATAATAATCACTCACAAACACGCGCTCAAATTTTTTACCATTTTTAAAATAGTACTTCATAAGATCTTTCACGCCATCAAAGTACAAATTTTGGCTACCATCTTCTATCATCGCCGCCCAGTTTGGATTTTTAGCTACAAGCATACCACATATAGGGCACCTAGCGTCTGCTGGGACTTCTATTTTTTGTAATTTTTGGGCTATGGTTTTTGGTGCGTCCCAGATATAAAGTGCGGCAGCATTTATACTTTGCTCATCTTGGTTTTTACAAATTTTAGCTAATTTTTCTTTTAAAGCCTCAATGTTTTGAACGCCTCTTTTACTTACTCTAGGGCAATTTTGCTTATAAAACTGCTCGCCTTTTTTGTAAATTTGCTCCATATTTGCTACATCTTGTGGTAGATCTTGTGCATAAAGCAAGCTGGCAAAAAACACTAAAAAAAGACCAAATTTCATATTTAAATCCCATTGTTATTTACTTATACCATCTAAAATTTTGGCATTTTCGCAAGCTTCAAGCAAGTTCATATCGCAAGCCTTTTTGAAAAACTCTTTGGCTTTTGCGTTATCAGCAGCAACACCCTCACCTTCAGCATAAAGTATGGCTAGGTCGTTACATCCTCTGTTGTTGCCAAGGTTGCATGACTTTTCAAAATTCTCTTTTGCCTTTTTATAGTCGCGGTCCGTGCCAAGACCGTTTGCATATAAAAGTCCAAGAGCATCACAACTAATGCCAACCCCACCGCTACAAGCTATGGTATAGAAATTTTTAGATTTATTTAGATCTTGGCTCTCGCCTATACCATTTAAATATATATACCCAAGGTTGTTACAACCCCACATATCTCCGTAATTACAAGACTTTGTGTAAAGCTCAACTGCCTTTTTAGCATCTCTTGCTACACCTGCGCCGTTAGCATACAAAAGCCCTAAAGATGCACAACCTTCGTTATCTGCACACGCTTTTTCATAAAATTTCACAGCCATTGTGAAATTTTGATCTACTCCACGACCACTCTCATACATATGTGCTAAGTTATTGCAAGCTGACGCAAATTTGCCATCACAAGCTTTCTTGTAGTATTCTAGTGCTTTTGTATAATCTTTTGCAACACCACCAGTACCCTCATCATAAGTCACAGCTAAGTTGTAGCAGCCAGATGCTTTATGCTCCTCTTTGCAAGCCTTTTCGTAGATCTCGATTAGTTTCATATGATCGCCACTCTCTTTAGCCTGCATACCATCTTTAATAAATCCTGCATTTGCCATACTGGCTAAAAATAGCGTTGCTAAAAGTATCTTTTTGCTTGCTGCACCTAGAAATTTCACTTTGTTTGTATTCACATTTTCTCCTTAATTTATATCGTTTTTATATCTTTGCCCTTAAGTGCTAAAATACTTATAGACACAATAAATAAAACTACTGCGTAGATAAAATTTGGCACCTGAGGGGCTTGACCAGCTGCATAAGAGTGAAGCCCTGTAAGGTAAAAATTTACGCCAAAATATGTCATTATTATCGAGCCATAAGCAAAAACAGAAGCTACACAAAAAATATAAACCGAGTTTAGCCTTGGCACAAATCTAAGATGTAAAACTATCGCATATACAAGGATAGAGACATAAGACCAAGTCTCTTTACTATCCCAGCCCCAGTAGCGACCCCAGCTCTCATTTGCCCAAATTCCACCAAAAAAGTTACCAACCGTAAGCATAGAAAGCCCAACTATCAAGCTTAGCTCGTTTATGGCTGCAATATAGCGGATTTGAGCATTTATGCGTTCGCTATTTTTGGTATTTTTTAAAACCATTAAAGTAAGCCCCATAAGTCCAAGCAAACATCCAAGCCCTAAAAATCCATAACTTGCCGTAATAATAGAAACATGTAGTGTTAGCCAGTATGACTTTAAGACTGGGACTAAATTCGTAATTTGAGGATTAACAAAACTTAAGTGAGCCACAAGCATTACGATAGTAGCCAACAAACAAGAAGCTGATATGGTAAGTAGCGAACTTCTAAAAAAGACAAGTCCAGCAAGTATAGCTGACCAGCCTATATAAACCATGCTTTCATAGCTATCGCTCCAAGGTGCGTGCCCTGATACATACCAGCGAAGCGCAAGCCCTAAAGTATGAACTATAAAACCTAATAACAACAGCACAAAAAGGCTCTTTTTTATAAATACAAATCTCTTGTAAGCCAAAATTTCGCTAAAACCTGCAAAAAGTGCAAAAAGCCCTAAAAATAGGTAAAAATAGACTAAATTTTTAAACACTCCAAGCTTATTATAAAGCACCTCTGCTTTTACTCGCCCCTGCTCTGGCAAGATATGAGATGAGTTTTTTTGCTGATAGTTTTTTATCCCTTTTAGCGCGGCATCTGCCTTTTGCCACTCATTTTGAGATATACCTAAATTTAAGCCTGTCAAATAGTCATTTAATATGACTTTTATCTCTTTGCTGACATTTGGATTTGCAAAGGCTTCATTTGGAGAGAGCCACTTGTTTGTAGGGTCGCCTGAGATAGGGATAAATCTAAAAAATACACCTTTCATCGTAAGATAAGCGATATTTATACGCTCATCAAATTTTATAAGCTCATTTTCTAGCGTACCTCGCTTTGAAGCTGACTTTTCATTTGCCTCTTCAACCTCTTTATCTAGTTTATATCGCCCCTGCTCATCAAACATAAAGTTAAAGCTAACAAACTGATCATCTTGGGACAAATTTAAAAGCTTTTTTATCTGGTTATTTTTTACTTTTATAACCTTTAAGTCTTGCCAAAGCGTTGGGTCTATACTCATGCCAAGTACAACTTGCTCAGGGCTTAGTCCAAAAAGTGAGTTTGTGCCAGCCATTTTACTAACTATCTCACTAGCTTCGGTGCTTATGGGCTTTATGCGCCCCATATAATCTTGCACTAAAAGTGTAGAAAATTCGCCATTCGCATGATTTACTGTATTTTGCTTGAAATTTTGTATATCATTTTCAGAGGCATTTGTAGGTAAATTAGCAAAAACTAGCAAAGCAAAGACAAGAACTAGCTGGCTATTTTTTACAAATTTACTTAACTTTAAAAAACGGCTATGCGGTGTAAAAAAGTTTGCAACAAATCCTACACAAAGCAAGAAGTAGCCGATGTAGGTTGGAATTTTCCCTGGATCACGATTAACCTCTAAAACCGTTCCCCTCTCGTCTTTATCGTAAGATGACTGAAAGAGTTTATATCCTTGAAAAGTTAGCGGGTTGTTCATAAACACGACAAAATCCATAACTTTTAAGCCATCCCTTTCAACTTCAATGGCACTTGCGTAAGATGACGGACTTTGCGAGCCTGGATAGCGCTCAAGCATGAAGTCATTTAGCCTGATAGAAAATGGCAAATTTATAATCTTTGAGCCCCATGCTATGAGAATTTGCTTACCATTTTGCTCTATAACCTTTGGCTCACTAACCCAGCCTACGCCACCCTTTATACTTACATCTTGCATATTTGTATCATCAAAGCCAACTTTTAGATTTAACACTCCACGCTTACCTTTTGGCGAGGGCTCATATGAGTGAAATTTTACTTTTAGTGTGTTACCATCTATTGGCTGAGCGATCTCAAAGCTATTATCGCCTATTTGAGCTAGCTTAAGGTGGTGTTCGTAAATTTTACCATCTGCTTCTATCTGCAAATATGGCTTTACACTTATCATCTCATTTGAAGCCTCATGCTCTCTAACATGCAAAACGCCCTCTTCGCCCATATATCTAGTCATAAAAGCCCCAATAGCTATAATGATAAAGGCAAAATGAACTACAAATGCACCAAAGCGACGCCACATCTTTGTGCGAAATATAATCCCAAAAAGACTAACAACAAGCAAAAGCATTACGGTTTCATACCAAAGCGCTTCATAGACAAAAATTTGTGCTGTAGCTGTGTCGTAGATGCTCTCTAAAAAGGTAGCGACACCAGCCGCCACCGCAAGAGCTAGAAGTAAAAGGAGAACAAATTTATAAGAAAAAAATAACTTTACCATGCTCCCCTCAAAAATTTTTACAATATACTATATGTCTGTCCTGCGTATAAGATAAACATACGAAGCATAAGCACGCCCACAATACTGGCTAATGCACTCACATAAAATGCAAGGCGTGTATGAGCAAAAGTCTTGCCTAGACAGAAATTTAAGACTAAAGGCAAGCCAAAACCAACACCCATAACTCCTATCCAAAACATTTTAGCATAAAATCCATCAAAAAATGCAACACTTGCTGCTTTTTGCACATCGCTACCGATAATAAGTGACACAAATAGCATACTTATAAGCAAAATTTCAGCTACAAGTACTGGCCACTCGATAGCATGAAGTGTTTTCATATCTGATGAGTGTGTATCCTCGCCAAAAAACAGCGCAGCCATTATACTAGAGCCAGCGATTCCTGCACTTAGACCAGATGCAACAAAAAGTGCTGGAAGCACAGCTGTATTTAATATAGGAAATCTTACTAAAACAGAGATCAAAAAGCCAGTATAAGCACAAATCGCAACCGCAAAAATAAGTGTAAGCACGAAGACTAGCGGACGGATGGCATTTACTATAGCCATGATAAATTTAATAAGTCTAGAAAAAATTCCAAATCCCAAAAGCTCTTTTTCAAAAGCATAAAGACACATCACAAAGCTTAGCGGTATGTAGATACAAAGTGCTGCGACACCGATAGACATAACTGAGTTAAAGTTATAATTTATCAAAATTTTCCAAAACAGCAAAGGTCTGTCAAGATCTGCAACAAGGCAAACCATACCAAGCAAAATAGTAACTAGCGAAAGCAAGCTAGCACCTTTAAATAACGGTGTCATCTCGCATTGTTTTTTATAGTACCTTGTCAAGATAGCAACTATAAGTGCTCCACCACTCATACCAGCCAAAAGTAAATACACGGCGATAGGCCAGTGCCATACGACAGCTCCGTGTGAAAAAGTTTCAGTGAAATTTATAGCACCATTCATATCACACCCCCATCTTTACAGCAGGTATATAGCGCAGGCTTGGCTTTGTACCACACTCTGGACGCATTCTTAGACTATCTTTTATGCGAAGCAGCTTGCTAATGTGAGACTCTTCATCATTAACATCACCAAACACTAAAGCATCGTATCTACAAGACTCAACGCACGCTGGCTGCTCGCCCTTTTCTATCTTAGTATCTAGACAAAAGTTACAGCTTTCTGCGGCTTTTGTTTCGTGATTTATGAACCTTACATCGTAAGGACAAGCCACGATGCAGTATTTACAGGCGATACAATCATCAGTTTTCATTGTAACGATACCAGTTTTTTCATCTCTGCGACAGGCATTTGTTGGACAAACATTTACGCAAGGTGCGTCTTGGCACTGCTGGCAAGAAATTCTAACAAATCTCTTATCCATGCGGTTTTGCGGATCTGTTTTATCCTGCACAAAAAGTCTCATTTGACCTTTTGGAACGATGTTTGTTTTCACGCACGCAACTTCGCAGTCGGTGCAACCTACGCATTTGTTTTGATCAAATATCATACCAAAATGCGGTTTTTTCTCTACCTTAGGCTCTTGTGTGCCTTTTTTTGGCTCACTTGGTGTTGCCGCCGCCATTGCAGCCGCCCCAACACCAACGGAGCCAAGAGCGATATATCTTATAAACGCTCTTCGTTGATTTTTATTGTCCATATGACCTCTCCTCCACTTTCATGTAGAAAGATTTATTTTACACCGTGAAAACTCTTAACTTCTTCAGCACTCATTTTTTTAGCTTCTTCAACTAATTCACCAGGCTTGAAAATTTTAAGAAGTTCTGTTTCAAATACAACAGCCGAACCACCAGGTATAACTTCAACACCGTTATCTCCATAGGCTAGTTCGCTAGGTATTACAAATTTATACTTTGAGCCAACGCTCATAAGTCTTAAACCTTCGCTTAGACCCTCAATGATATTTATAAGTGATAAATGCGATGCCTTACCAGCCTTATAAGTATCTTCAAAGACCTCTCCATTTGGCAAATATGCCTTATAATTTACTAAAACTATACTCTCAGGCTTTGGCTTATCGCCTTTAGCATCTTTTAAAATTTCATACTGCAAGCCACTTTTTGTAGTTTTTACTTTTGAATTTTTTGCATTTTTTTCTAAAAATTCTTTTGACTCTTTTTTGTTTTTAGCTAGCTCTGCCTTTTGCAAATCTTGCGCTGCCTTATTTAACGCCTCTGCTCTGTCATTTAGTAGCGTTATAACTTGGTCATTCGTAAGCTTTGTCTGGTTTTTTATAGCGTCTAAGAAGCCTTGTACTACGATTTCTGTATCAGTTTGAACGCCAAGAGCTTTATGGTTATTTATCTGCTTTAAAAGATAACCGCCAGTTGAAGCGCCTAAACTATAAGCCTCTTTTTGTTCTTTTGTGCTTAGCTCAGCACCAAAAACACAGCTTGCTAAAAATGATATTGCGATAAAACTATTTAAAATTCTCATCTTGTCCATACCTTAAAGTTAAATTTTGGGGGCTAATTAAAGCCCCCATGTCATTAAATTTTACTATTCAAAATTCTTTGAGCTTCTTCTACATAACCTTTAGCAGCATCAAGTCTTTGTTTAGTATATTTAAAGCCGTGCATACCCCATGAGCCATCTTTTTCAAGTAGATCAACAGTGTCTTGAGCTTTTTCAATCAACTCATAAACTCTTGACTTTTTAGTTGCATCAAGTTTAGTTGTTTCAAGGATCTTATACATTCCCTCAATACCGATCTTAACTTGAGTATAGCCATTTTTGATTGGAGTTTGCCATCCCATAACCTCTTCATAAGCTTGTTTTTGAGACTTAAAGTGAAGTGTCTCTTTTAGCTCAGATAGTACTGGGCTGTGGCAGCCTTTGTTCTCAACCATATCAAGATCCGCCCAAGATGTTCTTGCGCAAGCCCACATAAGATCTACGAAGTTTCTACCATCTTCATTTCTTTGGAAGTACCAATCTTTACCATCTCTTGGAGATTTTGAAGCATCGCCAGCTTTCATAGATTTTCTATCAGCACTTACATCGATTTTCCAGATGTGTGAGCGGCGTTGTGTATCAAATCCTGCTTGATCTTGGAACTGAATAGCATAGAAATTCTCGCAGCTCATCATAAATGGCATGTGGCAAGATGCACATGAGTTATCTTTATGTGTGTCTGCTCTTTGAGCTATATAAGCTTGTTCTTGGTGACAATCAGCACAAGTTTTTCTAATTTTTGGCTTAGTATAGAATGAACTTAGATAAGCTTGCTCTGAGTTGTAGTTTAGACCTTTAACATTTTTATCGCCAGTTACTAAACCTGTGTTATCGTGTGGATCGTGGCAAGTAACACATCTCATGCCTTTTTCATAGTGAGCAGTGAAATATGACTGTGAGCCCTCAGAACCACATCCTGGTCCCATTGATTTAAATTTAGAGCTTAGCGCTAGATCTGGAGCGATCTTGCCAAGTGGATGAGCCTTATAAAGGTCTGGACTCCAGTTAAATCTTTGGTGACAGCGTTCGCAGTTTGAAATTCTAAAGTTTGTGGCACCATCAAGGTGACCGCCAGCGCCGTGGCATTCCTCGCAGCTTACACCTTTTGAGATAGTGTGTTTTCTAAGCTCGTTTGGATTACCAAGTGCAGCATAAAACTCTTCTTTTGTTTTAAAGTCAAATTTGAACGGGTGGCAAACTTCACAGTAAGAAGCGTTAGCTTGGAAGTTCATAGTATCTTTGTAAGTTGCAGCATAAGATGCAAGACCTCTTACATAGCCTGAGTTTTTGCCGTATTCTTCAAGTGTTTCTGGGAATTCTGGCACCCATTTTTTGATCTTTTTAACAGTTTCAGGAGTTAGGTTAAGCGCCCAAGTTCTTTGCCATTGGTTTGAACCTGGAGTGATAGTACCTGTTCCATCTTTTAGCATACCGCCCTCAACATGGTATGTACCACGAAGCATCCACGCATCAACAAATCCAAATTTTGTTCTAAGGTGTCCAACAGTTGCATAAATTACATCAGGTGTGATACCTTTTGGTAGGATTGAAGCTGTATCTTCTGTAAATACTGGATCAGTTAGGTTATTGTTTAACTCTGGGTGTTCGCCAGGGAAACGAATAGTTGTTGAGTGTCTTGATCTGCTCCAAGCTTCATACTGTGCAGGGTGGCACTCGCCGCATTTTTCAGAACCAACAAATTTGTTAGGAAACATTAGTGATGAACCAGCTGGAATTCTATACATCATAGAGCTATAGCCAGTGCCTGCTTCACGCTTACTAACTTTAGAAAGATCTTTACCATGACCCTCTTCTAGCCACTCATGACCGCGGTCTACGACTTTGATCTTACCATCTACTTTGCCACCATATTTTGTGAAAATCGGGTGGTTTTTAAATAGCCAGTTGTACATCTCTTGCTCTTCTACAATGTAGTCTTGCAATGTTACAACACCTCTGTCTTTTAGCGTACCCTTAGGGTTTGCTATAACGCCCCTTGCAGCTTCTGTCATCTGCATATGAGCGTGTCCGCCAGCTTCTGCAGCACAGGCGCTAGAAGCAAAAATGCTAAGACCTGCCGCTAAGCCGAGTAACACTTTATCCAAATTTTTCATGTGTCCTCCTTCGCGAAAATTTGAATAGAAAATCAAAATGACTTCTTATTGAGAATATTACCAATAAAAAAGGGGGAAATAGGGGGAAAATAAATAAATTATGAATTAAAAATATTAATTGTAAATATTACACCATTATTTACATTGCGCACAGAGATCTCTCCGTTGTATTTTTTAATGATCATTTGGCTCATATAAAGACCAAGTCCACTACCAGACTTTTTAGTAGTAAAATTTGGTTCAAAAATTTTATTTATAACGCTATCATCGATGTTTCCAGCATTATTTTCTATCGTTATTATCTTGGAATTTTCGTTTATGAGTGATGAAATTTTTACCTGTTTTTCTGAAATTTCTTGACCATCAAAAGCCTCTTTTGCATTGTTTATAATGTTTATTAAAATTTGTATTATTTCATTTACATTTCCAAAAAGAGTAAAATTTTGCTCTGGCTCAAAAAGTACATTTACGCAGTGTTTTTTAAGTGGGGCGCGAAGTAGTTTTATGGCTTGACTTATAGCTGTATAGCTTGAAAATTCGGACTTTGGAGCATTTGGGTTAAAAAAGTTTTTAAAATCATCAATAGTCTCAGACATAAATTTAACCTGCTCATCTGTCTCTTTTATCTTTTCATTTAATGTCTCTTTTGTTAACTTTCCACGCTCATTAAAAAGCTCTAAATTTATAAGTATCGAGCTTATTTGGGCTAATGGCTGCTTCCATTGATGAGAGATATTTCCTATCATCTCACCCATGCTAGCTAAACGACTTTGATTTATCATCAACTGCTCGTTTTGCTCTTTGATTTTGGCTACTTTTTGATGAATTTTAAATACAAACAACAACAACACCACAACAATGATAAGCAAAGCAATCGCACTGGCTATAAATTCATTTTTATGATAGCTTAAGATATGTTTTACAGGTATTTTAAACGAGATCATAGCTATAGTATCGCCTACTTGACCTTGAAAATTTTCTATATTTTTATACTGCTCGATCATTTTTTTGGGCGCACTATTTATGTTATGACAAACCACGCATGAGGCTTGTGAATTTTTAATAGGAAGCCCTACATATATGTAAGATGCGTTTGAATCATAAATGATCTGCGAATACTCTTCGTATTTTTTCTCTTTGAAATTTTCTAAAATTTCATACTCAAATGGCGTGCCTTGATGGGCTGGATTTAGCGGATCAGTGGCTATTAATTTGTAGCTATAATTTATGTTTTGTTTTTGAAGCTGAATTTCATAAATTTCTCTTGTTATATAAGATGATGAAAGAAGTCTTGGATCAAAAAACTCTGGCGATAGATCGCCACTTTGTTTTAGCTGGTCTATCAAGGGGCGCTGAACATTTGAGACATAGTCTCTGACGGCATTCATAGTATTTAAAACATGCAAGGCCTCTTGTTTTGCATCCTTTAAAGCAAGCTCTCTATAAAACGCAAAAAACATAGAAAGTATGACTATATAAAGCAGTGCAAATATCGATATAATAAGCGCAAACCTATACTTCAAACATATATCCTATGCCATATAAATTTTTAATAACATCCTTGCCGACCTTTTTTCTAAGCTCTTTTACTATCGTTTTTATAGCCTCTTTTGTTGGCTGCTCAAACTCCCACATATAATCAAAAAGCTCTTCATAGGTTACATTTTGATTTTTATGGTTTAAAAAGTATTCAAAAAGCTTGCTTTCGCTCTTTGAAAGGTGCTGAATTTGTTCATCTTGATAATGTATAATCTTTTTAGCAAAGTCATACTCCATGCCATCTTTTATCTTTACTATCGGCTGATGATCCACAAGCTCTAAAGCCACATCCTTAAGAGCTCCGATCAGCGTATTTTTATCAAATGGCTTTAGCAAAAAGCGTGTTATTTTTAGCTCAACCGCACGCCACAAGTATTCTTGTTCGGTATGCGAAGAGACTATAATTATGGGAATTTTATGATTTTTAGCTCGTACTCTTTTTATCACTTCAAGCCCATCTATATGTGGTACAGTGATGTCAAATATAAAAACATCATATAAATTTGTCATCGCCTCATCAAGAGCCTCAAGTCCGTCTTTAACGCCTTTTACTTCATTAAAAAATAGACCCAAAACCTCAGTCATATTTTTTAAAATTCCAAACTCATCTTCCAGACAAAGCGCCTTTTTATTTGACAAAATATCCAAGATGCTATCATCTAACATAAATTTTCCTTTTCGTAAGCAACTTAATATAACATACCAAAGCTTAAAAATGATGATAAAATTTATAAATTATAAATAAATTTTAAGTATTTTAGTACTTTTTCCACTTTTTGTTTATTTTTTATTGTATTTTTATATTAAAATTGAGATAATAAAGAGCACAAAATTTCACGCAAAGGAGTTTCATGTTTAAAAACTTGAAAATTTCAACCAAACTCACTCTGACAAGCTGTGGCTTGGCAGTTTTGATTTTGTTACTGGTCGTGGGTATAGTTGCGTTTAAGTCGCTAAAAATGGCAAATGAAAATACAAGTGCCTATATAAAAAGTGAGGTCGAGAAAAACGCCAAAAGCATAGCAATATTTTTATCTGATGGTTTGCAAGCTTCAAGAGTGCTTTCAGAGATGATCTCTGGAACGCTTGAGTCTGGACACAAACTCTCGCCTGAGTCTTTACTTGATATATTTTTAGGTGTTGCAAAAAATAATCCAAATTTTGCAAGTGTTTGGTTTATGCCTGATGACAAGAAGTATTATAGTAAAGAGATAGACGGTGTATATGGCAAGTTTGTCTCTAAAACAAATGACTTTATCATACCGATAGTTTCAAACACCACTGGTACTCCAGTTCAAGATCAAAGCGAGGGCGATCATCTTGAAAAAGAGTTTTATAATGCTTCAAAAAATAGCAAAAAAGCTGAAATTCTAGATCCGTATGTTGATGTTTTAGAGGGTAAAAATGTTTTAATGACATCATTTACTTCGCCAGTTATCGTAAATGATAAAGTTGTAGGTGTTGTTGGTATTGATATGAATGTAGCAAAGCTGCAAGAAACGGTGGGCGCTATAAAGCTTTATGATACAGATTATAGCTTTTTGTTCTCACATACAGGTAAATTTGTAGCCCATAATAAAGCCGAACTCATAGGCAAAAAAGCTACAGATATTAACCCAGGTCTTAAAGTTTTTATAGATAGGCTATCAACAAACGAGCCCCTCGAGATAGAGACCCTTTCAGTTCTTACAAATCGTGCATCAAAGATGGTATATGCTGGTGTTAGTGTGCCCGAGTTTGATAAAAACTGGGGTATAGTTTTGGTAGCTGATATAGACGAGACTTTAACGGATGTCAATGAGTTAAAAAATTTCATGATCATCTTTTCACTGATCTCAGTCATAGTACTATTCCTAGCGATGTGGGCTTACTCTAGGACATTTGGTAAGCGTATAGAAAGAGTAGCTAGCAACCTTGAGCACTTCTTTGAATTTTTAAATTTCAAAACCGATAAAGCTGAACTAATAACGATCAAAGCTAACGATGAGATCGGTAAAATGGGTATGCTCATAAATGATAACATCAAAACCACTCAGCAAAATTTAGTCGAGCAAAATGAGTTCATCGCTCAAGCTAGCGGT
>NZ_JAXUAA010000008.1:0-45047 GCF_050586305.1 Campylobacter australis | reverse complement strand
AGTTATTAGTGGCTAGCACAATCTAGCCACTTTTTAAAAGCAAAACTACTTTGATAGTTTAGAAATTTCATCTTCTACTATACGAAATTTTAGCCAACCACTTTGGCGTTTTGCTCCAAGACTTTCGTAGAATTTAATGCTAGGCTCATTCCAGTCAAGACACTCCCACTCAAGTCGCCCAAAACCCTCTTTTTTGCAAATTTTAGCAAGCTCTTTTATAAGCACTAACCCTGTACCACGACCGCGAAATTCAGGCTTTATATATAGGTCTTCAAGATAAATTCCAGCTCTGCCTAAAAATGTGGAAAATGAGTAAAAATAGATAGCATACCCCACGACTTCGCCCTTTTCATCACATGCCACAAGGGCTTGTGCGAGCTTTTTTTCAAACAAATGCTCACTAAAAATTACTTCATCTATACAAACCTCGTTTGCCATTTTTTCATACTCTGCAAGCTCGTTGATAAGCGAGATGATCGCCTTTGTATCTGATTTTACTGCTTGTCGTATTGTCATTTTTATCCTTTTATATGATTTTTGCTTTGGCGCTTAGGGTTTGGATTTTAAGTTCGTAAATTTTTGTTATCTTTAGACCTTCTTTTATAGCGTCGTCAAAATACTTCATGTATTGTGGTGTATATTTTTGGCTTAAAATTTTAAGTGCATAAACTTTTCGCTCATCATCGCCCACCTCATACGCCTTTGTTTTTGCGATGGCACTTTTGTACTCTGTCGTAAAGATATTTGATGCTTTGCCTTGTTCTAAGATATTATTGATTTGCTCTTTGCTAAACTTGGGCACCTTAACATCTATGACGCAAACTAACTCAACATCTTTACCATCCTTAAATAGACTAGCTTTACTACCGCCTTTTGCGCCGTGCAAGAAAATGCTATCCTTGTCTCTTACGATAGAAATCGGCACAGAAAAAATTTCACCTCCATCTATACATGAAACCACGGCATACTGCGCACTATCTATGATATGCAAAGCTTCATCTTGACTAAGCTCTCTATCTTTTCTACGCATTTTAATCCTTTTAGGAGTGTAAATGTTTGATGTATTGTAACTTTTGTTAGGTTAAAAAAATTTAAAAGGAAAGCTTCTTTTTTTACTTATAAATCAACATCTATGCCTTGTTTTATCTCAATAGTTATGGTAGTATCGTTAAATTTATGTATGCATCATAGCCATCAGCCATGCTTTTGCACCAAAACTAAAAACCCATATACGAATGTAACTTTGTTTTCATCGCTATTATTGAGCACTGAGAATACCTAAAAATTTTAACACTACATGGTCAGCTTAACATAATCTATACCAAATTTATTAGATCCACAACATAAGCATCTAAACCAAATATCTTTATCACATAAAGTTTGTAGCATAAATTCCATCATTTTTTAACCACAATAAAACCTGTAACAAAAACTTTTTCATATAAACTTTCTACATCTATTATAATCTTTATATAACAAAAGGTTTATCTGTATATAACTTTGTATCTAGTGCCTACGCTACCATGTTATAGTTCTATTCGTTAACTATTGTAGCAAATGTAATTTTACTGCCTTCTATTTGACTTTTTTGTTGCCAATCTTGCCCTAATAATAAACAGCCACTTCAACAGCTTACAACATCAGCTATCTTTAAAATTTTCAATATGCAACCTCTATATTGTCATTTTTCATTGCTTGTTTTTAAATTATTATCAAAACAAGAGTTGGGCATCTATTGTGTTTGTGATACAAAAACTCCGTATTTACTTAAAAATTTACACTAGAATCAATGAGGTATTTAAATATTTTTTGAACAAAAATAAGACTAATAACTAGCATAACAATAACATTTAAAATTACAAATTTAAATTGTAGATTAAAAACCGTAAAGAAAACTAAAAATATAAGAAGTGGTGACCCATACGAGACTCGAACTCGTGTTACCGCCGTGAAAGGGCGATGTCCTAACCGCTAGACGAATGGGCCAACATTGAAAGTTGAAATGGGATTATACAAAATACTTACTTAAATTTTGTTTAAAAAGACAATGTTAAAATACTTTTGCTATAATCATCAAAATTTAAAAGGAAATATTTTGAAAAAATATCTATTTTTACTAGCCACTATATTATTTGCCGGCTGTATGGCAAACATAGCTCCGCAAAGCTCTAAAATCTATCAAGTTACCATTGTATCTGCGATGATTAAGATAAATGATGTTGGTTTTTTGCATGAGTATAAAAATAGCATAAACCTTCAAATTTACAGCTCTGGCATCAACAGTGCAAATATAAAAGTAAGTGATAAAATTTGCGTAAATAGAGTATGTTTTAGCAAAAAAGAGTTTAATGAGAAATTTTTTAAAAATGGACATTATGATGAAATTTTTGCCGATATTATCACAAAAAAGCCAATTTATGAAGGTCAAAATTTTAAAAAAACAGAGTGTGGTTTTAGCCAAATTTTAGATAACGGCTCACTAAAATATGAAATTTGTTCTAACGAAACAAAATTTCAAGATACGAAAAATAATGTTAAAATTATCATAAGGGAGCTTAAATGATGTATATTGGTGCGCATGTAAGCGCAGCTGGCGGTGTTTCAAATGCCCCCATAAATGCCAAAAATATCGGAGCAAATGCCTTTGCACTTTTTGTAAAAAACCAGCGTCAATGGAGCGCAAAACCGCTAGAACAAAGCGAGATAAGCGCCTTTAAGAAAAACTGCGAAACAGCAAACATAAAACCAGAGCACATTTTGCCACATGACAGCTACCTCATAAATTTAGGTCACTTTGACACTCAAAAACGCGAACAAAGCCTAAATGCCTTTATGGACGAGATAGAGCGAGTTAAGGCTCTTGGATTAAGGCTTTTAAATTTTCACCCAGGTTCGCATTTAAAAGAGATAAGCGAAACTCAGTGCCTTGATAATATCGCAGAGTGCATAAATATAGCTCTTAAAAACAGTGAAAATATTAAATTAATAATAGAAAATACCGCAGGTCAAGGCTCAAATTTAGGCTATAAATTTGAGCATTTAGCATACTTAATCGATAAAACATACGATAAATCTAGAATCGGCGTTTGCCTTGATACCTGCCATATGTTTGCCGCAGGATATGATATATCAACTCAAAAATCCTATGAAAAAACGATGGATGAATTTGATGAGATCGTAGGCTTTAGCTATCTTTGTGCAATGCATCTAAACGATGCTAAATTTGGCGTTGGCTCAAAAAAAGATCGGCACGAGAGTATAGGAAAAGGATGCATTGGTGTTAAAGGCTTTGAGTGCATTATAAAAGATAGGCGAATAGGCGATATACCACTCATTCTTGAAACAATAGATGAGAGCATATGGGGTAAAGAGATAGAGCTTTTACGCTCATTTGAGAGCTAAATTTTATCATTTTGGGATATTTTTAAAAAATTTTACAGCCTTAAAAGTATTTAAAAGCTAAAATTGGTTAAACTTAAAGTTCTTAGTTTTGCTAGTTTTGAACGCAAAACACCTAAATTTATACAAAAAGGATAAAAATATGGTTAAAAAGCTTGGACTGAGCTTAGTTTTAGCAAGCACGCTAGTTTATGGTGCGGGTTATAAAATTCCTGAGCAAAGCTCTGATTCGTTAGGACTTTTAGCAAGCAATGTGGCGTGGAGTTTTGGTGCCGATGCGGCATATTTTAACCCTGCAAATATGATGTTTTTAGATCCTCGTCACCACTTTGAGCAAAATGTAGGTTGGTTTCATATAAGTGAAGTCGACTTTAAAGCTGATAATGGCAAGACATATACTTCAAACAACTTTGACTCTCTAGCAACAACATTTAACTTTGTGTCACCAGAGTACTATGCTAACTGGCGTTTTGGTCTAGCTCTTGCTGTGCCTGCTGCACTTGGTATGGCTTGGGATGATCCAAAAGCAGCTTTTACAGCTAAACGCTTTAAGCTTCAAGTTGTTGAGCTTAACCCAACACTAGCATACCGTATCACTGATGGCTTAGCTGTTGCGGCTGGTGTTAGAGGTGTTTATAGTAAAGGTAGAGTAGCAAGTGACTTTGGCGCCATAGGTCAGCGCAACCTAACTGGAGACAGCATAGACTTTGGCTATAATGTCGCACTAACTTATAGACCGATAGAAAATTTATCATTTTCAGCGACATATCGCTCAAAGGTGGATCTGACTGTTAAAGGCGATGCTAAAGCACAAGGGCGTATAGAATACAACGGCAAAGTTAGAGTAGAGATACCGCTGCCTGCGCAGCTTGTCTTAGCAGCAGCATACAACTACCAAGACTTTACGCTTTTGCTAGCCTATGAGCGAACATATTGGTCAAAATTTAAAGGCTATGATTTTGAGTATCCTAATGGAGCACACAAGTCAAATCCACTTTTTATTCGTCTTATGGATAAACCAAGCGAAAGAAAATACAAAGACAATAACACATATCGCCTGGGCTTAGCATATCAAGCAACTCAAAAGCTAAGACTTATGGCTGGTTTTACATATGATGAAGATGTTTCAGATTCTAAAAATACTGGCTTTGAACTACCAAACACAACATCTCGTGCATACTCGCTTGGCTTAAACTATAATGTTACAGATGACCTTGAGCTAGGGCTTGGATATGTTTATCAAGATAGAAGCTCAAAAAGAGCTGAGGGCATACCTGTTGGAGCTAGGGAAACCGTTTCAGGAGAATTTAAAAGCACAAATATACAAATCGTAGGCGTAGGCTTAAAGTATAAATTTTAATTTTAGGTGAAAAAATGGGATACAAATATCAAAACTTATATCAAAATTTAGCTGATGTAGCTATTGCTAGACCAAAGTCGGTAGCACTTTATGAGGAAAGTTCAAAAACAACTTATATAGAGCTAAAACGAAAAGTAGATGCGGTGGCTGGCTATCTGCAAGGTTGTGGTGTGCATTTTGGCGATAAAGTTGCGATGTTTGTACAAAACTCAAGTGAGTTTATCATCAGCTACCTAGCCATCACTGCATTAGGTGGCGTAGCTGTACCTATAAATACCTTTTTAAAATTTGAAGAGCTTGCCTACATACTAAGCGACTGTAAAGCAAAAATTCTCATCGCGTCAAGCCCTTTATCAAAGGAGCTAAAAAAGGTTGATGAGCTAGCTCTTGAGCGCATTATATGGATCGGTAAAAATCAACGCATTAAACCAAAACAAATACAAAATGAACAAGATGAATACGGAGAAAGCTTGTATCTTGATGGTGCGGCAAATATGTCTTGTGAAAAAGATGTTAGCTTTGATGACGCTTTAGCATGTCAAAGATCGGTTGAAATTTTAAAACAACCTACACTAAACGATCTTGTGCACATCATATACACCTCTGGTACAACAGGTAAACCAAAAGGTGCCATGATAACATATAAAAATATAATATCAAATTTGCATGGCACGACAAGTAGATTTTGCGTAAGAAAAAGCGATAGGTTTTTGGTATTTTTACCGATGTTTCATAGCTTTACACTAACTGCGATGGTTCTTTTACCTCTTTATAATGGCGCTTCTAGTATTTTAATAAAGTCTGTTTTCCCATTTTCAAATGTTTTAAAACAAGCTTTATTAAAAAGAGCAACTGTATTTTTAGGAATCCCATCTATTTATACGGCTATCGCAAAGGCAAAAATTCCTTGGTATTTTCGCTGGTTTAATAAGATTAGAATTTTTGTTAGCGGCGCCGCACCACTTGCACAACAAACCATTGATGACTTTAAGGCAAAATTCCCACGAGCAAAACTTATAGAAGGATACGGACTTAGCGAATGCTCTCCTATAGTCTCAGCAAATTTATTTGAAAAGCAAAAACTTTTAAGTGTAGGACTTCCGCTTGATGAGTATGAGGTAAAAATAGTCGATGATGAAATGGTGGAAGTTGAAACTGGCGAGATAGGCGAGATAATCGTCAAAGGCGACTGTGTTATGCAAGGATATCTTGGCATAAAAGATGATACTACAGTTATAAATGGCTGGCTAAGGACTGGGGATTTAGCAAAAGTTGATGAAGATGGCTTTATATTTATAGTAGATAGAAAAAAAGACCTTATAATCTCAAAAGGTATAAATATATATCCTCGTGAGATAGAAGAGGTTATCTACAAGCTAGAAAGTGTTGAGGCATGCGCTGTTATAGGCGTAAAAGACGAGCATGCCGATGAAGAGGTTGTGGCGTTTATACAGCCAAAAGATGATATTGAGCTAAATGAAAAGAGCGTAAGAGCCTACCTAAAGTCACACCTTGCAAACTATAAACTTCCAAAAACCATACATATAGTCTCAGAGCTTCCTAGAAATGCGACTGGCAAGGTCTTAAAACGCGTTTTAAAAGAACAAATTTCAAAAGAGGAAATAGCTGTAAGTGAAACATCTGTTTGAGTTTTTAAGCACAGAGACATCGGCTAGCAAAGTAGATACTCTTATAAGTTGCACTGAAAATGAGCGTGAAATTTTAAAAACGCTTACCAAAAACTACATACAAGGAAGTGCTAGCATAGTTGTTTATGAGCTTTTTGCTCAGCTTTATGATACAAGCAAAAATGAGCATTTAAGCCACTTAGATGACATAAAATCACTCTATGATAAGGGCTGGATAACTCAAAGCTTTGGTTTTTTTAAAGAGCAAAAAGCAAATTTTGCACTACTTTCACTTTTGCACTCTGAAATTTCACTAAGCAATAGTTTTTTAAAACTGCTTGAAATTGGCTCGCTAAGCCTTGAGCTTCCTGAAATTTCAGCTTATAGTGACCATCTTGGCTACTTAAAAGATCAGTTTTTACGTATAGAACTTTATGAAAAAAGGTCACTTTTTTCAGGGTCACCAAAAGCAAAAAAACATATAAATGAGCAAATTTTAGAGTGCGAAACTCATATTAAAAAATGTCTTGAATTAAGTAAAATAAATCTAAAAATAGAGCAAATTTTTAAAGAAAATGGTCTAAATGAAAAAGAGCAGATACTCTTTCTGGCGCTTTTAAAGCAAGAATATATCGTTGGCGAGCAAATGGGTGCTGAGCTATCAAGCCTGCTTGCATTAATAGGAGACGATGAGCTAGAAAGAGCAAGTGCTAAAAATTTGCTTGATGAGAGCTCAAAGCTCGTTGAAAATGGGCTTATAGAGTATGATGAGATATTAAACGCATTTGGCAATATAACTCAAAGTTTTTTTATACAAGATGAAATTTTGCAAGAGATAATGCACCCACAAAGCACCAAAATCGACAAGAAACTAAAGCTAGAAAATATCGTAAAAGAGCAAGAAATTTTTGAACTTATAGAGCCGACTACAAATATAAATGATGTTGTGCTAAACGAACAGACAAAAGAGCTGTTAGAGTCTATATTAAAGCAGGTTGATAAAAAGGTTTTAGCACGACTAAATAATTGGGGGGTTAAGTCTCGCAAAGGAATTGACGCAAAGATTATATTTTACGGTGAGGCTGGAACTGGTAAAACCATGAGTGCTGTAAGCCTAGCAAAAAGCCTAAAAAAGCAGGTTCTTAGCTTTGACTGCTCAAAAATTTTAAGCAAATATGTGGGCGAGAGCGAGCAAAATGTTAGGAAAATTTTTGACAGCTATAAAGAAATTTGTAAAAAGACAAAGTCTGAGCCAGTTTTACTTTTAAATGAAGCAGATCAGTTTTTAAGCACAAGAGTTAGCGGTGGAAATAATATTGATAAAATGCACAATCAAATGCAAAATATATTCCTAGAACAAATCGAGCGTTTTGAAGGTGTATTGATCGCTACTACAAACTTTCTAGAAAGCCTTGATAGTGCTTTTTCGCGCAGGTTTGATTATAAGATCGAATTTAAAAAGCCAGACTTTAAAGCTAGACTTGCTATCTGGAGAAAAATTTTACCAGAAAATGCCAGTTTTGAAGATGGTTTTGATGTTGCAAAACTAGCAGAGTATAGCCTAAGTGGCGCACAGATTGTGTTGGTATTAAAAAATACCGCACTAAAAGTTGCAACAAAAGATGATGGAATTTTTTTCTTTGAAGACTTTAAGGCAACTATTGAGCGTGAGCTAAGCTCGGCATTTGGCGAAGAAAAAAGAGTTGGACTTTTAAGATAGGCAAGTCTTAGAGTTCTTTTGTATCATTTTTAGGCTTTTTTAAAATTTAAGTCTTAAAATTTATCATTTAGACTATAAGCTATCTGCTGGAGTTGGTTTGCCTAGCAAGAAGCCTTGTGCATAGTGGATATTAAAGTTTCTTACCTGCTCTAAAATTTCAGGCGAGCTAACAAACTCAGCAACGATTTTATAGTTTTGCTTTGAAGCAAAAGTCACTATCGTTTCGACCAAATATCTTGCGTTTTGATCTGTTGGAAGCTTTTTAATAATGGAACCGTCTATTTTGATATTATCTATATCAAGCTCTAAAATTCGGTAGTAGTTTGAGTATCCAGAGCCAAAATCATCGATAGAAATTTTACTTCCATACCCCTTAATATGCTTAATAAACGAAGCGATAACATCATAGTCGCCTATCTCCTCGCTCTCTAAAATTTCAAAGCAAATACGACTTGCATCTGAGCAAATTTGTAGTTTTTTATCCAAAAACTCACGCACAGACTGATCTATTATATCAACACCAGAAAGATTAACAGAGAAAGTGTAGTCTGGATAGCGCTCAACCAAGGCAAATGCATGCTCTATGACTTTTTTAGTTATTTGTGTATAAAGCTGTGCTTGTAGGGCAACATCTAAAAATTCCCCAGGGTATCGTACCTTACCGCTTTGATCGATGATGCGTACCAAAATTTCATAATAAGTCGCCTTTTCTTCGGACTTAGCAACATCAAAAATACCCTGACACTCGACTATAACAGTGTTGTTTTCTATCGCATACTCGATAAGTTGTGTAACAGACTGGTTCTTGTGATACCTTAGCTCGATAGCATCATTTTCTTGATACTCGTAAAGCTCACTACCAAGGCTTTTTGCATGCTCTTTAGCAAGTATGGTTTGAACAAGACGGTTAGTTTGTGGTGTATCAAAAGGCAAACTAACACCGATAATAGTCTTTAAACCAGGTAGCGTTTCACTCTTTCCATCAACTTCTATTTGTATCTGTGAAAAGCCAAAATAATCTTGTATATATCCTATATCTTCACCCAAACGATCACCGTTATACCAAAGATAAAACTCATCATCTTGAAAGCGATAAAGCTCGGCATTTATCTCAGATGTTTGCACGCATAGCTTTAGAGTGTTTGCAAATGCTAAAAGCATAGCATCAATAACCTTTGTCTGATAAAAAAATCGCAAATTATCAAAATTTTTAATACCTATGCTAATTATAACCCCATCTTTTTGCTCTTCTAGAGTCTCGCCCATCGCAAAGTAGTTGCCAAAACCAGTAAGTTTGTCTATACTAGACTGTGTCTTTAACTGCTCATTTTTTAACTCAAGTTCCCTAACGATATTTGTTTCTTTGGTTTTGTCCATCTTGATACCTATAAAACCAAGATGTTTTTGCTCAAACACAAAAGGTACAAAACGCACACTCTCATATATATATTTGCCACTTTTGCTACGACTTATAAGCTCGTCGCTGCTAAATTCTTTTGCGTATTTCACAGCATCTTGCATCTTTTTGTAAAAGCCTTCGCTATGCAGGTTTGACTTTAAAATTCCAGGATTTTTACCTATAAGCTCATCTTTATCATACTCACTAACTCTTTCAAATGTTTTATTTGCATATGAGATTAAATTTTGCTTATCAGTAAACATGATGGAGCTAAAGCCCTCATTTACGGCTGTTTTATAAAGTTCAAGGTCTATTTGCATCTTTCTTGAAGCAACTAAAAGCCAAGATACAAGAGCTGCCAAAATAAACAACAATACTAAAGAGATAAGACCATAAATTTTAAGCTTATTTATCTCTTGAGTATAATGTTTTGTATAAATTTCATTTAGCTCTTTAAATTTGGATTTGAGATTTATCCTAGTGTTTTGCTCGGCTATATCAGTCATCTTAATAATTGAACTAAGTACGAAATTTAGCTTTGCTAGCGACTCGCTTGAGATAACATTGTTTTGCTCAAAAAGCTTTATGCTAAGCATTTGTATCTCATTTTCCATATCGTTTATGTCTTCAATCGTGGCAAATTTTGAGTTTTTGATACGCATCATTATCGATCTTATCTCTTTTTGATGTTCAGTAACACTCTCAAGCTCAATCTCGCTTTGCCTTAGCATGGTTATAGCGCCAGCATTTATGTAGTTAAAACGCTCGATTAAAAGAGCCTTTTCATTAAATGCCTTAATGAGCTCTTTCATTAAATTTTCATCAAAAATTTTACCACTTATACTAAACAAGCCAAACTCTAGCTCTTCTAAAACATTGTTGATATTATCATAGTTTTTAAGCACAAGTTTATTTGAAAAATACTCATCTATATCGTGATTTTTAAGCTGTAGATTTACTATCATATCCTCGATGTATTGGTTATTTTTCATCTGCTCATTTAGATAAAGCATTCTAATCATTATAAAAAATAGCATCAAAACGCACAAGAATATAAGAAATTTGATATTTTTACTTTTCATTTTAGTATCCTTGGGCGCTCACCACTTAGGCTCATTAGAAATTTATAAAGCTTATCAAGCTCATCTTGACTTAGCGACCTTGCTAGCTGTATCTTTGCAACCCTTTCTATCACATCTTTTAATAAAACTATGCTTCCATCGTGCAAGTATGGGGCTGTTCTGCCGATATTTCTAAGCGGTGGAACCCTAAAAAGCTCATTTTTTACATCTTGACCTTCATCTGACATCATGTGTCTATGAAAGTCTGCTTGATGTCTTAAATTTGCTCCTAGATTAACACCATTATGGCAAGCCGAGCAGCCTATTTTATTAAAAATTTCAAACCCCTCTTTTTGATCATCACTCAGTGCATTTTTATTACCAAGCAAATATCTATCAAAAGGCGAGTCGGCAGTATATATAGCCTTTATAAAGTGCTCAAGCACATCAACTATGTTGTTTGTATTTATACTATCATCATAAATTTCTTTAAAAGTCGTACGATAATCGCTGGTTTTATTTAAAACACTTATTATCAGATCTTCGCTTGAGCCTAGCTGTTCGTGAGATAGTAAAGCTATTTTTATCTGATCTTTTAAGCTTCTGATATTTCCACTTATAGTGTAAAGATAGTTATGTGCAGCGTTGATAATAGATGGTGGGTTTATCGCATTTTCATGAACCTTTGTTCTTACTGTTCCGCTAAAATCCCAATAAAGATTATGGCAGCTCTCGCACGAAACAGTGCCATTTGGGCTAATGCGCTTGTCAAAGAAAATTCTCTTACCAAGCTGAGCCTTACTCTCATCATATTTTAACCCAAGCGAAGGCACAAATAGCTCATCACTAAGTGCAAACACTGCAAAAAAAAGTATCAAGATTATCTTACGCATCTACTCTCCAAAAAAAGGATATTATACCCTAAAAGACAAAAAGGCTCATTAAAGAATTTATCTCTTCTTCTATCTGCTTGTCAAATTTCATCTGCACAAACAGCTTTTTTATCTCGTTTTTATCGGGTTTTAAGCCATTTATCTCAAGATGCCAACATATATTTTCTAAAGCCTCATCTTTTGTGCGAATAGCAACTCTTTTTTCACTTAAATTTTGTTTTTTATAGCTTATATCATTTGCTTTTAGCCACTCTTCTAGCAAATTTGCGCTACTTCCACTTTGTGGCGTTACTCCAAAGTGTGTAAAAAATGGCTCAAGTAAGCTTGAGTGTCTTGTTGCGGCAAAATTTAGATAAATTTTTTGTTTTGCACAGGAGTTAAATTTGGTAAAATTTTCTTCACTTTTTATCGCTGGGCTCATCGTGCAAAGGGCTATGTCATAGCATTTTTCTAAATTTGCTTCATCAAATGTAGCACAGCTTGTGCTTAGGTTTTTTACATTAAATTTTTGTGCGTCCTCTTTTAAAATCTCAAGCATGCCAAAAGAGCTATCTATGCCTAAAATTTCAGTGCAAATTTTTGCGATATAAAGAGTATAAACACCGGTTCCACAACCCACATCAACAACGCTTTTTTGACTAAAACTAACATCCCAGCTGTCTAAAATCTCAAACACCCTGCCACCAAATTCTGTCAAAAAGCCATTAAATCTTGGATATTTATTTGACTTCTTATCCCAAAGATGCGCCCTACTCGCACTCACCACAAATCCCCTTTACAACTACACTTTTTATATTTTTTACATTTTTTAGTTTTGGTACTTCAATACTTGTTACCTTGTGGCAAACATCACAGACAAAATACGCTTTCGCACCGCTTCCAAGCTCGTAGAAATTTTTATGATTATTCTCAGTTTTTACAACTATTGCGTGCTGCTCAAAAAGCTCCATATTACGATAAAATGTCGTCTTGTTCGCATCTAATTGACTTAAAATTTCATCATACGCAAGTGGCATACTTGTTTTGCTTAGTATCTCAATAATCTTTATACGAAGTGGGGTCGCTTGTATTTGATGTTCTTTTAAAAAATTTTCTATATCCATCATTTAACCTTTTTGTATATAATATCTTGAAAATACTAAAATTTGCATTATTTTTTATCTTTTTGATTTAAGTTGCAACTTAGTTGCATTTTGCTAAACTTTCTCAAAATTTTTAAGGAGAAACGATGAAAAAAATCTTTATGTTGCTATGTATTAGCGCAGTTGCGATCTTTGCTAAGCCACAAGTTAGCGTATCTATAATCCCAACAAAATACTTTGTCGAGCAAATAGCTGGAGATACAGTTGATGTAAATGTCATGGTAGGAGCAGGTGCTGATCCGCACACTTATGAGCCAAAACCAAAGCAGATGACAGAGCTAGAAAAAAGCGAAATTTACTTTGCTGTTGGTATAGAATTTGAAGATGTTTGGCTAGAAAAATTTAAACAAAACTATCCAAAAATGCAAGTTGTACCTACGCAGGATGGCATTGAGCTTATAAAAATGGTTGAGCACGGACACTCACACGATGGTCATGCCCACGGTCCACACTGCGACCATCATCACGGCGAATTTGATCCGCACATTTGGCTAGATCCAGTGATAGTAAAAACTCAAGCCGCAAATATAGCAAAAGCATTGTCTGAAAAATACCCAGCAAACAAAGAGCTTTATGCAAAAAATTTAGCTAAATTTGAGACAAATCTTGATGCACTTGATAAAGAGATATCACAAAAACTTAGCAGTATCAAAAATAGAAAATTTATGGTATATCATCCATCTTGGGGCTACTTTGCAAAACGCTATAATTTAGAGCAAATAGCCATCGAGGCTGGCGGAAAAGAGCCAAAGCCAGCACAGCTTGCTGAGCTTATCAATGAGGCAAAAGAGCATGATATAAAAGTTGTTTTCGTAGCTCCAAATTTTAGCAAAAAAGCAGCACAAACCATCGCCGCTCAAGCTGGTGCACAAGTCGTTGAAGTCGATCAACTCCCATTAAAATGGGAAGAGAGCATGAGACAAATGACGGAAATTTTGGCAAAAAGTAACTAAGTTTGAGAATTTTTAGAATCTTAGTCTTTGTATTTTTACTCGTTCAAAGTGCGTTTTCATGCGCACTTTGCGCACTTTACTCACCAACAGCACATGTTAGCGTAAGCCTTAGCAAAAACCAAAATAAACTTGATAGCATTACTTTTATATGGGTTTTTTCTGAAAATTTTACTCAGCTTATGTTACAAAGCTATGATGTAAATGCCAACAACGAGCTTGATGAAAATGAGCTAAAAGTCGTACGAAGCAACTTGCTTGACTATCTTGTACCAAACGAATATCTTACAAATTTAGCCTACTACTACGACAAAGAGCAAGAGCAAAAGATAAATTTAAAAAGTAAGGATTATGAGCTATTTATCCAAGATAACAGACTAAAATTTAAAATCATTTTTGCACTTGATATAGAGTTAAAAAATTCGCTCGTTCTTAGCATAGAGAGCTTTGATAAAGGCGGCTTTTTTAACTTTATGTTTGAAAATTCAAAAGCTCACAATCTTGGAGATGATATCTACTTTACTCAAAACTCAAACGCAAATATAGCATTTTTAGAGCTTTCAACAAAAGATGCGGCAATAGAATTTGATAAAAAGCCAGCCTTAAAAGATCTTCTAAAAACGCCAGATCAAATAAGCAAGAGTGATACTTACGCACAAATAGACGCACTTGATACACAAAAATTTGATGCTATCACAAAGGCGAGTCTAGGCTTTTTAGACCGTATAAAAGAGCTTATGAAAAGTGATGAAAACTCGGCAAAAACACTGTTTTTCATAGCATTTTTCTCATTTATATATGGCTTTGCACACGCAGCTGGTCCAGGGCATGCTAAAAGTCTTACTGGCTCGTTTTTTGCCGTAAATGGCGGAAATGCGATGGGTGCTTTAAATTTTGCTATGAAAGTTGGCTTTTTGCATGTTTTTGGCTCATTTATACTCGTTTGCATTAGCTTTTTTGCACTTAGCAACATCAGCGAAACAACAAAACAAGCAAGCCAAATAACAAGCATAGCTTGTGGTGTTTTAATCGTCTTTATATCACTTTTTTTACTTTATAAAAATTTAAAACCGCAAAAAAAGACGCAAAATATAAAATGGAGCACACATGAAAGTGGCTGTTCTTGTTCGGCGTGCAAGGCTTTAGAGATTGGCAAAAATGGCAAAAGTGAGCTTGGCGTGACGCTGGCCGCAAGCCTTATACCATGTCCTGGTGTGATTATGGTTTTTTTACTGGCTTTTGAGCTAAAGGGCTATGCAAGTGCGGCTATTAGCGCTATCTTTATGGCGCTTGGTATGAGTGTTGTGATATTTACCGCCGCAATAATTGGTGCAAAAATAAACCAAAAACTACTCAATAAACAAATTTTTAAAACGCTTCAGATCATCGCCCTAGCCTTCATGTGCGCACTTGGAGTTATGATGATACTAAATGCAAAGGGCGGTGTGTTGTGAGCGACATTAAGATACAAAATTTAAGCTTTGGCTATGATAGTCAAGTTGTTTTAAAAGATATAAACTTAAGCTTTAGTACGAGCGATTTTTTGGCTATCATAGGACCAAATGGCGGAGGCAAAAGTACGCTTTTAAAGCTTATGCTTGGACTTTTAACTCCAACTAGTGGAAGTGTTGAAATTTTTGGGAAAGAGCCAAGTCAAATGAGCGCACAAATCGGCTATGTCCCGCAAAGTTTCACGCTAAATCCAAGCTTTCCGTTACGGGTTTTAGATGTCGTCTTAATGGGTCTTATCGAAAAGAAAATTTTTGGTTTTTATACAAACAAACAAAAAGAGCAAGCCATAAAAGCTCTTAAAAAAGTCGATATGCAAAATTTTAAAAATGCCAAAATAACCGAACTTAGCGGAGGTCAAAGGCAAAGAGTCTATATCGCAAGAGCCTTGGTAAGCGAGGCAAAAGTGCTTATGCTTGACGAACCAACAGCTAGCATAGATACAAAAACACAAGCCGAAATTTACACTTTACTAAAGCGCATAAATGACAGTGGAGTTGCCATAGTTTTAGTAAGTCACGATGCAAATATCGCACTAAGCTTTGCTAATAAAGTAGCCTATGTAAGCACAAATTTACACCTGCATGAGCTAAAAGCTGATCAAAATAGGCAAGACTTCATTTATCATCTAGCAACTAATCACAACCACTTTTGCGATGTTGAGCTTGCCTTAAAAGAGTGTGGCTGTGCATAAGAAATTTTGTAAAAAGGTCAAAAATGCTTGAGATTTTAAGACTAGAGTTTATGCAAAATGCCGTTATATCAGGGATTTTGATAAGCATAGTGTGTGGAGTTATCGGCTCGCTTGTAGTTGTAAATCGCATGGGCTTTATCGCTGGCGGTATCGCACACGGAGCTTATGGTGGTATCGGCATAGCCTTTTTTTTCTCGCTTGAGCCATTGCTTGGGGCTAGTGTTTTTTCACTACTTCTTGCTCTGCTTATCGCATTTATTACGCTAAAAGATAGAGCAAAATCAGATGCGGTTATAGGTGCGATCTGGGCATTTGGTATGGCAATAGGCATCATCTTAATAGACCTTACACCAGGATATAATGTTGATCTTATGAGCTATCTTTTTGGCTCTATTCTAACAGTAAGCAAAAGTGATATAAATTTCATGATAGCCTTAAATTTAGGCTTTATCGTCATCGTATCACTTTTTTACAGACAGCTTGTAGCCATAAGTTTTGATATGGAATTTGCAAAACTTCGTGGAGTAAAGACTGAAATTTTTTACTACTTACTTGTTTGCATGATGGCGCTTTGTGTGGTTGCTACGATACGAGTTGTAGGGCTTATTATGGTTATCGCACTACTAAATTTACCACCTATAATCGCCAGTCGCTTCTCAGGCTCACTTGGAGCTATGATGGCGCTGTCTGCACTGCTTTCAACGATATTTTGCATGTGCGGGCTTGTGCTTAGCTACTACTTTAACCTAACAAGTGGCGCTAGTATCATCTTAGTAGCTTCTATTTGCTTCTTTGCTTTTTGTTTTAAAAGGCGATAATAAATACGCCCCAAGCTCACTTATTAAAACTCCACATATAATCATCGCTGCGCCAAAAATTTGCCATAAAGTTAATATCTCTGCACCAAAATAATACCCAACAAACCCTGCAGATACGGGCTCAAGCGAGAAAAATAGTGCTGCTTTTGTAGCCGTAGTGTATCGCTGCATAGCCGTTTGCAAAAAATAGCAAAATATCGTCCCAAACACAACAGTGATAACTATCGCTCTAAAAAACGGCTCATCAAGCACTGGCATGACACCATTTTCAAATACAAATGCACACCCAAATGAGATAATAGCAATGACAAAAAATACAGTGCAAACAAGCGTATAAAGCTCACATTTAACAACAAAATGTCCATTTAAGACTGTATAAAGCGCGTAAAACACGGCACAAAGTAGAGCAAAAAGCTCGCCAAATCCAAGCCCAAGCTTAGCGTCACTTAAAAACCATAACCCAAATATGGCAACAAATGCCCCAATTATCGCAAAAACACTCACACCTTGTCTAAAGCATGCCGCCGCTATAAATGGGACTATAACACACTCAAACCCAGTTATAAAGGCTACAGTCGAGCTATAAGTAAGCTTTAGTGCAAAAGTTTGAAAAGCAAACGAACTAAATAGCACGATGCCTAGCACGATGCCGTATTTAACTGAGTTTATATCAAATTTTTTAGCCAGCTTTAGTGCGACTAAACTCATAAAAGTTCCACTTAGAAAGAAACGCCAAAACAACATGACAAAAACGCCATTTGTTTTTAGCGCCTCCCCCATAGGCAAAAATGTAATACCCCAAACAAGCGCGACAACGATAAGGGCAAGATCTGCTTTAGTTTGTAGAGTCATTTACTGCAAAATACCCTTTAATATATCAGCACCTTTACCCATCACGCCATCACGAAGCGCCTGCTCTTTTTGCCACATAACCTCAAAAAGACCCTCTAATGTCTTTCGTGAAATGTAGCTATTTAGATCCTCGTCATCGTTTGGCAAGACATCTTTTACACCAAAATTTGCGGCTATATTTTTTATATTATTTGCCATTTCGCCTTTTAAAATTTTACTATCTTTGACATAGGAATTTAGCGTATTATAGGCATTTGCAAAGCTATTTTTACTCATCATATCTGAGATGATTGGCTTAAAAATAGCATCTAGCCTAGAGCTAGCATTTTTTTGCATGTACTGCGTAACAGAGCTCTTAGAGTCTTGAAATAGACTTTTTAACTCATCTTCTCGCATATTTTTTACCACATCAGCAATAACCACACTAGCCCCGCTCACTGCTTTTGTGGCACTTTGATTGATAGCTTTTATCATCTCATTTGCATACTTTTCACCACCAACACTTTTTGCAAGTGTTGGTGCTGTTTTTAGCGCTGATGGAAGCTCGATTTTAGCGACTGAGTTATTTAAAAAACCATTTTTACTAAGCTCATTTACAGAGACTTCAAGCGCTCGCACAACGATACTTTTATAATCTCCAGAATTTACTTCTTTAGAGGCATCTCTTATCGTATTTATAGCACTATTTAGATCAAATGCTTGCAAATTTAAAGCTGTTAAAGCGGCAAAAAATATAAGAGTTTTTTTTCATTTTCTATCCTTTTTAAAAAGTCCAAATTTTAGCCAAAAGCAATTAATAAGTGCTTAATGCAGAAAATTTTGTTAAAATACACGCTTTTAAAGGAGAAAAATGCTACTTTTAATAGCCCTTGCCCTTGCCATGGACAGCGTAGCTTTAAGTCTTGCAAACGGAGCAAACTGCCAAAATTTAGCCTTTAAAAGTGTTGCTAAGATGGCTTTTATATTTGCGTTTTTTCAAGCGATTATGCCATTTTTAGGTTATATTTTGGGACTTAGTTTTGTCAATTTTATCAAACAAGTTGATCATTTTATAGCTTTTATTATCTTAGTATTTTTGGGCTTAAAAATGATAAAAGACAGCCGTGCAAACCAAGATGAATCGTGCCTTTTTGATAGTCTTAAAATTTCAGTTTTAATAGCTGGAGCATTTGCAACAAGTATCGATGCTTTGGTGGTTGGTGTTACTTTTGCCTTTGATGATATAGCCATTTTAAATGCCTGTTTTATTATAGGGATAGTTTGTTTTATTCTTTGTATTTTGGGCTTTTATCTTGGCAAATTTGCGGGGAAATTTTTACAAGATAAAGCCCTAGTTTTGGGTGGAGTTATACTTATATTGCTTGGAGTTAAAATTTTAGCCCAACACCTTAGCGATCATGGATTTTAGTGGCTAAATTTCTATCTCTATACCAACAGGGCAGTGATCACTTCCCATTATCTCAGGTAAGATAAAGGCATCTTTTAGACGCTCTTTTAAGCTAGCTGAGATGAAAAAATAATCAATCCTCCAGCCAACATTTTTTGCCCTTGCATTAAAACGATAGCTCCACCACGAGTAAGCATCGCTCTTATCGCCATTCATGTAGCGAAATGTGTCGATAAAGCCACTTTGTACGACTCTATCTATCCACTCACGCTCGATAGGCAAAAAGCCAGAAGTCTTAGAATTTGCCTTTGGATTTTTTAAGTCTATCTCTTTGTGAGCAGTATTAACATCGCCGCAAAATATCACATCCTTGCCACTTGCAGTAAGTTCGTTTATGTATTTTAAAAAATTTTCATAAAATTTCATCTTGTATTCTAGTCGCTCATCATCCTTTTGTCCATTTGGAAAATAGATATTAAAAAGTACCACATTGCCGAACCTATGCTCCAAAACTCGCCCCTCGATATCATTAAAAAAGGCAGATTTTTGCGTATGCATATCAAATTTACTTAAACTCATCACGCCAGAATACCCAGATCTCCCACCCGAATTTACGCTAATATCAGAAAAGCCAAGCTTATACATCTGGCTTGGCACATCAGTATCTTTGACCTTTATCTCTTGCAAACCAACAAAATCCGCACCAAAATTTTCAAGCCAAGCAAATCCATCCTTTGCAACCACGGCACGAAGTCCATTTACATTCCAACTAATTAGTTTCAAATTTTATCCTTTTATTTTTGTCTGGTATAATAGCGTATAAATTTTAAAAAGGCAAAGCGTGAGAAACCAACCAAGATATAAATTCTTTAAAAACTGGGGCTATGCAATGGCTGGATTTAAGGATATTTTTAAAAACGAAAGTAGTTTTAGGCTTGAGCTATATACTTTTTTGCTTGGTTTTTGTTTGCTTTTTGTCTTGGATTTTGGGTTGTTAATAAATTTATTTTTGATTTTTTCTATGATTTTAGTTTTAGTTTGCGAGTGTATAAACTCAGCCATCGAGCGAGTAGTAGATCTAGCAAGCCCAGACTTACACCCTTTGGCTGGTGCGGCAAAAGATGCAGCAAGTGCTGCTGTAATGTTTTGCAATATTCTCTGCGCAACACTTTGGATATATGCTATACTTGTAAAATTTGGTGTGTTATGAGTGAGAGAGAAAGGCTGATTTTTGCTGCTATTCTTGGCGAAAAAAAGCTTGAAATTTTGGAGTTTTTACTACAAAATAGCGATGAAAATGGCTTTGTAAGCACTACCGTAAATGAAATTTGCACAAAGCTAAATGTCAGCAAACCAACCACCATAAACACACTAAAAATTCTTGAAAATAAGAAAATTTTTAAGAGAGTAAAAAATGGAATTTATCATTTTCGAATGTAAATTTTAGATAAAAATATAAAAACTTTAAATAAATTTAAAATAAAATACGTTAAAATATTACTTAAACTTCACAAATTTGAGGAAAAAATGTTCGAGCATTTCCTGCCCGCCTTCTTACTAACTGTTTTTTTAAGCATTATTTTAAATGTTATTCTTAAAAGGTATGAGATACCAACCATCATCGGCTACATCATAACAGGAACCGTAATCTCTGAATTTTTTAATCTAAAAAGTAGTGACTCACTCGTACATATCGCAGAATTTGGCATAGTATTTTTAATGTTTACAATAGGTCTTGAATTTAGCTTCAAGCATCTTTTAAAGATGAAAAATGAGGTTTTTGTAAATGGAAGCTTGCAAGTTTTTATCTCGGGTGCTTTGCTTGCTGTTTTTGTCTATTATACGCTTAACTTAGAAACAGATAATGCCATTATAGTTGGGCTTGCACTCGCACTTTCATCAACAGCCATAGTGCTTAAAATTTTAAATGATAGCGGCGACATCACACAAAGATACGGTAGAAAATCACTTGGAATTTTAATATTTCAAGATATTGCCGTGATACCGATACTTATCATGGTTGATATGCTAAGCTCATCTCAAACTTCGTTAAACGAGCTACTTTTACGCACTTTCCTTGGCGCACTCTTGCTTATAATTATGCTTTATATAGTTGGAAAATACCTAGTAAACTGGCTTTTAAATAAAGTTATTCAAACAAACTCACAAGAAATTTTCATCGCCACAGTATTTTTTATGGTTGTTGGATCAAGCGCGCTTGCAAATACTCTTGGCTTTTCATTCTCGCTAGGTGCATTTTTGGCGGGAATGATGATAGCAGAAACTGAACACAAGCATAAAATAGAAGCCGACCTCATCCCATTTCGCGACATTTTACTTGGCATATTTTTTATCAGTATCGGCATGCAAATTAATATACCAGTCATCGCATCAAACATCTTCATAATCCTTTTTATCGGCATTTGTGCGATGTTTACAAAGGCGATTGTTATATTTTGCATACTTCGCACATATCAGACCCTGCGAGTTTCATTTAAAACAGCTGTTACTATAGCGCAGATAGGAGAATTTGCACTAGCTGTCTTTGGACTTATGACAACTCGTGGTTTGCTGGACCCTAAAACATCACAAATTCTAATCGCCTCATGTGTTATATCTATGTTTTTAACCCCTTTTATACTTAAAAAGTTAAATTTTGTAGCCGATAAAATAGAAAAAGAGATAATTATCGAACCAGAACAGACAATAAAACAGCAGAAAATTTCAAACCATATCGTTATCTTTGGCTATGGAAACCTAGGTCAAGAAATAGTCTTGCAAGTTAAGGCTAGACATCTACCATACCTTGTTATAGAGAGCGATTTAGGGCTCGTTGAGCTTGGTAGAAGTCGCGGTGAAAATGTATTTTTAGGAAATGCCTTTCAAGATCATACTTTTGAATACGCCTGCGTAAGAAGTGCAGCTGCCGTAATAATCGCTGTTTCAAACGAACAAAAGCTTGAGCTTATCACAAAAACTGTTTCAGGATATACAGAAAGAATTCAAACCGTCATGATGATAAGCGAACAAGAGCGTCGCGAGAAAATGTTTGATGATCTGGGGCAAAATTTCTACTTTGTAAAGCAAGAAAAGGCGCTTGGCGAAATAATGGTAAGGCGCGCGCTTGAGTGTCAAATAGGCACAACAAAGCACCACTTTACTAAAGTCACCGATGATGAAGTGGTAAAAGCAAATTTCTTAAGATCATTTGATTAAAGTTTTTCATATTTTTGCAGAAATTGTAAATAAAATTATAAAGTCCGCAAAAATTTTAAGAATAGCAAGTTTATAAAAACTTTATTTTTAAATTTTATAGCGTTTAAATAGATGTTTTGTTGTGTAAGTTTGATTAAAGCCCAGCTGCCAGTAACGCTTCACTTTGATGGTGAGCGATAAGCGGCTCGATGATCTCATCAAACAGCCCAGCAGCCATTATAGCATCAAGACGATAAAGTGTTAAGTTTATGCGGTGGTCGCTTATGCGATTTTGCGGGAAGTTGTATGTGCGGATACGACCGCTTCTATCTCCAGTACCTACCTGACTTTTTCGCTCACTCATCTCTTTTTCAAGGCGCTCTTGCTCTTGCATCTCATAAAGCCTAGCTTTTAGAACTTTCATCGCAGCCTCTTTGTTTTTATGCTGGCTTTTTCCGTCTTGGTTTGTTACAACAATACCAGTCGGTATATGCGTGATACGAACGGCACTATCGGTAGTATTTACAGATTGTCCGCCATGACCTGAACTGCGCATAACATCTATTCGAAGATCTTTCTCAGCAATCTGAACCTCACTATCTTCAACCTCTGGCATGATAGCCACAGTAACAGCGGAAGTATGTACCCTACCTTGACTTTCAGTCTCTGGAACACGCTGAACTCTATGTGTGCCGCCTTCAAATTTCATACGAGAGTATGCGCCAGCGCCCTTAACGAGCAAGATAATCTCTTTAAATCCCCCCACACTACCTTCACTTTGACTTACTATCTCAAATTTCCATCCGCGAAGCTCAGCATATCGTATATACGCGTTAAATAAGTCGCCCACAAAAAGAGCAGCCTCATCTCCGCCAGTACCAGCACGAATCTCTAGAAATATATTTTTATCATCATTTGGATCTTTTGGAAGTAGGAGAATTTTGATCTCATTTTCTAGCTCTTCTTTGCGAGATTGAGCGCTTTTTAGCTCCTCTTTGGCTAGATCGCCAAGCTCGGCATCATCGAGTAAATTTTTATTCTCCTCGATATCATTTAAGGTTTGTAAATACTCACTAGCAGCCTCCTTGATCGCCTCAAGAGATGACTGCTCTTTTGAAAGTTTAGTCATCTTTTCTATATCTGTGATAATATCTGGATCGCTTAAAAGCGTTGAAATTTCGTTATAGCGATCCAAAAATGGCTGGAGTTTGCTTGCTAGCATTAAATAATTATGCGATTTTTAGAGTATTTACAAGTTTAGCTAAACGACCGACACGGCGTGAAGCTGTTTGTTTTTTCAAAAAGCCCTTGCTTACGAAACTGTGTAGGCTTTTGTTTGCTACTTTTAGTGCCTCAGTTGCGGCATTTATATCTTTTGCTTCAACAGCCACCACAACAGCTTTTGTTATATTTTTAAGTCTTGTGCGGTAAAATCTGTTTCTCTCAGTTCTCTTAATCGTCTGTCTAGCTCTTTTTTCAGCAGATTTGTGATTTGCCATTAAATTACCTTTTTATAAAATTAGTCCGTGATTATATAAAATTTAGTTTTAAATTGTGCTTAATTTAAGTGAATTTTAAAAATGAAGTAAAATTTGAAAAATTTTGATACAATTATAGCCAAAAATTTTAAAATAATAAGAAGAGGCGGTAGTATTTTTGCGCTAGATAAGGCAAAAACAAGCCAAATAAAGGAGCTCGTGCGCGCTGTGTTACTAAATTTGGTAAAATTTTGAAACGCCGTATAGCACAAAAAAATAATGCATGAAAGGTAGAAAATGAAATTATTCGGTACTGATGGCGTTCGTGGAAAGGCCGGAGAAAAACTCTCCGCTCAAACAGCGATGCGTCTAGCGATGGCAGCTGGAATTTACTTTCGCAAAGATAGTTCAACAAATACAATCCTAGTCGGCAAAGATACAAGAAAAAGCGGATATATGATAGAAACGGCTATCGTAGCTGGTCTTACAGCAGTTGGATACAATGTCTTACAGATAGGTCCTATGCCAACCCCTGCGGTTGCTTTTTTGACTGAAGATATGCGCTGTGATGCTGGTATAATGATAAGCGCAAGTCATAATCCTTATTACGATAATGGTATTAAATTTTTCAACCACAATGGCGACAAACTAGAAGAGGATATTGAGCGTGAGATAGAAAAAATTTATTTTGATGATGAGGCTATCGCAAATGCTCAAAAAACTATGGAAGCAATAGGCGCAAACAAGCGTATAGATGATGTTATCGGAAGATACATAGTTCAAATAAAAAACTCTTTTCCAAAAGAGTTAAATCTTAAAAAATTGCGTGTCGTTTTGGATGTGGCAAATGGGGCTGTATACAAGGTAGCTCCTACTGTATTTAGCGAGCTTGGGGCTGATGTTATAGTATTAAACAGACAGCCAAATGGCTCAAACATTAACCAAAGCTGTGGCGCACTACATCCTGAAGAACTAGCCGATGAAGTAAAGCGCTTGCGTGCTGACATCGGCTTTGCATTTGATGGAGATGCTGATAGGCTGGTTGTAGTTGATGAAACTGGTGCAATCGTGCATGGAGATGCAATACTGGGCATTCTTGGTGTATTTTTACACGAGCAAAAGATGCTAAAAGGCGGCGGCGTAGTCGCTACAATCATGAGCAATGCTGCACTAGAGGACTATCTTGGCAAGCACAAGCTAAAGCTATTTCGCGCAAATGTTGGGGACAAATATGTCCTTGAGCTTATGAAAAAAGAGGGGATAAATTTTGGCGGCGAGCAAAGTGGACATGTGATATTTAGCGACTTTGCTAAAACTGGCGATGGGCTAGTAACAGCCATGCAAGTAGTTGCCATGTTACTTAAAAAAGGCAAAAAAGCTAGCGAAATTTTCTCTTCTCTCACACCATATCCGCAAATTTTACTAAATCTAAAAATCACAGAGAAAAAGCCGCTAGATAGCATAGCTGGGATAAAAGAGCTTGAGGCAAGCCTTGCAAAAGACGGCATACGCTCGCTGTTTCGCTACTCTGGCACAGAAAATTTAATCCGCCTACTTTTAGAAGGCAAAAACCAAGCACTGGTTGAAAAACGAATGGATGAAGTTGAGAAATTTTTTATAAAAGCCTTAAATGCGTAAAATTTTAGTTAAATTTTTAGCTATTTTTGCGTCCATTTTTGTTATAGATCAAGCGATAAAATGGGCATATGTACAAGGTTATGGACACTATGATGGAGAGTATTTTTCGCTTATTTTGACATACAATAAGGGTGTGGCATTTTCGATGTTTGCCTTTTTGGGTGAAAATTTAAAACTCATCCAAGTTGCATTACTAGCCATTGCACTACTTTATCTCGTGCGAGAGCGTGAAATTTTGCGTTCGCACACAAGTGCGGTGGCGATCATATTTGGCGCGGGCTGTTCAAATGTGCTTGACCGCTTTATCAACGGTGGTGTAGTGGATTACATTTTTTGGCATAAGTGGTTTGAATTTGCGGTGTTTAACTTTGCTGATGTGATGATAAATTTTGGTGTCGCGTTAATACTTTGGCAAAGCTGGCGAACAAAAAAAGTTGCTAAAATTTAGTCATAATTTAAAATTTTATGTTAAATTTATGCAGCCCAAACAAAGCAGCGTGGCTTTGAAAATTTGGCAAATTTATCCATAAAGGATGATAGTTGAATAATATATTTATAGCCTATGCTCTTTGGTTTTTCCTCGGCTGGCTTGGTGCGCACAGGCTTTATCTTGGGCGATTTATCAGTGGTTTTGCACAGATGGCTCTATTTTTCTTAGGTTCTACAACCTATTGGTTTTTCTTTATTGGATTTATACCGTGGGCGATTTGGGGAATTTGGTGGCTTTTTGATGTTTTTGCCACAGGGCGAATGGTCGATGAAAATTTATTAAAACAAAATATGAAAAATGAGCTAAAAAATAAGTCTTTAGCTGATGATCTGCGCGTACTTTACGAGAAATTCGAGCGCGGTGAGATCACAAAAGCTGAGTTTGAAGCTAGAAAAGAAATTTTATTTAGATAAGGGGAATTTATGGAAATTTTTGCGGATTATTACAACTATTTTAGGTTCGCACACTACATTTTTTTTGTTTCGTGGATGGCGATGCTATTTTATCAGCCAAGACTTTATGTCTATCATGCCGAAAATATGGACAAACCAGAGTTTGTTAAAGTCGTTGAAGTGATGGAGTATAAGATGTATCACTACATCGGCTGGATCGCACTGATTGGCTCTTTTGCGACTGGTGCGCTAATACTTCTTACGATGCCTAGCTTACTTAAAAGTGGCTACATACATGTAAAACTGACAGTTGTCGTGCTAATGGCAGCATATCACCTGCACCTAGGATACTACATGCGTGCGCTTAAAGAAAAGCGCTGTACAAAAGACGGAATGTTTTTTCGCGCTTACAACGAAGTGCCAACGGTCGCAATGATAGTCATTATATGGATGATAGTCTTTAAACCATTTTAACAAAATTTTAAATAAATTTTGCTATCATTTTGAGAAAGATTACTAAAACAAAGGATATAAAATGAGTATAAAAACCTATGCCAAAGTCGCACTTCTTGCATCTTTAGTTCTTTTTTCTGGTTGTGCGTCTGAAAAGTCAAGAGCTGTTGAAACTCCAAAACTAAAATCAGCCCAAACTGTATATCATGGCGAGAAACACACTGTTTCAGTAGGAAGGTTTAACAACCAATCATCTTATCAAAATGGAATTTTTAGCGATGGAGAGGATAGACTTGGCAATCAAGCTAGCACGATACTTGTAACAAATTTGCGAGATAGCGGTAGATTTAATGTTTTAGAGCGCACAAATATGAAAATCTTAAAAGAGGAGAATGCACTAAGCAAAACCAACGCAAATTTCAAAGGTGCAAAATATGTTATCACTGGTGATGTAACAGAATTTGGTAGAAAAACTGTAGGGGATATGCAACTTTGGGGCATACTTGGCAAAGGCAAAACACAAGTAGCATACGCAAAGGTAAATCTAAATGTAGTGAGCGCAGCTACTGCCGAAGTTGTTTATTCTGCTCAGGGGGCTGGTGAATATGAGCTAAGCAACCGTGAGATCATTGGTTTTGGTGGCACAGCAGGTTATGACTCTACGCTAAATGGTAAAGTTTTAAGCCTTGCCATAAGAGAAGCTGTTGATAATCTAGTAAACGGTCTTGAAAGTGGTGCTTGGTCAGTAAAATGATATACAAAAAAGCCTTGCTAGTAGCCTCTGTAGTAGTTGTTTTTGCTGGTTGCAGTACTTCATCAACTCCACCGCTTTATCACTGGGACGGCTCATATTCATCATCGCTTTACAGCTATCTAAATGATGAATACAGTCCACAAGAACAAATTTCTATGCTTGAAAAATCTGTACAAAATGCATATACAAAAAATGCGAAAGTCCCACCTGGACTTTACGCACATCTTGGGCTTTTGTACTCAAATTTAGGAAATACAAAGCAGATGCAAGGCTACTTTTCTAAAGAAGTTGAGCTATATCCAGAGGCTAAAAACTACATAGAGTTTTTACTAACACAAAATAAGACGAAAAAGGTAGAAAAATGAAAATTTTGCAAGCTATATTTTTATCATTTATCTTGCTATTTTTCGTTGCTTGTGCTTCACCCAAAGCTTATGATTATTCAAATTTTATACAAAGCAACCCTCGCTCAATCCTAGTTTTAATGCCAACAAACGAAACTACCGAAATAAGGGCATCGGCAGCAGTTGTCTCAAATTCGTTGGTGCCTCTTGCAGAGGCTGGCTACTATGTATTTCCTATGGCTTTAGTTTATGAAACATTTAAAGCAAACGGCATAAGCGAACCAAGCGAGATAGCCCAAGTTCCACTATCAAAATTAAAGAAAATTTTTAACCCTGACGCCGTTTTGTATATAAATGTAACGCAATATGGCACATCTTACCAGCTTATAAATAGCAAAACATCAGTGTCTCTTTATGCAAAGCTAATTGATGCAAATACCGCAAACACACTTTGGGAAAAGAGCATAACCGCACAGCAAGATTCAGGAAGTGGCAACTCTGGATTACTTGGGATGGTGATCTCTGCGATGATAACACAAATAGCAGATACAATATCAGATAAAGGCTACGAAATGTCAGCACAAGCGACCTCTATGCTGTTTGCTAGAGACTGTTATGACTGTTTGTTGCGCGGAAGCTACTCGCCAAAATACAGACAAGATTTGCAAATAACAAAATAATTTTAGTCGGCGACTAAGCCTACTTAGCCTCCGACAATTTTTAAATTTTAACCTAAAATTCTTACCATTTTAAATACAACCTATCTACCGTTTGCCTTTTTAGCACAAGCGTGCACGGCTTCGATCAGGGCTGAGCGAAAGCCAAGTTTTTCTAGCATAGAAACAGCTTCTATCGTAGTTCCGCCCGGAGAGCAGACCTCATCTTTTAGCACGGCTGGATGTTTTTTGCTTTCTAGCATTAAATTTGCAGATCCTGCTACACTTGCAGCGATTATCTCATAAGTTTGCTCTCTTGCTATGCCATTTTTTACCCCAGCATCGGCTACCGCCTCGATAAACATAAAAACATATGCCGGCAAGCTTCCAGCGATCGCTGTAAATGCCCCAAATTTGCTCTCTTCTAGCTCATAAACTCTGCCAAAGTTTTGAAAAATTTCTCTTATTTCATCTTGCTTGGTTTTAGATAAATTTGTGCTAAAACTTATAGCACTCACGCCTTGTGCTATGGCTGTTGGCGTGTTTGGCATAGCTCTTGCTACTTTGGCGGTTTTGCCTAAAATTTCTAAGCTTTGTGAGATAGTAAAATTTGGTGCGAGTGTGATTAAAATTTTATCTTTTAGCTCATTTTTTATCAGATTTAAAATTTTTTCATATGTATTTGGCTTGGTCGCTAAAAAAATCATATCTGAGTTTTTGATAACTTCTATCTCATCCTTAACCGCTATAACGCCAAATTTCTGCGCCATCTCATCTGTTTTACTACGAGCAAAAACTACCACTTTTTCTGCATTATTTTTTGCAAAAAGAGCTGCTATCATCGCAGAACCCATATTTCCAGCGCCTATAAAGCCTATTTTCATTTTAAATCCTTAAAAAACATTATCAAAAAAATCTGTATCTATATCACAAATTTCAATATTTTGACGAATTTGTATGCCAATTTTGTATTTGATAGCTAATTCAGATAGCCTATCTCCATCTATTAAACTTATGGTATGGCTTTGTATTCCATTTGCATAAGAAATTGCTTCTTTTGTAAAATTTGAAGTTGTGATAAAAATACCCTTTTTGGTTGCTTTATTAGATATTGCTCCGACAAACTTCTGAATTTCAGGGCGTGATACGCTGCCTTGCCAACTCTTTGCTTGGATATAAACTTGCGAAAGCCCTAGCTCATCCTCGTCGATAACTCCGTCTATTCCGCCATCTGAGCCATTTTTTGTAAGTCGCCCAATACCGTAATCCATTTTTTCAAACAATCTCAAAACAAAAAATTCAAAAAATTTTGGACTTTTAGATGAAATTTCATTTAAAATTTGTAATTTTAAATTTTGAGTTAGCTCTTTTGATATAGACAAAATATTTTCTATCGGAGTTTTTTCATCATCTTGATTTGCTCTATTTTTATTAGGAGAAATTTTTACACCATAAACATCTTGATACCAGTTTTGAAATTTTTGCTTTGCATCCTTTTGATTTAGTAGCTTTTTACCAGCCTCGGTTATCTCGTAACTTCCACGCACTCCAGCTGTTTTTTTGGCTAGAATTTTTGATTGCGAAAGCTCTAAAATTCGTTTGTTATTTGCCAAGTATGCAACTGCCCAGTCTGCACGATTTATATATGTTAGCGTGCCGTTTGATGTGCGTTCTTGTTTTTGCATTTCGCTTAGTTTAAAATATTTTTCGACAAATTTTAAAATGTCTTGCCGAGCTGCAGTTGTGCTTTTGCTCAAAAACTGTAATATCGGAAACATCATCTCCTTATAACTTGGTATCATATCGCCCCTTATCTTACCTGTCCTTCGCCACGCACGATGTATTTATAAGTCGTAAGCTCCCTAAGACCCATCGGACCGCGTGCGTGTAGTTTTTGCGTTGAAATGCCGATCTCCCCACCAAATCCAAACTCGCCCCCATCGCTAAATCTTGTAGAAGCATTCGCATAAACAACCGCACTATCGACTAAATTTAAAAACCGCTCCACTCGCTCATAATCGCCACTTAAAATCGCGTCAGAATGCCCACTGGAATGCTCGTTTATATGATTTATCGCTTCATCTAAATTTTTTACCACCTTAACCGCTAAAATCATATCCAAAAACTCCACTCCAAAGTCGCTATTTTCAGCCTTTTTGACATTTTCAAAACCACTAAAATTTGCATAAATTTTCTCATCTAAGCGAATTTGCACATTTGAAAGAGAAGCAATAAGGGTAGGCATAATTTTCTCAGCCACACGCTCGTGCAAAAGCACGCATTCAACGGCATTACATACGCTTGGACGCTGGGTTTTTGCATTTTTTATAATCGCCACCGCATCGTCTAGATCCGCACTCTCATCGACAAAAATATGACACACCCCAGCTCCCGTTTCTATGACTGGAATCGTGGCGTTTTGCATGATAAAATCTTTAAGACCCTTGCCGCCACGCGGTATTAGCACATCGATAAGTCCATTTAGTCCTATCATCTCAGAAACGCTTTGGCGATTAGTATCTCGCACGAGCGAAACCGCACCAGCTGGCAAGCCAAATTTCGCCCCAACAGCGTTAAAAAGCTCGCTCAAAGCGATATTTGAATGCAGCGCACTGGCTGAACCACGCAAGATAACAGCGTTTGAACTTTTTAGCGAAAGTGCTGCTACATCGATGCTAACATTTGGGCGACTCTCGTAAATCACACCCAAAACGCCCAGCGGCACACGCAGCTTTGAAATTTGCATACCATTTTCGTGTCGCCAACCGCCAAGTATCTCGCCAACTGGATCAGCTAAATTTGCCACCTGCAACACACCGGCCGCCATAGCTTCTATGCGTGCATCTGTTAGCGTCAAGCGATCAAGCAACGCATCACTTAGACCGCTATCTTTGCCATTTTTTAGATCGAGTAAATTTTGCTCTTTTATCTGCTCTTTTTTGGCGATTAGTTCGTTTGCTACGGCGTTTAAGATCTCATTTTTCGTGCGAGTTTGTAGGGATTTTAAAGCCAAACTGGCTAACTTTGCTTGTTTTGCCAAGCTTAAAATTTCACTCATATTTTACCTTTCTAAACAAGTGCTAGATTGTCTATATGAACTATCTCTTCGTCATATTTGTAACCTAAAATTTCCTCTATCTCATCACTTTTTCGCCCTGCAATTTGATTTATTTCAGCAGACGAGTAGTTGCTAATACCACGCGCTAAAAGATCTGAGTTTTGGTTTAAAATTTCAACAACAGCTCCTCTTTCAAACTCCATCTTAACATCTTTTATCCCCACGCTTAACAAGCTTTTGCCATTTTTTAGGGCATTTTCTGCTCCACTATCTATGATGATAGCTCCACTTTTTGCAGAGCCGTAACCCAGCCAGTATTTTTTTGAGTTTAGCTTTTTGTCTTGGCGTAAAAAAAGTGTTCCTATCTCATCGCCACGGACTATATTCACGATATTTTGCGGATTTGAGCCACTTGATATGACTAAATTTGTTCCGCCCTTAGTTGCCATGTCAGCAGCTATTATCTTTGTTTTCATGCCACCAGTACCAAATTTACTGCCCTCGCTACCCGCCATATTTTTGATATTTTGATCGATCTTTTTTACGATATTTATAAATTTTGCGTCCTTAAACTCACTAGGATTTTTATCATAAAGTCCGTCTATATCGCTTAAAATGATGAGCAAATCCGCTTCCACAAGCCCTGCAACAAGGGCTGAAAGCGTGTCGTTATCGCCGACCTTAACGCCCTTTATACCATCGCCTACGACTGGGTCATTTTCGTTTATGATAGGGATTATCTTTTTTGAAAGTAGCGAGTTGCAAACATTTTTGATATTTAAATATCTCTTTCGGTCGCTAAAATCATCTTTTGTGAGCAAAAGTTGAGCTATATTTTTACCATAAGCCCAAAATAAAATTTGATAAAGATGTATGAGCGAAACTTGTCCGATGGCTGCTAGTGCTTGTTTTTCAGTTATGGACTTTGGTTTTTTATCTAGTTTTAGCTCACCTATGCCTGCTCCAACTGCACCAGAAGTAACAAAAACTACATCTATATCATCATTTAACTTGCTTAAATTTGCTACGATTTGCTTTATCTTTGGTTCATTGAGTGAGCCATTATCGTTAGTAAGTGTAGAAGTACCTATCTTTACGACTACTCGTTTTATGTTTTTTAAAAGCTCTTTTCTCATACTTTGCCCCTAAAATTTCATCAAATAATAGCAGGTTTAATGTAAAAATTTGCTTTTTATGTAAAGAGTTGGGATGGAAATTTAAAGGTGGCAGTTTAAACTGCCACTAAAAGTAGATTTTAAAACTTATATCTTACACCAAATGTGCCACTATAATACTTCTCATCCTCTTTGGTCTTTAAGCCAAAGTTGATATTTGTAGATAGGGTAGGAGTTATAGCAAATTCTGCACCAGTTTGTAGGGTAAAGTAGCCTTTTTTAGATTTATCTTTGTCAAACACTATATTGTTTTTTGAGCCTACAAAGCTTATAGATGCATCATCTTGTGCTTTGTAAATTTCACGCTCAAATCCCGGCTGAATATAAAAATAGCTTCCATCAGCTACATACTTGCGTATCTCTGTACTTAAATTTAGTGTAAGCTCTTTATATTTCTTTGCATTTATATTAATAGGTAGATTTCCATTTTCTTTTAGCTGTCCATTTTTTAGCCAAAGGTAAGATAGTCCAACAGTAGGTTTAATAAACGCTGCATTTGTTAGATCAAACACATATCCGTAGTTAAGGTCAAAAGATGCAAATTTTGATGTATATTTACCATCATTTTTAGATACTCCATTTGATAAAACTACGCTACGATTTGTCTTATTTTTAGCTACACCAAAAGATACTTTTGTATCTATCTCGTGGTTATACATAAAATGTCTAGCATATACACCTACCTCATAGTTGTTTGCTTTGTTTGTTAAAGTTCTATCTTCGTGCTTAGACTTAGCAAGAGTTGTAAATCCACCTACGATAGTATCATCAAATACCTTATCATATCCAAGACTAAATCCATACATCTTAGCTTTTGCGTCATTTTTTAGGCTTGCTTTTGCACCGATAGCATTTGCCCATAGGTTATTATCGTATTTATATCTATCTGTATATGTTCTAACTACTGAGCCAAGAGTATCGCCACTATCAGCAAAAGCATCACCTTTTAGGTTATTTATAGCGTAAGCTAAGGCTAAATTTTCATTAAATGGATTTGATAGCTTTGCAAGGCGAGTTTTTGTAGATAGCTCTGAGTTAAATTTAGTTATCTTTGTTGGGGCATTTGCATGGATATTATCACTAGCATCGCTAAGCGAGTCAGAGATCGCCACTATGTCACTATCTGGTGTCTTTCTAGTCATTACACCTTTATCAAATAACGCCTCTGCAACTTGCTCTTCTTGTTTATTTTTAGCATCTACAAACACTCCTACATCCTTCATGCCATTTTTAGCGTTTTGTAATGCATCTTTTGCATCTTCTATATTTCCCTTTGCTACCAACAACTTATCGTATGCATCATTAACTTTCGTTTGTAGTTCTCCAATCTCAGCATCCGCAGGTCTCATTTTATTTAATTTTTCTTCAGCTAATGCCTCAAGCTCTTTTAAGGCTTCAACTATATTATCTTTTTGATTAGCCATATCACCATCTGTTATGCTATTTATTTTATTTTCGATCTCGTTAAATTTTTCATGGATATCTTTTAAATTTGGATCCACTTGTCCTCTTACGCTTTGGAGTGCGTGCGACATAACTTCTTTTTCATCTTGTTTAGCAACTTCAGGTAATTCAGTCTTTATAGCATGTAAACCCTGCTTTATTCTGGCTATACCATCTTGTGTCTTATCCTCTTGACTTAACACACCGGGTTCTATGACATCATCTATTTTTCTAGCTAGCTCATCTTTTGCTTCTTGAAGACTTTTAGCATCTTGCTGCTGTTGTTCCTCTTTTTGAGCTAAGTCCTTTTTGCTATCATCTAAAATTTCATACATAACCTTTTTTTCTTCTTGTTTAGCGCTGTCACCTAGCTTTTTCTTTTCTTCTTCTATTGCTTGATTGACTCTTTCTAGGTCATTTTCTATTTGTTCGATATTCTTTTTCGCGTTATTTAAACTTGCCTCCGCGTTTTGTAAGTCTATTTTTGTTTTCTCTTTTGCATTACCTGCATCTTTCACAGCCTGCCGAACTGCCTTTAACTGCAAATCTGCCGATTCCTGGTCTTTCATTTTTTGGTCTAAATTTTTAACTATTTCCTCACGCTCACCTTGGAGTTGTTTAATTCTTTCAGTACTATCTGCAATAGAATTAACAACATCTTCATTCTTTTGCACTTCATCTTTCATATTTTTTATATAACCATTTATAGTTTCCAAACTGTTAGGAATATCATCTTCTTGTGCACCTGCAACTGCTTGTTTTATTCTTTCAACTCTCTGCTCTTGTTCTGTTAAAAGGTCAGTTGTATCGCCAAGCTGTTTTTGAATTTTGGCTAGTTCTTCTCGCAGATCCTCAACATTTTGCGCTTTAAAATCTTGTATCTTAGTAAGTTCATCTAGCTCTTTTTTAATATCTTCTATTTTTCTATTATTAATAGCTTCTTTTAGTTTAGGATCTTGTATTTTATTTAAATTATCTTCTTTTATTTTAGACTGTTCACTAATTTCAGCAGCTTTTTTAGTTTCTTGGTCTTTTAATTGTTCAAAAGCATCATCAGCCGCTTTTTTCTCTGCGGTTGCCTTTTCTTCTTGAGCTTTAGTTAACTCAATTTGCTCCTCATCTTTTTCCTGCTGTGCTTTTAGCTGGTCTATCTCTTCTGAGTATTGTTTTAATTGCATTTTTACTCTGTCCAAACTAGCCTCAGCTTCATTTCTTGTTTTAATCTCCTCTTTTAGGTCAGCAAACGCACCTGTACTTAAACTTGCACCTATAATCGCGATACAAGCAATCTTTGAAAATTTCATTATAAAACTCCTTAAAATATATCTAATATAAAAACTATAGCTATTATATAACAAAAAAAAAAAAAATCAACTTAAAGCACAAGAGATTTATCAATTTAAGCTTATTTTTGCTAATATGGCAAGAAATTTATTCAATGGAAGTAGTATGTCAAGTGTTAAAGAATTCTTAAAGAACGAAGCAAGCGGAGGGATCTTGCTAATGATAGCAACCATCATCGCTCTTGTGTGTCAAAATACCTTTTTAAGCGAGTTTTACAACGAATTTTTAAAGACGAAATTTACAATCAGCTTTGGCGAATTTGGGCTGTCAAAACCGCTTATTTTGTGGGTAAATGACGGACTTATGGCGATATTTTTCTTTCTTGTAGGGCTTGAGTTAAAAAGAGAAATTTGCGAGGGCGAGCTAAGAAATCCATCTCAAATCGTACTTCCAGCTATCGGCGCTCTAGGCGGGGTGATCGTGCCTGCGGCGATATTTTACGCACTCACAAAACATGACAGCTTTGCTGCTTCTGGCTGGGCGATACCAACGGCAACTGACATAGCTTTTGCGCTTGGAATTTTAAGTCTTTTAGGCTCAAGAGTGCCGACAACGCTTAAAATTTTTTTAATGACACTAGCGATCATCGACGATCTTTGCGCGATAATCATCATCGCGCTATTTTACACAAGCGAGCTTAGCGTGCTTTCGCTTGGTATTGGAGCTATTTGTATCGCTGGGCTTTTCGTTCTAAACAAAATGGGCGTAAAGAGCAAGGCTGCATATTTGCTTGTTGGTGTTATCATGTGGGTGGCGGTGCTAAAATCTGGCGTTCATGCAACTCTAGCTGGCGTGGTAGCAGCGTTTTTCATACCTCTAAGCTTTAAGGATGAGCCGCAAAATTCTATGCTAAAAAGCATCGAGCACGATCTGCACGGCTGGGTTGCGTTTGGAGTGTTGCCGATATTTGCGCTTGTAAATGCTGGCATCGCTCTTTCTGGTGTAAGCATGAGTGAGCTTGCACAGCCTGTCGCTTTAGGCACGATGCTTGGGCTTTTTGTCGGCAAGCAGCTTGGGGTTTTTGGATTTAGCTTTTTGGCGATAAAATTTGGTCTAGCAAAGCTTCCAGAAGGTGCTAGCTGGGGTCAGCTTTATGGCGTGGCAGTGCTTTGCGGAGTGGGCTTTACGATGAGTTTGTTTGTAAATGGCTTGGCGTATGCAGACACTGATGCGTTTGCATATACTGATAAACTAGCTATATTAATCGGCTCTTTCATCTCTGGTGCGGTCGGCTACATAATCTTGCGTATATCAAAAAGAACAAACGAGCCTTCAGGTTTTTGATCTTTTAATGACTAAAAAGTCATATCAAAAATAGCTGGTTTTTAAGATGTTTTAAAAAGCTAGATTATTTAAGACAAAAAGAGCGTTAGCTAAAGAGCTGATTTTAACCAAATTTGCTATTTAATGAAAATGAGAAAAAGAGTTAAAATTTAGCAAGCAAAACGCTTGCTAAATTTACTAAGCGCATGCACCTTTGCATTTTAAAATATGCAGCGTGTGACATTTGAAGCGACGATTAAGCCATCCACAGACATTATGATGTCTTTTATAACAAGGCGGTTTGTATCTGAAAGATAAAAAGGACTTTCGGTTATTCCTAGCGTCAGATCGCCTAGATTTGCAACCCAAGTTTTAGGAGTTGTTATCAAAATGATAGAGTAACGATGGACATACCAAAGGTAAGCAAATATTTAACAAACCCAGCTTTAAAAACAAAATACCAAGCAAAACAAGAGCATCGATAGTGCATATCATAAAGACTATAAGGTATGAAGCTGTGTATGTGCCGTTGCTCTTGTGCTATTGGATATTTTTAGGCACGACTAAGCCTTCGGGGTTTTTATGCAAGTTATATTCTGCGACCATTTTGCCTTTGCCGTTATCAACTATATCTTTATTGTTTAACATATAGCTAAAAACGGACTATTGGTAGCAAAAGGCGCTATACCGTGTCGGCTTTGAACCAAATAACTTTAGTCCGTCTATCCAAGCCGTTACAATAAAATGGCAATACTAATGTAATTTACAAAACATTTTTGAGAATTTGCTAGAAATTCTAAATATTTTTGCATATTTTTCCTTGACAATTTTTTAATTTAATAATTGATATTAAATTAAAATGTTACTAAAAATTTTGATATGAATTTTTGAAAAATTTAAGTGTTGGGCTATTTATATGGAGATACTACTTTTGGTTGTTAATACGATCACAGCTGACATTTAGTAGGTTAAAATTTTTAAGTCATGTTAAAAATGAAAAGTCGCATTTTTTAGTTTTTTAGAAAAAGAAAGTTAAGGGAATAATTAGTGGCGGACAGAGAGGGATTTGAACCCTCGAGCCCCGATTAAGAGCTGCACCCTTAGCAGGGGTGTGGTTTCAGCCACTCACCCATCTGTCCAAGTTAAATAAGAAATAGGATTTTAGCAAAACATAACTAATTTCTGGCTTAAATTTACCTTTTTAGCTCTAAAATATAGCCCTCATCCTTAAGCGGTGTAACGGTATAGCCTGACCGCTCATTCAGGCGGATAACCGCTCGGTAGTTGCCTTTATGCCAACCAATAGTTACATCCTTAAATCTATCATGATTTAACACTATCTCTTTGGTTGCAAACGCCTTGTGCCTTGCATTAAAGTCAATAACTATTTTGTGTTGCTCGTAAGCAAAATGCTTAATCATTTTATCTTTTGTTATAATCTTTAAGCCATTTGGAGTAGGCTCAAATTTTATAAAATTTAACCCAGTAAAAAGTACTTTAGACTTTGTTTTTTGTGTAGTTTTTGTATTTTGTTTTGGTGATTTTGCAAAATACTCAGGCTTACTTGTGTTATTTGCCAGCTTGTATTCAAGTGTAGTTTTTTTATCTGTTTGAGTACTAGTTGCATTTTTTACAACTACATCATCTTTTTTAGTTTTAGCTAAAACAGAAGTACCGCCATATTTTTTTGTAGAAATTTTTAAGCTATTGTTTGTATCGCTAGGCAAAGTTGTATTTATCTCCATAGCTTTTGTAGCAGGAGTTAGCTCAGGTTTTTGCGCTTGCTCCTTTTTTTTGGCTATGACTGGCACCGTTGTAGCTGAGTCTGAAACTTTTACAGGTTCTAGCTTTATGCTTACAGGGACTGGTGTCTGTATGTCTGAGAGCTCATGTTTGCCTTTTTTGGTTATGTTTGCGTCAAGTGGTTTTTGCTTTGGGATAGTTACTGACACATCAAGTTTTGGGATACTATCAGCCTCTAGCATACCCATTTTTGAGATGATATACTCTTTGTTGTTATCAACAGTTTTGTTTATGTCAATAATTTTTTGTCTTATAGTTCCATCGTTTGCACGGTAGTTAAAAACGATATTTAAAAGCAAGCTTGCATCTTTTGAAAAATTTACATCTTGCTTCTCTAAAGCCTCGTAAGACTCGGTCAAATTTGTAGTCATAATGCTTGTATTTAGCTCATTTGTTGGGATAAATGGGTTTTCCCGCGCAACAACTAACGAAATAAACAAAACAAAACACACAATCTTTTTCATAGTTTTACTTTTTACCACTTTCAGGCTCAAGCTCTTTAAGCTCAAAATACTCTTTTTGTAGCTGAGCATTGTATCGCTTGAGTGTCTCAACATCTTCTATCAAGCGCTCTTTTTTTGTCTGAAGACCAAGCATTACATCAAGCGAGCGCTTGCCAAAGAACATATTACCTACATAAATTCCAAGCATCACAATGACACAAATAACCACAAAATATACAAAAAATCGCTTAAAAGAGTAGGCTCGCTTTGCTTTAGTTTGGGTCTGCTTGTCATACTCTTTTAAAATTTCACTCAAATACTATCTCCCAAAAACTCACCAGCCTCAAGCTCGATCTCAAGCAGGCGGTTATACTTAGCGTTGCGCTCAGAGCGACTTGTAGCGCCAGTTTTGATCTCGCCAGTATTTAGTGCAACCGCAAAATCTGCGATAAAGCTATCTTCGCTCTCGCCACTTCTATGACTCATAACGCAACGATAGCCATTGCGCTGTGCTAGGCGAACGGTTTGCATAGTTTGACTCACTGAGCCGATCTGGTTTGGCTTGATAAGGATAGCGTTACCTACGCCCTTTTCGATACCTTTGCGCAAAATTTTCTCATTTGTTACAAAAAGATCATCGCCAACGAGCTGAACTTTAGCACCCAAACGCTCAGTTAGCTTTTTCCAACCTGTCCAGTCATCTTCGCTTAAACCATCTTCAATCGAAAATATCGGATACTTCTCACATAAATTTGCGTATCTTTCGATAAGCTCTTCACTGGTAAATTTTTTACCTTCAAGCTCGTATTTGCCATCTTTGTAAAGCTCGCTAGCAGCGACATCAAGGGCAAGTTTTATCTGTTTGCCAGCCTCATAGCCAGCCTCCTTTATCGCTTGCATGATAAGCGCGAGTGGCTCTTCGTTATCCTTTAAATTTGGAGCAAATCCACCCTCATCACCCACAGCCGTGCTATGTCCAGCCTTGTTTAAAATATCTTTTAGCTTGTGATAAATTTCAGTAGCTGCGCGAAGCGCGTCAGAGAAGTTTTCAAAGCCAAAAGGCATTATCATAAATTCTTGAAAATCAACGCTGTTATTTGCGTGAGCGCCGCCATTTATGATGTTAAACATAGGCACAGGCAAGATAGATGCGTTTGCGCCACCAAGGTAGCGATAAAGTGGAATTTTAAGGCTTTGTGCTGCGGCACGAGCTACTGCCATAGACACACCAAGAACGGCATTTGCGCCTAAATTTGAGTAGTTATGCGTGCCGTCAAGTTCTAGCATCTCATCATCTATTGCCTTTTGGTTATATGCGTCAAGCCCGATGATTGCTTCTGCGATGCGCTCATTTACATTTGCAACAGCTTTTAGCACGCCTTTGCCAGCATATCTAGCGTCTTTGTCACGAAGCTCAAGCGCTTCACGCTTGCCTGTACTTGCGCCACTTGGCACGATCGCGCTTGCAGTTGTGCCGTCGCTTAAAACCACGCAGGCGCGAACGGTTGGGTTGCCCCTGCTGTCAAGGACTTCGTGTGCTGTTACATCTTCGATATAGACCATTATTCATCTCCTTTTTCGTCGTTGTCGCTTTTGTCGTCATCATCTTTACCACCGCTTAAAAGTTTGGCAACACCCATTGAATTTTTAATCGTAGATACGATCTCTTCAGCAACTTCTGGATGCTCTTTTAGGTAAGCTTTTGAGTTTTCGCGACCTTGACCTAGCTTGCTTGCTTTGTAACTAAACCACGCGCCACTCTTATCTATCACATCAAGCTTGACGCCGTAGTCTATTATCTCGCCCTCGCGACTAATGCCCTCTCCAAACATGATATCAAACTCAGCTATCCTAAATGGAGGTGCTACCTTATTTTTTACCACTTTTGCTTTTACGCGGTTGCCGATGCTCTCTTCAGCCTGTTTTAGTGTCGCAACACGGCGCACATCGATACGCACAGATGCGTAAAATTTCAGAGCATTTCCGCCTGTTGTGGTCTCTGGTGTGCCATATCCCATCGCGCCGATCTTCATGCGAATTTGGTTAATAAAGATAACCATCGTCCCCATCTTATGCACGATGCCAGTAAGCTTTCGCAGAGCTTGACTCATCAAGCGAGCTTGAAGTCCAACATGCTGATCCCCCATATCGCCCTCTATCTCTGTTTTTGGCGTAAGAGCCGCAACGCTATCAACTACGATAACATCTATCGCGCCACTTCTTGCGATGGTTTCGACCATATCAAGAGCCTGCTCGCCAAAGTCTGGCTGGGCAACATAAAGATTGTCTGTATCAACGCCTAAATTTTTAGCATAAGCAACATCTAAAGCATGCTCAGCGTCTATAAACGCACATGTGCCACCAGCCTTTTGACACTCTGCTACGATATGTAGCGTAAGTGTAGTTTTGCCAGAGCTTTCTGGTCCGTAAATTTCAATGATCCTGCCCTTTGGCACACCACCTATGCCAAGTGCCAAGTCAAGCCCTATCGAGCCAGTAGATATCGACTCTATCGGCTCTATTTGCTTGTCTCCAAGCTTTATCATAGCGCCTTTACCAAAGTCTTTTGTGATCTGCTTTAAAGCCAAATCAAGGGCTTTTTGCTTTTCTGCATCCATTTGTTACCTTTATAAAATTTTACTTTGATTTTAGCTAAAAATACTTAAAATTTTGCCTAATCACAAATGATTATACTCTCATTTAATGCGCCCGCAAGCTCTGCCAGCTCGTTTATTTTGTTACTTTCAAGCAAGATAAGTGCGTAGTTTTGGCTATCTAGTGAAAAAAGCGCCATGGCAAGTGGCTCTTTTAAATTTTTTACACACTGATTTATAAATTTTTCACTAAGTTTTTCGTGTTTTAGGTTTGGTATTTTTGTAAAATTTTGTTCGCCAGCAAGCTCGATAAAGTCTACATCGCTGATACTTTTATCAAATTTTTTTACTAAATTTTGCTTAACTAAACTTTTTAAAATTTCCGCCACACTATTTTGACTCATCTCTACACCAAAAATAGAGCCGATTTGCCTTAAAACTTGCGCCCTATCAGTCTTGTTTTGATTATTTTTACGGGATTTATAAAGCGCAAAAAAACAAAGCAAAACAAAAACTATACTAAGCGTCAGAAGCTCTTTTATCATTTCATTCATCTCTTAACCTTAAAGCACTATGACTTCAGTTTTTAGCTCTATGCCAAAACTCTCAAAAACTCTCTTTTGCGCAAGGGCGATGAGAGTGGTGGCGTCATCAAAGGTGGCATTATTAAAATTTATTAAAAAATTTGCGTGTTGCTCGCTAAATTTAGCCCCACCAACGATATATCCTTTTAGCCCAACGGCCTCTATAAGCCTGCCAGCAAAGTTACCAACTGGGTTAGCAAAACAACTACCAAAGCTAGCTCCTCTTGGCTGATTTGCACGCTTGGCTGAAATTTCATCGGCAAATTTAATATCAAATCCACGCGATACATCAAAGCGAGCTGCAAATATCGGTTCACATATCCCGCTATGTCTGTAAGAAAAATTTATCTCACTTTTTGGCACCCAGCCACGATATAGTAGCACATGCGTAAGCAAATCACTAATGCTAAGCCCAAGCAACCCGGCATTCATAAAAACCATGCCGCCAAGCGTTGCAGGGATGGACTTAACAAACTCAAAGCCAGCGATGTCGTGCTTTTTAGCAAAGTTGTATATCATGCCGCTTTTAGTCGCTGCACCGATCTCTAGGCAGTTTTCGTTTAAATTTATATAGTTAAAATTTTCTGCAAGCATCGCCATTTTAGGTGGATTCGGTGAAACCAGTAAATTGTTTGCTCCACCTATCATGCAAATATCTGACGCTAGCTTGCAAGGCGCATCAAGCACTAAAACTTCATGTTCTCCGCCGATACGCACAGAGCTGTATTTGACGAAATTTATAAGTTTTGTCATTTAATAAAGCTTGGTATAAGATTTATCGTACGCATCGTAAATTCAATCATCATCGAAGTCATCCACGGCATCAAAAAGATGATAACAGCAACTACTAGGATAATCTTTGGCACAAAGCTTAGAGTGGTTTCGTTTATTTGTGTTGTAGCTTGAAATATCGATATAAGTAAGCCAGCTATAAGCCCACAAAGCAACATCGGAAGGCTAAGATAAAGAGCTATCTTAAAAGTCTCAACACCCAAAGAAACTAGCGTGCTTTGCATTAGCTAAACCTTAAATTTTGATATTCAGTTGGCACCAAATGATCTCTTGCCTTGATAGGCTCATGGTAAAAACCATACTTTACTCCAAGAGCAAATAGCGTATCTAGAGCGTCTAGCTGCGCTTCGCTCATGCTCACTGAGCTATCGTTTGCATATAAATTTAGATAGGTTTTTAGCTCATCTTGACCCACTCTTATAAGATTTCGCTCTAGTAGCATTTTTGAAAGCAGTGGCTTGTGTGTAGTTGCCATTAAAACAGCCTTTGTAAGCACTCTTTCACACTCAATCGCATCCGTTAGCGGCAAGCTTCGGCGTATCGCCATACCACCAAGTGGAAGTGGCAAATCAGAGCTTCCAAACTCACGCCAGATGTCCCAAATTTCACGCTCAACTTCAAGCTCAGTAGAAAAATTCAAAATGCTTTCATGTATCAACACACCAGCATCAACCTCTCCGCTAAGCACCGCGCCTTCAATCTCTAGAAAATTTTTATAAACTATGCGCGCTTCAGGATAAGCGATACGAAACAAAAGAGCGTTGCTTGTATGCTCGCCACTTAGGGCAACCTTAAAATTTTTCTTTAAAAAAATACCTTTTTTCTTAACAAGCTTTGGTCCATAACCCTCACCAAAACTTACAGCCGTGCGTAAGAGTGCGTAGTCATTTTTAATAAGCGGATATAGCGCAAAACTGATAGCGGTAGCCTCAAAAGTGCCCTTTAGCGCCTCTACATTTAGGGTTTGTATATCAAGTGCTGTGTTGCTAAAATTTAAATTTTTACTACTTATCCAGCCAAATTTTACCGCCATATACATAAAAATATCATCGGCGTCTGGCGAATGAGCAACGCTGATATGTTTAAAATTTTTCAAATCACTTCCTTAATTTTGCTAGTTAAATTGTAACTAAAAATGGTTTAAATTTAAAAATTTTGACCTATTTTTATGATAAATTTAAAATTTTACAAGCTCGAGCCTATCCGATCCTATTTCACATCTACCAAATTTTGCCTGTGGTTTGCCATTTAGCTCAACAAGATCGGCAGTAAAACTACATGTGTCATTTTTGGTTAGGTACGCTCCAACTCCATAAATATCAACTGGCGTACCGCAAGCTTCAAATTCTGCGATCTTTTCTGGTGTAAAACCTGAGCTTACGACAATCTTAACATGTTTATGTCCATTTTTATCTAAAATTTCACGCAATGCAAAGATAAGCTCCTTGCAAACCCCATGCGGGTCAAAGCCACTTGTGTCTTTGTTTAAAAAATACTTATCGATTAAATTTTTAGATGTATCAACTCTAACCGCACCAAGTCTTTTGCCAAAGGTATTTGCGACTTTGATGGCGTCTACAACTACATCGTTATTATAATCAACAAGTGCGGTGAGCTGATCATTTGGAAAGGTTTTTATATAAATTTCACAAGCCTTAAGTATGTCGCCACCACACATTTGAATAAGCGCATGCGGCATAGTTCCAAAGCCTTTACCACCCCACCAAAGTCCCTGTGCGTCAGTAGAAATTTTGCGAACCCCTGCGACATAAGATGCGTAGCCATCACCTATTTGCGTACTTATATCATCAGCTCTATCTGCCATGCTAAATACTGTTTTTGTATTTGCTGCTTTGATGGCTTTCATCGTATTTGTCGCAACACAACTTCTGCGAGATAGGGTTGCGTCTATGATATTTTCTAAATAGCCAAAATTTTCATATGAGCCTTTTATCTTTAAAACTGGCTCGCCAGAGCTTATGATGTCGCCATCATTTAATGCAAAAATTTCCAAATTCTCTAAATTTTTCCCAAATTCTTTTATAAGTGCTATACTTTCGTCAATCCCACATAGCATAATGTTGTCTTTTCTTTGAAAAAATTGCATAGTAACGCTTTGAGATGGTAAGTTGTCTTTTATTATGTGATTTACTTTTAGGAAATAATTTGCCGCATAAAATCCACCAGCTATACGCTCGTCAAACTTGAATGTCTTGTTTGTAAGCCTTTTTATAAGCTTTTGCTCTTTTAGCTGAATTTCATTCATTTTTGCTTAAGTCCTTTTATATATCCTTGCATCATACAATGATATCTTAGTAAATACCCCCTACTAACTG
>NZ_JAXUAA010000007.1:0-46047 GCF_050586305.1 Campylobacter australis | reverse complement strand
TTTGGGTCCTAAAAATTATGAAATTTTTGCAAAATTAAATGATGGAGTTGTTGAAAGAAAAACATCTATGCAATACTTTACACTTTTTTATACAAAAGAAGAATATAATAATGAAGAATATATTTACATTAGAAACAATCATAAAAGAGACAATGAACCAAAAGAGTGCGTGTATGGATTTGTTACAAAGAAAAATGACCCTAATCAAATAGTAATAAGGTGGGAAATTCTTTCGGACAAAGAATTTTGTGTATCACAACAACAATGGATTTTCTCATTTTAGGACTTTACTTGAAAAATTTTCTAATACCAGCCACACCATTTGTGATAGGAACTTTTATGCAACAGAAATTCAAATTTATAAGAATTTAAATAGAATATTAAAAATTAATTTTAGATGAGTATATTCAAAACAAATTCTTAAATATTATTATCGTCATATTTTTACTTTTATCAAATTTATATTCAAACACCATAACCAAGCAAACAATACTATCAAGCATAACAGCAAATAACCTAAACATCAACACTAAAAACAACACTCATCTAAAAGGCTCACTAATAGCTGCAGGAGAGTATAAAGATATAGCAGATGTTCTTGTGTATAACCATTACTTTTTTCCTGGCTTCTATTTAGTGCAAACTCAGGCTCTAAAGCTTTACATTCGGCTCTAATTTCATCGTTTTGTATCATCTCATCAAATACTTCATCAAACTCAATCCCTACTCCCATATCTTAACTCCTTTAATCTGCGTCTTGCTACTTCTAGCTCTTTAGCTGATATCTTGTTACTCTTTTTAACAAATACCTTAAGTATATAAATAACAGTATCTACCTCATAGCAATAAATTCTCCTTGCTATGCCCTCAGAGCCTTTTGCTCTTATCTCAAACAAGCCACTGCCAATGCTTTTGGTTTGCGGTTCTCCTATTTGGTTGCCATATTCTTTGAAAAGAGCAATGATATGCGACATATTAGCCGATATCTTTGGTGGCAACTCTTTGAACTCTTAATAATGCTATTATTATAAAATTTAACCTTACAATAAAAATCCTTTGTATTTTATATCTTTTATGATATAAAATACAAATTTTCACTCATACCTAAGCGCCTCCGCCACATCTTTTAATATCTTAGGATTTATCTGCTCCCCATAAGTTTTAGCTGTTATGTTATAAGATTGTTCGTGTCTAGCTAAGGCTGCGATATGTTCGATGCGTTGATTGGCTTGTAAGAGTTTATTTATAAAGCTATGTCCAAAAGAGTAATAGAAAATTTACAACAGTACTTATGGAATTTAGAGAGCATTTTAGAACAACTATAACTAAGTTTAAAAAAGATATTTCAAGAAATATAAAAGATAGCTGGGATATGCAGATGTGAAAGAAAAGATGAAAGATAAAAAAGAAAAAACGAAAAAGAAAAAGGATAAAAAATAGTTAAATAAGGAAAAGGTGTATTTGGATGTTTTTAGATAAAGGGCGAGAGAAATAGAAAACCATTTTCAATATTTCACAGCCTTGCCCTATAAAAACATAAACAAATCTATAAATTTTTAAAAAGCTACTCTAATTTCTCTACAAAATAACATCAAATTTATACAAATTTCATAATTGTTTTACAAATTTTTAATGATTTTTTTACATCATTAACTACTACTAAATATCCTATATTTTAAGCTTTAAAGCATTTGTGTAATATGAGTTTTATTTTATATTGTACTTTGGTACAATAGACAAAACCCCCCCCCATTTAGATATAATCCATAAAAATTTAAATTTCTAAGGAAAAACTATGGCAACTCAAGTTGGTACAGTTAGACAAATCACAGGTAGCGTTATAGCAGTTGATGCTAATGGCAATCAAAGAATACTTCAAGCAGGAGATGCAATATTTCTAGGAGAAGTTATTAAGACTGCAGGAAATTCTAAAGCTGTTTTATCTATGGATAATGGCAAAGATGTAAGTATCTTAGATAACGATACTATGACAATTGATCAAAGTGCTTCAAGTAATGAAAGCTTTGGTAATGATACAGTAGCAGATATAACTGATTTACAAAAAGCAATCTTAGCAGGTGAAGATCTAACACAGTTAGAAGAGACTGCAGCTGGTGGTAACGCTGGTGCTGGCGGTGAAGGTACTGCTATGTTAAATGAGAGCTACTTTGCACAAGGTGGTCATGAGTCAAATGTATATGGTGATGGTAGAGATCTTGGAAATAATAACTTTGGGTTTGCAACACCTGTACGGTTTGTAGGAACTGCGGCTAGCATACAAGATGAGATAGAGGTAGATAATAGAATCCCAGGTATTCCTGATTTTACATTCCCAGAAGATAAAAATAAAGATGGCACTATAAATAAAGATGAAAATGATGATGGTGATGGCAAGCAAGATAAGACAACGGTAAGAGTTGAAATTCCTGATAATGTAAAGCCAGGTGATACAATAGTAGTAGAGACACCAGAGGGCGATACTATTAAGGTACCAGTTCTAGAAGATAAAGACAATCCAGGCACTCCTCCTAAAACTGTTGATGTTCCTAATGTTCCAATCAACCCAGATGGTGAAACACTAGTAATAGTGAGAATAGATACACCTAATAATCCAGGCACTCCAAATACGAAGCCTATTAATACAGATATGACACCGCCTCCAACTCCTGGTATAAAATTCCCAGAAGATACAAGCGGCGATAAAATAATTAATAAAGAAGAAAACGATAAAGGCGATAAAGATCCAAATACAACTGATGTAGTTATTACTGTACCAGATGGAATTGAGCCAGGCGATAAGATAAATGTAAAAATTACCGATCCAGATGGCAAAGTAACTGAAAAAACTTATATAGTTGATCCTGGCGGCAGTAGCGTAACTGATCCAGATGGCAACACAATTCCAATTAATGTAGATGAAGATGGTGATAAGGGCTTTACTATACCTGATGTTCCAGTTGATCCTGTAAATCCTGATAATAAAACAACTGTCGAAGTCAATGCAGAAGATCCAGCTGGTAATAAGAGTGGTACGAATACGAATAGTATAAGTTCAGACTCTACACCACCGCAACCAGATGTTATAGCAAACAAAGATGGTTCGGTAGATGTTATTCCTGAAACAGATAATGATGATGGTGTAAAAACAACTATAACTACACCAAATGGAGATGAAGTAGTATATAACAAAGATCCAAATGGTGTATGGATAAAAGATCCTTCAACAGATCCTGAAGGTAAATTCCCTAATGAATCAGTAGTGGGTGATAATGGTAAGCAAACTATTAAAATCCCAGATAGCGTTATCCCGCATGGCACAGAGGTGACTGATACGACTGTTGATGGCAGTGGTAATAGTGGAAACGATAAAGATGTAGTTAATGATCAAACTCCGCCAAAACCAGATGTGGAAGGTAATAATGATGGCTCTGTTAATGTTATTCCTGAGACAAGCAAAGACAAAGATGGCATAAAAACAGAGATTGCCTATACTGGCAAAGATGGAAAAACAACTACAGTTGTATATGATAAACAACCTGATGGCACTTGGATAAAAGATCCATTAACGGATCCTGAAAACAAACTTCCTAATACATCAACAAAAGATGGCGACAACGAAGTTATTCAAATCCCATCAGGCGTTGTAAAAAGCGGCACTGATGTTATTGATATTACGACTGATGACGCAGGCAACAAAGGCGACGACAAAGATCAGATAACTGATACTGTAAAACCAAACACGCCAGTCATTACTAATGTAATAGATGATCAAGCAGGCGGCATAGAAGGCGAAGTAGATAATGGCAAAAAAACAAATGATAATAAGCCAACCATCAAAGGTGATGCAGAGCCACATTCTACTGTGACTATATATGACAATGGCGCACCAATTGGCACAACTACGGCCGACAAAGATGGTAAATTTGAATTTACACCAACAACTCCTTTGAATGACGGCAAACATGACTTTACTGCAACTGCAACCGATGATGGCAGAAACACATCAGATCACTCAAATGCAAGAGATGTGATAGTGGATACAGTAGCAAAAATTGATATAAAAGCTGGCAATGTAGAGATTGATAAGGATGGAAATTTCACAACCAAGATTACTGGCACAACAGATGTTGAAAATGGTCAGGTTGTAACCATAAAAGACCCTACAAATGGTAAAGAAACTACAGTAATAGTTAAAGATGGTAAATTTGAAGCAGTAATAGAATACGGCAAAGATAAGCCAGTGCCGACAACTATCGAGGCAAGCGTAGAAGACGTGGCTGGCAACCTTGCAGTAAATGATGTTACTCCACCTAAAGCAGGAGATCTACCAACTATCGAAATTACTCAGATGAGCGATGACGAAAAAGGTGAGAACAATGCTACTGGAGTTATTGGCAGAGATACAACAGGTGATGATACTGATCCACAAAGCCTAGAAGATGGTCTAACAAACGATAAGACCCCTGGTATCACTGGTAAGATTACTCCACCAGCAGGTGCAAAAGTCGCAGATTATGAAGGCTTTACTGTTGAAATTTATGATGGTGAAACTAAGGTAGGCACAACCACATTAAAAGCAGATGGAACATACAGCATAGATGCTCTTAAAAACCTAAAAACAGATGGCGATCATGCACTAACTGCTAAATTAGTAGCTGGAAAAGAATCAAGTGAATCTGCGCCATATAATATCCATGTAGATACAACAGCTACAATAGGCATCACCCACATCGCAACTGATGTACAAGTTGGTGCAGATACGGGCGATGATATCAGCAAGTATAAGACTATTAAAGGGGATACTAACGATCACGCCACCATCAACAACAACGAGATTAAAAATTTCACCATCAGCGGAACGACCACAGATGTTGAAGAGGGTCAAATCGTAACTATAACACTCACGGATAGAGATGGCAAGCAAGAGACCACCACAGCACAGGTTCAAGCTGACGGCACATGGAGAGCCACTGGTGTAAATGCTAGCACACTAACTGGTAAAATAAGCGTCAAAGCTGAAGTCGCTGACAAAGCTGGCAACAAAGCTCAAGACATCGATGTCGCAGCGATTGATGCAGGTGTCAAATTTAATGACACCGACATAGACGGCAAACTAAATGTCAATGTCTCAGAAGAGGGCTTAGCGGGTGGTATTAAAGACAGCAGCGGCACAAGCGACACCACAAACGATGCAAAAGTTACTAAGACCATAACTGCTACGAGCGATAGTGCTGTTACATATACCATCGTAACAGAAAACAACACCGCAGCGAAATTTACCGCCGCAGACGGAAGCCAAAAGGTACTCACATCAGGTGGTAAAGCTATCACTTGGTACAAAGAAGGTGATAGCTTAGTAGGTAAAACTAGCGATCACACAGAAGTCCTTAAAGTCAGCCTAACAGCAAACGGTGAAGCTACCGTTGAGCTAAAAGGTACGATCGACCACCCAGGCAAAAACATCGAAGATGCCATCGCTACTACTTTAAGAGTCAAGGCTACAAACGCAGTAGGCTCGACAGCAGAAGTTGATGTGAAGGTAAATATCGAAGACGACTCACCGCAAATTTACAGCAGCCAAACAAGCAACCTAAAAGCTGAATTTGATGGTAATATGAACATCACATTGGTAGTTGATTTCTCTCCTAGTATGAACGATAAGCTACAAACAGGCGATACTATCTTCGATAACAAAAACAATGTAGAATACAAGATGAGAGCCGATGGCTACTTCTACAATAGTGCAAATCAGAAGTTGGATGTAACTGGTGATGGTTATGCTGATAAAGACATTACAAGACTAGACGCTACGAAGTATGAGCTAAAACAGATGTTTGACTCATATACTGATATGGGCGGTAATGTCAAGGTAAATATCATAGCGTTTGCAAATACAGCGGTCAGCATCACAAACGATAAATTTGTAGATGTTAAAACTGCTAATGAAGCGATAAATATAAACTTTACAAAAACTATTGTAGACAGTAGTTCTTCTGGTGTAAAAATTGTTACAGGGCTTGACAGTAGCGGTAATGCAATTACAAAAACAAGCCCAGTCAATATCTTAGCACAAGACTACAATGGTCTAGGCGGCACAAACTACGAAGCTGGTATGGCAGAGGCTATAAAGTCGTTTAACGCTGCTGGTAATAACAAATTTACAACTGATGCTACAAACAAGCTATTCTTTATCACAGATGGTAGTCCTACTGCAAGTGATGGCGATGAGAGTGTATTGTCAAATGCCGCAAAAGGAACAAAAGTAGAAGGCAACTATCATGACTTTTACTTGAAAGCCACTTACTATAATAATGGCACAGCCACATATAGTATAGACAGTGGAGATCAGGTCTATAAATACACAGATACTAATGGCAAAGTTCATCTAGTATCACAAGGTTTTACAGAGATCTATCCTCGTTATACATATACTAAGGCCACAGTAGCCGACTTAAATAATGATGCCGATGGAAATATTGAGACTAGATACGGTGTATATACTAGAACTAATGCCGATGAGCTGTATAATTCAACATATACTTATAAGGATGCCAACAAAACAGACATCCACAACCTATCTACCGGAGAGCTCAAACAATGGCGTGATTTTATAGAAAAAAACCATATCGAAGCTAAAACATACTATATAGGAAATGAGCCTATAACATATACCGATAATAGTATAACAGCTGATGACAAACAACAACCTATCTATAAAATAGGCTGGGACGGAACAGAAGGAGTAGGCAAGGGCAAACCTATACAGCCACAAGACTTTAAAGACTTCGGTAAGCTTGAAGGTAAAACCATCGAAGGCAAAAACCTAATCAGGAGTGATGAAGATACTAGCGATGCGAAATTTAATTTCGGTGCAGATGAGATCGGCAAGGTCGAAATCGTAATCGATGGCAATAAATTTAAATACGATGCAGCGACAAATAAGATAAGTGTAGTAAGAGTAGTAGATAACAATGAAGTAGAAGACATAACGGAAAAATACACTGCAAATATCAAACTAGATGGCAAATTAGAAGACATCTCTGTCGGCTCACAAGGTAGCAAGCTATCTATCGATATGAAAACAGGCGACTACTCCTACACGCCAGGTGCTAAGATAGCTGCTCCAAATGGCGAGGAGAAAATCCCAGTCAAATTTACTATAATAGACAAAGATGGCGACAGCAGCACAGCGACAACAACGCTAAGTGCCCATTCTACTCAACCATCTCTTGATATTAGGTTGTTAAGCTTTGTTGATGATGTGAAGTCTGTGGTAACTAGTAACAATGTAACTATAGTCGAGAGATACTCTGCTAGTGATTCTATCGCTCATGAAAACATAGATATAACAGGTGGCACGAAAAACAGCAATGTTAGAAACTACGATGTCGGTCTTACAAATGACGCTCAACCAGAGCTAAAATTTGCGGTCAACATCCCTGAGGGCGGTGCAACTGTTAAAGTAACTATTGGTGGCAAGACATTTAACTATAACTTTGCAGAAAAAGGCAATAGCGTCCTTACTGTTAAAGTTGGCGATCTTGCTGGTGATGTATCTTTAAGTGAAGCAAATGCAAATTTCAGTGCAACTATCACAGCCAAGAGCTCAGCTGTGGCTGCAAAACTATCACCTGTAACTCTAAATGCCAAGGTAGATCTTGACATCACACCTGATACGCTTGATGCCAAAGTAGATGTCAATGCAAATGGCGATGTAACACTTGCATCTGCAAGTGTAAGTGATACGCAAACTGGCAACAGCAAAAACACTGCGGATAAACTAACCGTAACGCTAAATGATGGCTCTGTAAGAGATGTGCCTTTGATAAATGGCAATGTCGCCGCTACGCTTTTGGAAAATGGTGTAACAGCAGACAGCGTCTATACTCTGACACATACAGATAAGGCTGGTAATAAAACTATACTAGATAAATCAATCACGGTATTAACACCTACGCCTATCAGCCTTGAACTATCAGAAAACGATATGTCAAAAGCTGACGAGCATACAATCACAGCTCAAGATGGCTATACATATACGCTAAAAATTGCCAATGAGAATACAGGGCTTAAATACATCGATGAGCAAGGCGTAAAACACGATGTTAAATGGAAAAATATCAGCGGTAAGATAGTGGGTGTAGCAGATGGTGTAAATGTCAATGTTATCGAAGTAGCTAAGGATGCAAACAACAAAGTCAGTGCTAAACTTCTAAAACCAGTCGAGCACGACGCAAGTGCTGGTAGTGACACAAGTAAGCTTGTAGATGGTTTAGTACTAACTACTAGCAAAACAGGCACTACTCAGTCGGTAAATGCGAAAGTGATGCTGACTATTGCAGATGATGCACCAGCGGTTGGTGGTGAAGTTCAAACTACTAAAAATATTGAAATTTCAACTACTACGATAAACCCAGAGGTAAATGTTACTCTTGTACTTGATTGCTCGGGTTCTATGTATAATGATAAAAATAAAATAGGCACAACATTAAGAGTTGATTATGCGAGAAAAGAGGTTTTGGAGCTTCTTGATTCTTATGAGAGCTCAAATCCAAACACTAAAGTTGGTATCGTTATGTTTGGTACTGCTGCCGTTGATGCTGGTTTGGCAAAATCTGGTAAAACTTGGCTAACCATTGAAGAAGCTAGGGATTTTGTAAAAACTCACTATACAGCAACTGCTATCAAGAGCAAAGAGATGCAAATCGGCACTACAAATACTAACTACGACATTGCACTAGGTGAGACTATGAATATGATTAATAAGACTAGTCCAACAGCAGCTAATAGGGTTTATTTTATTGCTGATAGTAATAGTAATTCAAAAGTACCAGAATATCCTTTAGGTGATGGCACTCCAGGTAAAATCACAAATTCATTTACTTATAATGGTAAGGAGTATTCTAGAAGCTACAGTGATAATTGTTTCTACGTAAAAGGAGAGGATGCTTCAAGTGCAACAATTAGATTGAAATTTTCTCAAACTGACGATCAACTGTATGCATATAGAAAGAACGGTTCAGTATGGACTGCAATAATCAATATGGATAGCATTTTAGGACATGGTGACGACGGTAAGAAAGATTTAGGTATAGATGCGGATGAGGCAAATCAGTGGAAGAAATTTATTGAAGGCAAGGATGTCAAGTTGAATGTATATACGCTTGGTGGGGTGGACAACCAAGGTCTAACACAAATAGACTCAGACGGTGTCATCAAAGGCTTAGAAGCTAATAAGTTAGAAGTGCAGCCAATCACAACAACATCGGTTAAACCAGTTACTGGTAACTTTGTCGATAAGACAGCCACTGGCGGCGTGAGTATCGCATACGGTGCAGATGGCGGTAAATCTGTAAGCGTAAAAGTAAGCGTAAATGGAAGTGAATTTGAAGCTACTTATAATGTTGGCGGTTCTGATTCAGTTAAGACATTTACTTTACCTAGCGGTAGCGTGATAGAGATAAATCTAGCTAATGGTAGCTATACCTATAAAGGCACAGAAAGTATAGCTAAATCTTCTGATGGTGAAGTGGTGAAAATCGACTATACTGTTACTGATAAAGATGGTGACGAAGCTAAGGGTTCTACGGAGATTAAGTTTGTAAATTCTCAGTATGAAACGACAAAAACTGCTGAAACTATCACAGGCGCAGAAAGAGACGAAACTATCAACGGTGAAGATAAAGCCGAATACATCGACGGTAAAGGCGGTGCAGATACTATCAAAGCTGGTGGCGGCGATGATACGATAGTCTTTGACGAAAAAGATGTCAAGATAGATGGCGGCGAAGGTAAAGATACTCTTGTGATAAAAGAGAGCATAGATTTTAGCCAAATACAAAATCTAAACTCTAAGATAGATAGTATCGAACGCATAGACCTAGGTAAAGGCGGCACATCTGATGCAGTCACGCTAACCATCAAAGCCCAAGATGTCCTTGATATAACGGATAATAAAAACACTATCCTAAAAATAGACGGCGATAGCAAAGATACTATCAAAGGCAACTGGACTAAAGCTAGCGGCACTGAGCAAAGCAAGGCTGATGCTGGATATAGTGTTTATGAGGGCGTGACTGATCAAGGTCAAACTATCTATATCCAAATAGATCAAGACATAAAGACTGATTTTAACTAATCTTTCTTTTTTACAAAGGGCGAGACTACTTGCCCTTTTATATATTAAACTAATTATACCCCACATCTCAATCTCTTATCAGTGCTATGCTTATTGTATATGTATTATTTGATATATGCTTTCTTTGGATTGGTAAATATATTAAAATTAAAACCACTTTATGCTAAATTTAAATAAGCAAAAACTTATCAAGGTATAAGATGAATTTTAGACATATGCAACTTGTTTTAAAAGTGGCTCAAATGCAAAGTTTCACAAAGGCAGCAAATGCACTAAAAGTGCCCCAACCGTCGCTTTCTCAAAGCATATTTGCACTAGAAAAAGAACTTGGCGTAGCCCTTTTTAATCGCAGTACAAACCCCATTTCATTAACTCATGCAGGTGAAATTTACCTATCAAAAGCGACACTTATTAGCGACTTGTGCGATGATCTAACAATGCAGATAAAAGAGCTAAGCACGATGCAAACAGGTAAAATTCGCATAGGTTTTTCACAAAATGGCTACAATATGCTTCCAGATATTTTGCCAAAATTTTGCAAGCGTTTTAGCAGTGCAGACATTAAAATTTCACAACTTTTCTCAACACTAAAGATCAAACAAATGCTTCTTGATGATGAGATTGACATTGGTATGCTGATGCTTCCTGTTGATAGCGCGTTGTTAAATTATGAGATAGTAAAAAAGAGTATGGCGTATCTAGCTTTGCCTATCTCTCACCCACTTTCTATAAAATTTAAAAGTAAAAATTTGCCAAAAATTTCTATTAAAGAGCTAAAAAATGAGAAATTTATCTTACCAAAAAGCTCTCAAGAAAGTCGCATTATTTTTAATAAAATTTTTAGTAATGCCAGCTTTGAGCCCGAAATTTTATGCGAAACCGAGACATTTGATATAGCAAATGCTATCGTGGCAAGTGGTGTTGGAGCGTGTTTTAGCATTAGCGAGCTTATAAAAGATGATAAAAAAGATAAAATAAAGCTTTTTGATATAAGCGATCCAAGCCTAGAAAAAACACTAGCTATTGCCTATAAAAAGGATAAAAAGTTATCTGAGCTTGCGAGCGAGTTTATAAAAATTGCAAAAGAGTGCTAAAAACACTCTTAAGCTTAAATTTTACGAAACTAACTTTGTCGCATCTTGTATGTTGAGGTCAAGACCAAGCTCTTTGTTTGATAAACCAAGTGCAAGACCTACAAGCTGAGAAAGATGAATTATAGGCTTTCTTATATCTGAGCCTTGGGCATCTTGGTACCTTTCTTGATAGATATCAAGTTGCATTTGGCAAAGCGGACAAGGTGTTACCACTACATCAGCTCCGTTGCTATCGGCGTTGCCTACTATCTGGCTTGACATCTTTTGTACAGACTTTACAGCTGGATAGCTTGCATGAAAGCCGCAACAATCAAGCCTTTTTTCAAATGGCACTATCGTTGCGCCCAGCGCTTCTACGACAGCTTCAAAGCTTTTTGGATTAGTTGAGCTTTCTTTGACTAGCTCTTTTTCAGGGCGAAGCGAGTGACAGCCGTAAAAAAGAGCTACTTTTAGATCCGATAGTGGCTTAGTTACCTTTGATTTTAGAGTGTCTAAATTTTGATAAAGCACCCAAAGCAGACTTGTTATCTCAGTTGAGCCTTGGTATTGCATATTGCCTTCGGCTAAAAATTTATTAATATGCTCTTTTGCACCCTTATCAAGGGTATTTTTAGCTTTTGTTAGTGTTAGCATACAGGTTGAGCAAGTGGTAAGTAGCGGCATATTCATACCTTCTGCTAAGGCTATATTTCTAGCATTTGCAACTAAACTCGCCATAGGATCTACGCATTGTGCCTGAGTAGCACCACAGCAGCTCCAACCCTTTATCTCATGCAAAGTTATATCAAGTATCGGAGCTATGGCTTCTAGACTCATCTTTGACTCTTTTGCAGCCTGGCTTAAAACACAGCCAGGGAAAAATGCAAATTCTTTTGTGTTACTCATTTCATTGCTCCTTGTTTTTCAGCTTTTCTTGCAGCCTCTATCATTTTAACTAGCTCATCATGCCCCTCTATCTTTTCGCCACCAAATATATGAAGTGGATTCATCTTGCCAGCCATCATTAAATTTGCTGCTATATCCATCTTACCCATGTTTTTGATAACACCTTCGCTTCTAAGCGCTAGTTTTATCTCATTTAGCCTTCCGTTGCCCTCTACTATATCAAGTAAAAATGCCTCAGCATGTCCCGGACCTTCGCCTTCATTTAAGCCATTTCTCATAGCCATAACACGCAAATTTGATATATCACTAAACGAGCTTATGCCTTTTGGACAGCGATCAGCACACTCTTGACAATGCACGCAGTTCCATAGACCATTTGCCACAGCTGGTTTTACATGTATCATGCCGTCTTTGCTACGCGAATCAGCCGCTGCTCGATATGCGTGGGTAAAGACAAATGGCTGCATATAATCGCTACTATCGGCTTCTAGTTTAGAGCATTCAGACGCACAGCAACCGCATAAAATGCAGTCCCACTGTTTGCTTATGCGATCAAACTCGGCTTGATTTTGCTTACAGCCATCTTTTGCATTAAACTCATCTTTGGCTGTTATACTAGGCTTAATCTTGCGTAAATTTTCAATACTTGGCTCCCAATCAACAACCAAATCAGAAATTACACGGAAATTTCCAAGTGGTGCAATTCTTAGAATTTCGGGATTTTCATACTCTTTTAAAAGTTCTTCCATCTTTGTATCGCACGCTAAATAAGAGTGACCATTAACGCGTACCGCACAAGCTCCACATATCGCCGAGCGACAAGATGCGGTGAAATTTAGGCTTACATCACGAGTTTGTTTTATTAGCAAGAGCACGCTTAAAAGCGTCTTGCCTTTAAGTTCGTCTGTGCTTAACTCAAATTCTTGATCCCATTTTTTTGTTCCATTAAATCTTTCAATAACTATTTTCATCTTTTTTCCTTACAAATCAGCTGGCTTCTTGCCGTCAAGCGTAAAAATTCCAGTTACGACATCTTTATAGCTAAGCTCTAACGCGCCGTCTTTTAGCTTTACGATGCTGTGTTTTAAGAAGTTTGCATCATCTCGTTTTGGATAGTCCTCTCTGGTGTGGGCTCCACGACTTTCGAGGCGTTTTTGCGCTGCCAAACAAGCACATCGTGAAAGCAGGATAAGGTTGCCAAGCTCAACATAGTCAGTAAATGCAGTATTCATGACAGAATTTGTATCAGGCACACGGATCTTTTCGTACTTAGCTTGAATTTCATCTAAATTTTTAGCTAGTTCATCAAGCTTTTCTTGGGTTCTAAAAATTCCCATCAGATCCCAGTTATTGCGACCTAACTCTTCACGAAGCGCATACATATCGTTGGCACCGCCTTCGCCGTTAGCAACTTGCTTAAATGTATCTTGCCATTTTTTGGCTAGCTCAGCAGTTTTCGTTCCGTCTAAAAAGCTGTTTGTTGTTTTAGCATAAGCTCCCGCACCTTTTCCAGCCAAGTCGCCAGTTACTACCGCATCAGTAAGTGAGTTTCCACCAAGGCGGTTTGCTCCATGAAGCGACACACACGAAGCCTCACCACCGACATAAATTCCAGCGATTTTTGTGCTCATATCATCAAATTTTGCAACCTCTATGCCACCCATTGAGTAGTGAGCAGTTGGACGGATCGGTACTGGCTCATTGATTAGGTCTATATTTTGAAAGAGCATCGCAGTGTGGCGGATCTTTGGTAGCTTTTTCATAATGGTCTCTTTTCCAAGATGGCGCACATCGCAAAGTACATACGAGCCAAGTCCTTCGCCGTATCCACGACCTTCGCGAATTTCAGTCTCAATCGCACGAGCGACAACATCTCTTGGAGCAAGCTCTTTTTTCTCGTGATATTTTTCCATAAAGCGCTCACCCTTATTATTTATAAGATATCCGCCTTCGCCGCGCGCTGCTTCGGTGATTAAAGTTCCGCCGTTTTGAACGCCAGTTGGGTGAAACTGAAGCATCTCAGGATCTTCAAATCCAAGCCCAGCGCGAAGTGCAGCTGCGATGCCATCGCCTGTGGCTATAAACGGTGTAGAAGTTCGGTTGTAAAAAATTCTCGTATATCCGCCAGTGGCGATGACAAGTGACTTGCAAAGTACAGGGTAAATTTCACCAGTTTGGATATTACGAAGTACGACACCCTCGCATTTGCCTTCATTTACGCCAATTTCAAGTAGCTCATGATCCATTAAAAATTTTACGCCGTTTGTTATCGCATCATTTAAACAGGCATGCATTAAGATATGACCAGTTTTATCAGCTGAGAAATTGCAGCGTTTTTTGCTTGCTCCGCCCATAAATCTGTAGTTTATATCACCATTATCTCTACGAGAAAAGAGCATTCCGTTAAAGTCAAGTTCATGCACGACTTTATTTGCTAGCTCGCAGAATTTCACAACCGTGTCTTGATCGCAAAGATAAGCCCCACCCTTAACGGTGTCGTAGGCGTGAAGCTTAAAACTATCACCTTGCGAGAAGTCCGTAACTGCATTTATGCCACCCTCAGCCATACAGGTGGCATTGCGTGATGGCATCATTTTTGTAGCAACCACAACGCTTAAATTTGGATTTTCTTTCCTAACTGCCGTTGCCGCTCTTAGACCAGCTCCACCAGAGCCGATGACTAGCACATCAACACTTGGTAGACCAGATTTGTTGCCATTGTCTTTCTTTTCATCTGCTAAAACGCCAGTAACGCCGCCACTAAGGCTAAGCGCACTAACGCCAATACAGGCGGTTTTTAGCAAATCCCGTCTGGTGAAATTTTTTTCGCCCATTTTCTTTCCTTTCAAAAAAGATAATTTTTGTCTTAATTCTTTTATATTTCTTAATTTAAAAGATTAATAGTGAAATCTTATTACAATTTTTAGTATAAGTCAAATATTATTTTATATATTAATTGATAAGAAAAATATTATGATATCTGTTTTTTGGGATTATTTTGATTTGTGTTTAATAAAAGACAATAGCAAAATGATAGCAGATGAAATATTATTTTTTCAAATGCTGTTTGGAAATTTATAGAAAATGACTAATATACAAGCCCAGTTCTAAGAAACTGAATTTAAATGCTTGACTTAGATATTGGTATTTTGCTTTTTATAATGTTTCAATTTTTTCTTAAAAATTTTTACATAATTCTGGTTTAAAAATACTAAAAATTACAAATTGTAAATCATATATTAATTAAAATTTAAAAATTTTTTAGTTAAAATACTTCCACATTATGATAATAGAAAGGAAAAATATGAAAAATAGTTTTTTAAAACTAACACTTAGCTTAGCTACAGCTAGTTCTGTTGCCTTAGCACAAGGCGCATTTATTGGTTACGAAGGAGCTTTATCGCATTCAATTCTTAAAATATCAGAGAAAGCAAAAGATGTTCGCCCAATTTATGGACTAAGGGCTGGATATGATTTTGATATATATAGAATTTATGGTAGCTATCACTATAATGGTTCTGCAAAAGATAGTGTCGCTGGTAAAAATATTAAATGGACAAATCATAATTTTTTACTTAATGCTGATTTTACTCCAACTATTACAGATAATGTAAGATTAATTCTTGGTCTTTATGCTGGTGTAAATAGAATAAATGTAAAATTTAACAACACCAAGGAAACAGGCAGTCATTTTATGGCTGGATCAAGAATAGGCGCGGAATTAAATGTCAATGAAAATGTAGCGTTTGAGCTTGGTTTAAAGAGTTATTATACTAAATATGATGTCAAGCTAAATTCTAAAAAAATAGAAGAGATAAATAGAGCTATATATTTAGGTTATACATATAAATTTTGACATATTAAGCTTATATAGTATTTCTCATCTTGGTTCTAACCGAGGTGAGATTTGCTACTTTTTTAAAAATCATTAAATTTTTATATTAAATACAACAACATATATTCAGACACCCTACCCAAAAACTCATATAAACCATTTTCAATATTTCACAGCCTTGCCCTATAAAAACATAAACAAATCTATAAATTTTTAAAAAGCTACTCTAATTTCTCTACAAAATAACATCAAATTTATACAAATTTCATAATTGTTTTACAAATTTTTAATGATTTTTTTACATCATTAACTACTACTAAATATCCTATATTTTAAGCTTTAAAGCATTTGTGTAATATGAGTTTTATTTTATATTGTACTTTGGTACAATAGACAAAACCCCCCCCCATTTAGATATAATCCATAAAAATTTAAATTTCTAAGGAAAAACTATGGCAACTCAAGTTGGTACAGTTAGACAAATCACAGGTAGCGTTATAGCAGTTGATGCTAATGGCAATCAAAGAATACTTCAAGCAGGAGATGCAATATTTCTAGGAGAAGTTATTAAGACTGCAGGAAATTCTAAAGCTGTTTTATCTATGGATAATGGCAAAGATGTAAGTATCTTAGATAACGATACTATGACAATTGATCAAAGTGCTTCAAGTAATGAAAGCTTTGGTAATGATACAGTAGCAGATATAACTGATTTACAAAAAGCAATCTTAGCAGGTGAAGATCTAACACAGTTAGAAGAGACTGCAGCTGGTGGTAACGCTGGTGCTGGCGGTGAAGGTACTGCTATGTTAAATGAGAGCTACTTTGCACAAGGTGGTCATGAGTCAAATGTATATGGTGATGGTAGAGATCTTGGAAATAATAACTTTGGGTTTGCAACACCTGTACGGTTTGTAGGGGGTGGTAGTGACACTGAAAGTGGCACTGGTGAAATAGATGTTTTACCAACTCCAAAGCCAGAACCAACTCCAGAACCATTAAATCCATTAAAGATTGAAATTCCAAGTTCTGCCTATACTATTCAGGCTATTGGCAGAGAAAGTGGTAGTTATTTTAAAGCATTAAATGCTGCTATGAATGGTGGTAGCAATGTTGCCGTAAGCGGCACATTTAATCCTTCAAATACCGCAAATTTTACAAAGTCATTTACGCCGTCTTTGCCGATTGACTACACGATAAGCAGCGAAACAAAAACCATCAACGGACAGGAATTTCAAAAAGCTTATTTGACTTATACAAAAGAGAATTTTCAAATCCAAGATGGTTGGTATATAAACAAAGATAGTGGTATCATTATCGGTACTGATAAAACCACAAAGTTGGTTATCACAAATGAGACTAATGCGGCAAAATATGCTGGCGATTCAAGTGTTTCAGTAGTTGTGCTTGATGATGTGCAGGCTGCAAAGATGAATATCTTTGGCGGAGATGGTAAAGATAGCATTGTTATAGATGGTATAAAGGTTGCAAATATCTTTACAGGAACAGGTGCAGATGAAATTTCACTTATTAATAAGGCTGGTGCGAATAATATCTATACTGGCGATGGCAACGATGATGTAAAAATTTTAGATGGTTCAAGAGTAACTGGCGAAAATAGTGATATAGTAAATGCTACTAGGGCTGATTTAGCAGAGACTGATTTGCTTGATTTGGGTTTAAGAAATTCACTAAGCAAAGATTTACATTACAAAGGTGATCCAAATTTAACAGATCAAGATATAAAAAGTATCACAGAAGATTGGTCTGGTATAATGACTGGAAATGGCACAGATACTGTAAATATAGAGGGCAGAGGTAGTAGATCAAATAATGTCATAACTGGTGACGGAGATGACTTTGTGAGCTTAAAAGATGGTGGCGGTGTTTTTACTACATCTATAAAAGATGGCAAAACAGTTGTAAGTGGCGGCTGGATACTTACCGATACTATGTCTCATGATGTAAGCTGGAAAGATACCCAAAGTGGAAATGATACAGTTGAGATAAGCGGTAAAGGCTCAAGAGCTTATGCTATCGGTACTGGAAAAGGTGATGATAAAGTTACATTGTCTAATGAAGCTATTGCAACTATAGTTCAAGCCGATGAAGGTAATGATACTATAACCGTAAAAGAGAAAGCCAAAGTAAATTTAATTAACGGAAGAGAAGGTGATGATGAGTTTTATGTCGAAAGTGGCGCAAATGTAATTGATATACGAGGCTTGTGGGGCGATGATACGATCAAGGTAAGCGGCAAAGAAACTGTTGTGGGAAGAATAGAAGGTAGGGAAGGAAGCGATAAAATTTATGTAGATGACGCTACTATAAATCAGTACATAAATGGTGGTAAAGGAGCAACTTCTGCTATGCATAGTGGTCAGATCAGCAAAAATGATAATGATACTATAGTGATCAATAATGCTACCGTAAAAGGTGATGTCGAAGGCGGTAGTTTAGGTGGTTTAGAGAGCAAAGATACTATTGTAATCAGTAATAGTACCATTTTGGGTAAAGTAGATGGACAAGATCATGATGATGCTATTACAATTGAAAAAAGCACTATTAAGGGCAGTGTTGTAGGTGGAAGCGGTGCAGATAATATAGTAATCAGTGGTTCAAATGTTGAAGGTTGGGTAAGTGGTCAAAGTGGAGACAATGATGTTGTTATTGTAAAAGATGGTTCTATTTTAAATACCATGTCTATAGACAATGGCAATAATGATAAAATAATCATAACAGGGAAAAATACAAGTGTAGGAAATATAGCTCATGGAAATGGCAATAATAGCTCGATACAAATTTTAGATGGCGCAACAGCGAGAGGAACTGTTCATCTAGGAGATGGAAAAGATAATTTTATAGAAGTAAAAGATGCTACCGCACATCAAATAGCTGGTGGCATAGGCTCCACTGAAATTAAAGTTATAAATTCAGCTTTAACTGATGGCGTAATAGAATGGGGCTCATATGCTGACAGTGTTCGAAATATAACAATTAGCAATTCAACTGTGCAAAATAATGTAATAGCTGGTAATGGAAATGATACAATTAATATAAATGATTCCACAGTTAAAAATGCAGTAAATGCTAGCAATGGCAATGATACAATCAACATAGTCAATTCAACTGTAGGCAATTATATTGCTGGTGGAAGTGGTGCAGATAATATCACATTAACAGGCTCGAATGTGGGAAATTCTCTTTATGGTGGTCAAGTAGGGCAGAAAACTGATGGCGACAATAAAATAGTTGTTAATAATAGTATTATAGGAAGCAATATAATACAAAAAAGTGGTATTGCATCACAGGATTTAACGGCTGAAAATTTTGATGAGGCAGCAAAGAAGATAACATCAGAAAGCATTAAGTTAGGCAATGGTGATTTGGGGCTAATATATACACTTAGTGGAAACGATGAAGTTGTTGTAGCTGGTTCTGATAGTAGATTTACTAGGATTAACACAGAGGGCGGCGATGATACTATTGTTTTAAAAGATGGAGCAAAAAGTGTTTATCAGTCTGATCTTGGTTCAGGAGATAATACAAATAACTATCTATTTGTAAATGGCGGTAGTGGTAGCGATACTATAATAATCTCAGGAAAAGATACTATAGCGCCAGATGTTTATGGTGGAAATGATAAAGATACCATTATACTTGAAGATGGCGCAAAAGCACATAAAATTTTAACTGTAAAAGATGGCTCTGATGATACTATCATCTATAAAGATACAGATAAAGCAACTCACACAACCAGCGAAGAGGCAGATCCGGGTGACAATAAGATACAAATTTCAGTATCTGACGATAAAACTCTTATCATTAATAGTGTATCAAATTCAAATAGTATAGACTTATCGTCTATCAGTTCTATAAGTGCAGAATTTAACAAAATCGATCTAAAAAATAATAGTGCTAAGTTAAATATAACTGCAAAAGATGTTTTTGATGCAAATAGTGATGGAATTTTAAAAATTGATGGTGAAAATAGCAGCCATATAAGTCTTAATGGCTTTAATAAGGGTATAGATAAAAATGGTTACACACAATATGAAAGTGACTATAACGGTAATACTGTAATGCTTGAAATTAAAAATGATATTTTCATTGACCAATAACTCATTAAAACCTTATCATAAATTTATCTGCCAGCAAAAAACTGGCAGATTTATCTTTTATCTTACTCTTTTTTAATAAGATTATTTTACATTCTAGTTTTTAAACTTCTGTTTTGACTATATAAAAAGCTGTTTTTGCTATCAATACACAAATATAATTTTAAGCAACAATTTTATATTATTTTATTAATAATTCTACTTAAGGAGTTTTTATGAAAATATTTAAGTTTTTTCCCATTTTGCTTTGTTTTGTGATATGCGTGAATGCTGATTTTATCTCTGAGGATACGCCTATTATGCAAAATGGCAAAGAGATTGGCAAAATTTTAGTCCTAACACCGGTTGAAGTTTTAAAAACTAACGCAGATAAAACACTCATAAAAGTAAAAGGTGCAGTTTTGCAAAACTACCTAGGCGCTATGCAAAAGTCAATGAGCAATGCCGAAATTTATATAAATTACAATACTGAAGATACTAAAAATTTCAAAGTGTTAAAGGATATTGAAGATGATTACGGTGAGATTTGGCATGAGAGCGAGGGTGAGTATGAAGTAAGTACGAGTGCTATCACAAAAGATACAAAAGAGCTAAATAAAAAGGCTAGTGAGCTTTATGAGGCAAACTGCTCTGCATGCCACCGCTTGCATGAGCCAAATGCCTTCACAGCGGCGCAGTGGCCAGCAAATTTACAAAGCATGATAGATATCGGATATATAGCGATCGAGCCTGATGAACTAAGTTTGATAACCAAATTTTTACAACAAAATGCAAAGACGAACGAATAAACTTTTTTAAAGGGAGAAAAGATGAAAAGACGAGATTTTATCAAGTTTTCAGCACTTGGTGCAACGGCGTTAAACGCTAGTAGGATAGAGGGCGTAACCCAAACGATATTTGACAACAAAAAGCTCTTTGGCGCAAATCGTTTTGGTTCTTTTTACGCCAACATCAACTCAGGTCAAATAGTCTCAGTCAGCGACTTTGAGGGCGATAAATTTCCAAACACAATGAACTATTCGCTCCCAGATGCGATACAAAATGAAAACCGCGTTTTGTATCCGATGGTGCGCAAAAGCTATCTAAAAGCTGGCAAACCTAGCAAAAATGAGTTACGCGGTAAAGATGAGTTCGTGCGCGTTAGCTGGGATGTGGCGCTTGATCTTGCTGCACATGCGCTAAAAGAAAATTTTGACAAATATGGCGCAGAGGCGATATATGGCGAGTGCTACTGGTGGGGCGGTAGCGGTAAGGTAAGCTGGGGCAGAACAGTCGCTCATAGAATGCTAAAAGTGCTTGGCGGATATGTCGAAGAAAGCGGAGACTACTCAACAGGCGCTGGGCTTGTCATCATGCCACATGTGCTTGGAAGTAGCTCGGTTTATGATATGGCAACAAAATGGGAAGCAGTCATAAAAAATGCTAAAAATGTGGTATTTTGGGCGACAGATCCTATCGTGACAAACCAAATTTCATCTGTTCCGCCAACGCATGATGGCTACATTGGTATGCAAGAGCTTAAAAAATCAGGCATAAAAACATACAGCGTAAATGTTATGGTAAATGACACAGCAAGATACTTTGGCTCACAAAATCTCATCATTAATCCAAATACCGATACCGCGCTAATCATCGCAATGTGTCATTATCTATTTACAAACGACCTTTATGACGCTGAGTTTATCAAAAAATACACAGTCGGCTTTAATAAATTTAAGGATTATTTCCTTGGAACTACCGATAAAGTGGTAAAAGATATAAACTGGGCGAGCAAAATTTGCGGTATCAGTGCAGATGAGATAGCAAAATTTGCCACAACCATCGCAAAAGAGCCAACCACCGTGCTAATCGGTAGAGCGCTTCAAAGAGCAGACCACGGCGAGCAGCCATTCTGGGCGCTTGTGGTGCTAAATGCCATGCTAGGTCACATCGGCAAAGAAGGTCTTGGCTTTGAGTTTAGCCTAGGATACGGCGCAGATGGTGCACTAGATAAGATAGCACCAGTGCTAAAAGGCATAAGCACTAGAATAGATAGCAAATACGAAGATGTCGATGGCGCACCGTGGAAAACGACTAAAAACATCACCATCCCATCATCTCGCTCCATCGAGGCGCTTGAGCACCCTGGCAAAGAGATAGATTATGACGGTATTAAGATAAAGCTTCCACATATGAGAGTGGCGTATCTTGCTTCAGGATCGATTTTTACGCGCCACCAAGATGTAAATAACATCGTAAAACAGTGGCGTAAATTTGACACTGTAATCACCGCCGAGCCATACTGGACAAGTACCGCAAAACTAAGCGACATCGTCCTTCCAGTGGCTATCGAAGTTGAGCGTGATGATATAAACCAAACAGGTCCAACAGGCGAGTACATCATAGCCCACAAGGCACTCATCGAGCCTATGGGTGAGAGTAAGAGTGACTTTTGGATATGCGAGCAAATTTGCAAGCGCTGGGGCAGAGGCGAGGTCTTTAGCGAGGGCAAAAGCGAGCTAGAGTGGTCAAAAGAGTTCTACGCTGACGCAGCCGAACAAGCTAAAAATTTAGGCTATAAAATGCCAAGCTTTGAGGAATTTAGAGAGAGGGGTTTTGTGAGATTTGATAAAGATAACAACGAAACGAGATTTTACACTCGCCTTGCAGCCTTTAGAGAAAATCCAAACAAAAACCGCCTAGGCACACCATCTGGCAAGATAGAAATTTACTCTCCAACCATCGCTAAAATGGGCTATGATGACTGCCCAGCGCACCCTACATGGATAGAGCCAAAAGAGTGGCTAGGCAATGCTAAAAAGTATCCGATACACATCGTAAGCCCGCACTCACGCTATCGCTTGCACTCTCAGCTAAACAACTCTATCATTAGAAATTTTGCTGAAGTTAGTGGTAGAGAGCCAGTGCTAATGCATCCAAATGACGCAAAAGCTCGCGGTCTAAAGAGTGGCGATATCGTGCGCGTGTTTAACGATAGGGGTGAAATTCTAGCTGGCGTTTTAGTGACTGACTTGGTTAAAGAAAGTGTAGCCATCATCTGCGAAGGCGCGTGGTATGAACCTGAAGTTTGGGGCGAGAAGAGCCTATGCCAGCACGGTTGCGTGAATGTCCTTACATTTGATAAAGGCACATCAAAGCTAGCTCAAAGCAACTCAGCCCACACTGTGCTAGCACAAATAGAAAAATTTAAAGGCGAGATAAAGCCTATCACTGCTTTTTCAAAGCCAAAAATTCTTCAATCACTTTAATGCAAATAGCCCCGCTTTGGGGCTATTTATAGTTTTTATCCTATGGCTTTAAAATGTATGATAGATAGTTGCAAAGAGTTAAATTTTGGCTTTTTATTGATTTTTGTAAAATTAAAATGTGATTAAGTAAAATTTTATCCATTTTGATTTATACTTTCATTTGAATATATGCTCATATATAGTTTTTTGAAAGGAAGCTTATAAATGCAAAATGATGAAATTTGCGAGATAGATTGCATTCACACTGAAATTTTAGCAGCCGTAAAGGCTAAAATGCCTGATGATGCTAGCCTTGCGGAGCTTGCGGACTTTTTTAAAATTTTTAGCGACCAAACACGAGTCAAAATCATTTGGGCGCTAAGCATTTCTGAGATGTGCGTGTGCGATATAGCCGCACTTCTTAGCATGTCGCACTCATCTATCTCACACCAACTACGCTTGCTAAAATCAAGCAAAATAGTAAAAAATCGCCGTGATGGCAAGATGGTTTATTACTCGCTTGCAGATGAGCACATATCGCAAATTTTTAAACAAGCTTTAAGCCATATAAAAGAGTAAAAGATGACAAAAAAGTATGAAATTTTAGGTGCATGCTGTGCTGCGTGTGCTGCAAAGATAGAGAGCAAGATCGCCAAGATAGATGGCGTACATGAGGTCGCTTTAAGCCATGCGACGGGTAAAATTTTACTTGATTTTGATGAGAGCAGGGCAAATGAAATTTTAGCTCAGGCTCAAGCACAAATGAGCAAGGTCGAGCCTGGAATGAAAATTTTATTTTAAGGGCTTTTGGTGAGCGATTTTAAAAAAGAGTGGCTACTTATCGCCATTAGCGTGATTTTGGTTGCTTTTGGCTTTATGCAAGAAGAAAGCATCAAAGTCATTTTACTAGCTGGCGCGCTTTTAGTGGCCGGATATAAGGCGATGATAAAGGCGGTAAAAAGCCTAAAAAATGGGCTTAGCCTTGATGAGAATTTTCTCATGAGTATCGCATCTTTGGCGGCATTTAGCATTGGCGAGATGATTGAGGCGGTGGCTATAATGTTGTTTTACAGGGTGGCTGAAAGCTTTGAGGACTACTCTGTGGCGCGCTCTAGAAAGTCTATAGCTGAGCTAATGGATCTTACGCCAAATCACGCAAATGTATTGCGCGAAGGGCAAATTTTACAAGTTGCTCCAAATGAGATAAAAGTCGGCGAGACTATCGTCGTAAGAGCTGGTGAAAAGGTCGCCATAGATGGTGTTATCGTATCTGGTCAGACGCTTTTTGATACAGCAAGCATAAACGGCGAGCCACTACCACTTGAGGCTTTTGTGGGCGATAAGATAATGAGCGGGTATGTGAATTTATCAGCCTTAGTGCATATCAAAACGCTAAAAGACTATGAAAACTCAACGGCAAAGCTCATCTTAGAGATGGTAGAAAATGCTGCCTTTAAAAAGTCAAAAAGTGAGAAATTTATCACTAAATTTGCTAGGATTTATACGCCTATTGTGGTTGGATTTGCCTTTATTTTGGCGTTTGTTGCGCCGTTTATATTTGGGGGCGAGTTTAGTGAGTGGATAAAAAGGGCGGTGATATTTTTGGTAGTTTCTTGTCCGTGCGCCTTGGTGGCTTCTGTGCCGCTTAGCTTTTTTGGTGGCATCGGTGGGGCTAGTAAAAACGGCATTTTGATAAAGGGTAGTAGCTTTATAGAGACGCTTTCAAAGCTTGGCGCTGTCGCATTTGATAAGACAGGCACGCTTAGTAAGGGCGAGTTTGTGATTAGCAAAATAGTAAGCGTTAGCAAGTTTAGCGAGGATGAAATTTTACGCTTTGCAGCCCTAGCTGAGCGCCATAGTACTCATCCTATCGCGCTTTCGCTTAGCAGAGCTTACATCGGAGCTGGCGAGATAACAGATGTCATAGAGAGCGCAGGACTTGGTGTAAAAGCACTTGTGGATGGAGCTTTGATAGAGGTAGGAAGTGTAAAATTTTTAAGCCATTATAAGCTAGAACAAACAAGCCAAACAGCCGTTCATATCGCAGTAGGTGGCACTTATGCGGGATATATTGAGCTAAAAGATGAGGTACGAAAAGAAAGCGCAAAAAGTATCCAATGGCTAAGGCAAAATGGCATAAAAACAGCTCTCATCACAGGCGATAAAGAGGCGGTGGCAGTTGAGGTGGGGCAAAGTCTTGGGATAGATGAGATACATTTTGAGCTTTTACCAAATGAAAAGGTCGCCGTCTTAGAGCAAATCATCTCTAAAAATAGTGGCACGATCGCCTATGTAGGCGATGGGATAAATGATGCTCCAGTTATCGCTAGAGCCGATGTGGGCGTGGCTATGCTGGGCTCAGACGCTGCGGTGCAAACGGCTGATGTCGTGCTTGTAAATAACAATATCTCAAAGCTGGTAGTAGCCATAAAAATTGCTAGAAAAACCATCGGCATAGCTAAATTTAACATAGTTTTTAGTATAGGATTTAAGCTTGGAGTGCTTGTTTTAGCAGTTTTTGGATATGCAAATATACCACTTGCCATTTTTGCTGATGTTGGAGTGACTATCCTTGCGATATTAAATGCTTTAAGAGCTTTTAAAATTTAATCTGAAATCAAAAAATAAATCCAAATTTTAAAAATTTTATTTGTTATTAAAAAATAAGTGTATATAATTTAATATTTAGTAATAATTATCAAAATAAGGCAAAAAATGAATTTGGATGAGGTTTTATCAGGTCAAACTTGTAAAATTTTATCGGTAAATGCCGATGCTAAATTACTTCAAAAGCTCCTAGATATGGGCTTTGTACCAGGTGCGCGAATAGAAGTTGTAAGAGAAGCACCCTTTAAAGATCCGATGGAGCTAAAAATTCATAACTATCTAATCTCTCTGCGAAAAAGCGAAGCAATGCTGATAAAGGTTGAGCCATGCCAAAACAGATAAAAGTCGCGCTTGCAGGTCAGCCAAACTGCGGTAAATCAACTATTTTTAACATGATCAGTGGTATCTGCCAGCACATCGCAAACTACCCAGGCGTAACAGTCGATAAAAAGTCAGGCTACTTTGGTATAGGCGATATGGATGTTGAGATGGTCGATCTGCCAGGGACCTACTCGTTTAGCTCTTATTCGCTTGAAGAGCGCGTGGCGAAGGAATTTATCCTTAATGAAAAGCCAGATATTATCTTAAATGTAGTAGATGCATCAAATTTAAAGCGAAATTTATACCTAACATTTCAGTTACTTGAGATAGGCGTGCCAGTCGTGGTAGTGCTAAACATGTGTGATGTTGCCAAGGGGCGCGGTATCATCATCGATAGCACAAAGATGAGTGAGTTTTTGGGATGTCCTGTTATAGAGGCGGTTGGCGCAAAGGGACAAGGCAAGGAAGCGATAATTGAAGTTTTAAGAAATATTAAAGATTTAAAGCAAAACTATGCTGAATTTAGAGCTGATTATGATGCTTTAGAAAGTTTTATAAATGAGCTAGAACCACAGATAAGCACAGATAGTTTTGAAAATTTAAGCAAACGCTGGCTTTGTATAAAGGCACTTGAGGGCGATATCAGCGTTATAGAGAGCTTAAGGGATAAAAATGAAAATTTAAGCTTGCTACTAGAGAGCGCAAAACAGAGATTTAAACAAGAATTTGACAAAGACATCGGCTCTTTTTTAGCTGCATTTCGTTACGAAAATGCTGACATCATCTTTCATAAGTGCGTTAGCGAAACTAAAAAAGGTGTACCAACTACGACAGATAGGGTAGATGCTCTTGTGCTAAATAAATGGCTAAGCTTTCCTGTCTTGCTGCTTATCGTTTTTATGATATATGAGCTTAGTATAGTTTTTGGCTATCATCTTACAAACTACACTTGGCCGCTTCTTGCGATGATTAAAAATTTTGTCATTGATATAAGTCCAGCCGCTAACATAGCCCAAGTGCCGATGATAACTGATATGGCGATATGGATAACAAACTCAACCATCGCTTTACTAAACTACCTGCCGATATTTTTCATACTTTTTGCTTTGATAGCTATACTTGAAGATGTGGGATACATGCCTAGAATGGCGTTTATATTAGATAAGCTATTTCGTAAATTTGGACTTCACGGACAAAGCACTCTGCCACTTGTGCTAGGTGGAGCGTTTGTCGGAGGGTGCGCGGTGCCTGGGGTTATGAGTACAAAAGGCATAGCCGATGATAGAGCTAGGATGGCTACTATCCTTACAGTCCCTCTTATGAACTGCCTTGCTAAAGTGCCATTTTACACGCTTTTACTTGGTGCATTTTTCCCAACGCAAATGAGCATAATGCTTTTTTACATCTCGACCGTTACAGTGCTAGCAGCACTTTTGATAGCTAAATTTCTAACTGCAACTATCTTAAAAACACGTGAAACTGCGCCGTTTGTGATGGAGTTGCCGCCTTATCACATGCCTACATTTAAGGGTGTGATCTTAAGAGCTTGTGAGCGTGTTTGGACATATATAAAAAAGGTTTGCACTATCGTTATAGCTGTGGCTGTGATACTTTTTGTATTGCTTCAGTTTCCTGGTCTTTCGCAAGAAAAGATAGAGTATTATGCTAAGCAAGAGCAAGTTTTGCTTGATAAATTTAATAAAGCTGCTTCAAAATCAGCTTATTTTTCAGTCGTAGATAGCCGTGAAAAAGTAGCTGAGCTGTTAAATTTTTATGATGGATATAGAGCCAAGAAAATGAGTGGCGCAAGCAGCGTTGATGAGGCGTATCAGGCAAAAAATCCCGAGTATTTTAGATTTGTAATGCCAAAAGCTGATAAAGAGGCAAAGATAATAAACAGCGAACTTCGCAAACTCTCAACTGGACGAAATAAAATTTTACGCGAACAAAAAAATGACAAGATAGAAAGTTCGCTACTTGGCATGGCAGGCAGAGCGCTAGAGCCTATCTCGCAATATGCAGGCTTTGACTGGAAGATAAATGTCGCGTTTTTAAGCTCATTTGCGGCTCGTGAGAGCGCCGTGGCAACGCTTGGAAGCATCTATGAGTCAAACAAAGATGTAAGCTCTATAAAAGCTGCTGATGATAACGCAACCGCTCAAAGCGATGCTACGACTTTAGCCGATGAAAGTAGCGTGCGCCCTGAAGAGCTAATGGCTAAAAATAGCGGATATACGCCACTACATGCTGCTTCTATCATCATCTTTATGTTGCTTACCCCACCTTGTATAGCCACGATGATAGTTGTAAAAATGCAGGCAAACAGCTGGGCGTGGATGGCGTTTGGTATATTTTTTCCGTTTGCTTTGGCGCTCTTTGTTTCAACAGTATTTTTTACAAGCTCGCAAATTTTAGGGATTGATGGGCTTACGGCGATGAGTGTGTATTATTTTATGCTTCTTTTTGCTGTTTTATTCTTATGGTTTTTGCCTGAAAAAAAACGCAACTGGAGCGGCGGAATCGTAAATAAATCTTAATAAAAGGAGAGAGAATGAAAAAAATTTTATTTTCATCAGCATTAGTTGCTCTTATGAGCCAAGCAGCATTTGCGCATACAGCGCTTATGAGTTGCTTTGACAATGGAGATAAGACCATCACTTGCGAGGCTGGATTTAGCGATGGCTCAAGCGCAAGTGGCGTTGAGTTTAAAGTGCTTCAAGGCGATAAAGTTATCGTAGAGGGCAAATTTGATAAAGACAGCACATTTACATTTGACCAGCCAGAGGGCGAATATAAGGCAAGAATGTTTGCTGGCGAGGGGCATGAAGTAATAATCCAATCAAAAGATATAGCAAAGTAAGGAGCTAAAATGAAAAAAATTCTAATCTCATCAATAGTTGCAGCAGCTTTTGCAAGCTCTGCTATGGCGCACTTTCAAATGCTTTATACACCAGAATCAGCACTAGAAAAAGGTGGCGAAATCCCACTTAAGCTAGTTTTTACTCATCCATTTGCTGATGAACATACGATGGATATGGGCTTGCAAGAGGATAAGAGTAGAGCTGGCGTGGTCGATTTTTACGCTATTCACAAAGAGAAAAAAACTGATCTAAAAGCAACATTAAAAGATGCGAAATTTACAGGTAGCCACAACGCTGGTATGGGATATGAAACTGCTTACAAGGCTCGCAGCATGGGCGATCATGTCTTTGTTTTGACACCTGCGCCTTACTATGAAGCAAATGAAGGTGCGTATATCCAACAGATTACAAAAACTATTGTAAATGTCGCTGGAGCGCCTACGGATTGGGATGCTGAGCTAGGTCTAAAGGCTGAAATCGTACCACTAGCTAAGCCTTACTCTATCTGGGCTGGAAGCACATTTACAGGTATCGTAAAATCAGCTGGCAAACCAGTACCGTTTGCTGAGATCGAGGTTGAATACCTAAATCACGACCTAAATGTTAAAACAAATACGACTAACAAAAAAGGCAAGGTCGATGCTCCACAAGATAGCTTTGTAACGCTAACGATTAAGGCAAATGAGCATGGCGAATTTACATTTGGCATACCAAAAGCTGGTTGGTGGGGATTTGCTGCACTTGGCGTAGGTCCTGACACTGAGTATAAAGGCAAAGAGCTAAGCCAAGATGCTGTCATCTGGGTTCAAGCAAAAGATATGAAATAATATTTTTGGGCGAGTTTTCGCCCAAAATCCTTGTAAGTTTAAAGGAAAAGATATGAGTTTATATGAAACTTTAGGTTTGGTTGCTATCGGTCTTGCGGCGGCTTATTTTGTCTATGTGAAAGAATTTAAGCAAAAAGACTGCGGTTGCGGAAGCGGTAAAAACTGCCATAGCAAAACAAAGCAATATAAATAATTTTGGCTGTAACTAGCCAAAATTTCTATAAATTTTTAACCCTTAAAGAGACTCAAGAAATTTAACTTTAGCTACTTTATATCATCTTCTTTTATTTTTAGAATATTCTTTCGTTTGATATCATATGTAACAGGCATATTTGCTGCGCTTGTATTAACATAGCGCATATCACTTACAGAATAAACAGCCCAAGGATTGTGCTTTTTTATGATGGGAATGATCTTTGAAACATCGCTTCTTTTGATGATAGTTACTAGGATACTAACATTGCCATCATTTCCCACCGCGTCAGTTTGTGTGACCCAGTATCCGCAATCTCTTAGTATCTTTGCAAGGATATTTGCATCTGTTTTTGTTACGATATTTACCATGACATTGCCAAGAGCTAGTTTGTTTTCTAGCCAAATTCCTAGGAAATTTCCTAATGCAAAACCGAGCGCATAGGCGATATAGTTTTGCCAGTGATCAAGGTGTTGCATGACTTGAGTTATGGCTACAAGCCAGACCATTATTTCAAAAAAGCCTAGGATCGGAGCCAAATATTTTTGTCCTTTTGAAACAAAAATAATACGGATCGTGCCAAGCGTAACATCTGTAATACGCGCTAAACAAATAAGAGCTGGGATGCCTATAAGTGTAAAAATTTCATTGCTTTGCATATTTTTTCCTTACGGCTTATGATAGCTAAAAAATACTAGTTTTTCAATTTATTTTTACGATTAGTTTGGATTTTGGAATTAAACCGACAGCAGAGCCGACTGTCGCCGTGATGCTTTATGAATATTTAGTAGGTGTTTTTAGAATTTATTCTTACTATACTTCTACAATGCTTTTAGCCATAGCATCAACCTCGCTTACACCCTGATTTATCATATTAATTGCTTCACTTTGCTCTCTTATGCTCTCACTCATCTCATTGATTGATTGAGCTAAGACATTAGTATTTGCTTCTATCTCACCAAGAGACTTTTGAGTTCTTTCAGCTAGTTTTCTAACCTCATCAGCAACAACAGCAAATCCTCTACCATGTTCACCTGCTCTAGCAGCTTCTATAGCAGCATTTAGTGCTAGTAGGTCTATGATATAAACAAGGATGAGAATTTTGCTTACGAAAGAGAGCTTTTAAAGCACGAGCAATAGCGTGACATAGCTATGTAAAAGCTTGAAGAAAATAGTAAGAAAGTTATAGATAATATGGTTTAGCGGCTAGAAAATTTAACCCAGCTTTATAAGATTAACATTTTTATCAAATTATAAGTGCGCTTATTCTTTTTCTTTGCCTATGATTGCCGTTTTCAATCTTTAAATTGTATCACTTGATGAAATTTTGATAGCGATACAAAAAATGATACAAATATTTTTTTAATCTCCATTAAAACAGTAATATAGAGTAAAGGCTGTATCTTAGGAGTTATTAGGAAGTTTTTAAGAAAAGAAAGTAAATTAAGAAAGGGGTAAATGGCGGATAGAGAGAGATTCGAACTCTCGGTGAGTTGCCCCACACACGCGTTCCAGGCGTGCTCCTTAAACCACTCGGACATCTACCCAAACTATAAATTATACAAATTTTCATCTTAAAAACTATGTAAATTTCTTGTGCTTCATCAATGTAAAAGTAAATTTTTCACGCTAAAATAAGGCAAAATAAATAAATTTCGGAGCAAATATGTTTAAACCATCAGGGCGAAATACCATATTTTCTAGCCAAAAACCACCACAAAGCCAAGTGCTAAAATTTTCACCAGCACCAGCACCCATGCCATCCAAAGGTCGATTTGCCACTTGGTATGAGCGGTTTTGCGCACAACCACACCAGCCACTTTTTGTAAGCGGTATGCTTGGACTCATTGCCTTTACATTTTTGCTTCTTGGCGTTTATACAGGTACCTTAAGTGTCGGTCATAGCGTGATAGACTTTCATGCATACGCCTTTGTTTTTATTGTTTTTATACAGTTTTTTCTTGGCTTTTTATTTGTGGTTTTTCCAAAATTTTTAGTCCAAGCCCAGATACCATCGCGTATTTATATGCGTCATTTTTTTGCTTATGCTGTTAGTACTGTTGGTGTTTTGATGGCTTTCTTGTTTGGTTTTAATGCACAAATTTTTATGATTTTAAACTTAGTAGCACAAATTTTTAGCTTTTTCTTACTTTTTAATATCCACAAAAAGTCACTTTTAAAAGATAAACATGATACTTTTTGGGTGTTGGTCGGGCTTGCTAGTGGGCTAATATTTCATGCTTTGTTTTTGCTGGCTAAGTTTGGCGTAGGATCTGAGCTTTTTGCGATATATGGGGGATTTTATCTATTTTTGTTTGTTGTGGTTTATGCGGTTTCACAGCGTATGATACCATTTTTTACATCGATTAAAGTGCAAGGCTATGCCATAAAGCGCACAAAAAAATTTATGTCTATTTTATATGTGTTGCTGTTTTTGCATGTTTTGGGGCTTAGTTTTTTTGGGGCAAAAATTTTACTTTTAACTAGCTTTTTGCTCTTTGTACTTTTTGCTAGGGAGTTTTGTATTTGGAAGCTTCCACTTTTTAGCTCACCAGCGATACTTTGGGTACTTTATGTCTCTTTGTATTGGATACCGATAGGCTTTTTTATCTCATTTTTAGACAGCTTAAGCGAAATTTTAAATCTTGGCTTAATGTTTGAAAAAAGTGCATTGCATGCCTTTGCTATTGGATACTTTTTAACGATACTAATAGGCTTTGGTACTCGTGTTACCCTTGGGCATTCAGGGCAAACTCCGCATGCTTCGGGCTTTGCTACGACCATATTTGTTTTTGTTGGGGTTGTGTCTTTTGCACGCTTGTTTGCAGGAGTTAGTCTAAATTTTGAGCTTGATTATATATTTTTTATCAATTTAAGTGCATTTTTGCTAGCACTTGGGCTTATCATCTGGTCTTGTAAATATCTAGTGATACTGGCAAAAGGATTTAAGCCACCGCACTAATGGCTTAAAATTTTTGCCCGTTTATTTAGGATATCATCATCTATAAAGCTTAGCGCGTCGATAAAATTTATTCTAAAGGTAGCGTTTGCTGCGTTATTAGCGATGGTTTTTTCGGCTGCCATTTCACCACTTATGCCAAAGATGCATACTGCCTTTAGTGCAGATTCAAATTTATCATCACTTGCGCCTAAAAAAAGCCGCCATCACTGCACCTAACATACATCCACTACCAGTTATATTTGCCATCATGGTACTGCCGTTATTGCAAAGTTTTGTCTGCTTTTCATCTATTATGATGTCAGTCTTTCCAGAAACAGCGACTACGCAGTTATATTTTTTTGCTAAAATTTTAGCCGCATTTATATGCTCGAGTATATCTTTTTCAAGCTCATTTTTGCTAGCATCAACACCCCTTGCCCCGCCAGTTTTGTTAGCTAAGAAGCTTATCTCAGAAGCATTTGCACGAATAAGAGTAAAATTTACTTGCTCTAAAAGCCTAAATGCTGTCTCATTGCGAAGTGTGCTAGCGCCGACTCCAACTGGATCAAAAACTATGGGTATCTTAAGCTCATTTGCTTTTTTTGCTGATTTTATCATAGATGATATAGTGCGGGAATTTAGAGTTCCTATGTTTATAAGCAAGGCATTTGAGATAGCTGTTATTTCATCAACTTCGCTCTCATCATCTGCCATCACTGGCGAAGCACCAACAGAAAGTAGTGCATTTGCGACATCGTTTACAGTTACATAGTTTGTTATACAATGCACAAGGGGGCGTTTTTGGCGTAAATGTTGTAAAATTTTCATATTTTTACCTTATTTTTTCGTCAATTTTAACAAAAATTTTAAAAAAATTAGCTTTTATGATATAATGAGCGTTTAAATTTTAAACTTTAAGGATTTTAATTGCACCCCAGTAGCGACAACTCGCTTTTTATGATCGCACTTGCGATATTTTTTGTTTTATTAAACGCCTTCTTTGTTCTTTCTGAATTTGCTATCGTAAAGGTTCGTAAGTCGCGCCTTGAAGAGCTTATAAAAGAGAAAGTACCAAATTCACAGCTTGCATATGATATCTCAAACCGCCTTGACACATATCTTAGTGCTACTCAGCTTGGCATAACACTAAGCTCTCTGGCTCTTGGCTGGATAGGTGAGCCAGCGGTAGCAAGACTCATTCAAGAGCCATTGGCTAAATATTTTGAAGCAAATGCTATTGTGGTTCATAGTGTTTCATTTGCCATTGCATTTACCATTATAACGCTACTTCATGTTGTTATAGGTGAGCTGATACCAAAATCTGTTGCGATAGCAAAAGCTGAAAAATCAGTCCTTAAAATCGCACGCCCATTACATATTTTCTGGGTACTTCTTTCACCAGTTATTCGTATGTTTGATTTTTTAGCTTCGATAGGGCTAAAAATGCTTGGTATAGCGCCTGCTAAAGAGAGCGATCTTGCACACTCTGAAGAGGAGATAAAGATAATTGTTGGTGAGAGCTTGAAGGGCGGAGTGCTTGATGACTTTGAGACAGAGATTATTAAAAATGCGGTCGATTTTAGTGATACGGTCGCAAAAGAGATAATGACACCACGCCGCGATATGGTTTGTATAAATAAACAAAAGAGTTTTGAAGAAAATTTAAAGCTGATTTTTGAGTCAAAATACACGCGCTATCCTTATGTGGATGGAAGCAAAGATGTTGTTTTGGGTATGATACATATACGAGATATATTGCAAATTCACTTTGGCGAAAATAAAAATAAAAGTTTTGACGGTATTGTGCGTGAATTTTTAATCGTCCCTGAAAGCCTTTCTATATCAAAGATTATTACCCTGATGAACAAAGAGCAAAAGTCAGCCGCTCTTGTTGTTGATGAGTATGGCGGAACGGCTGGAATTTTAACTATGGAAGATGTCATAGAAGAGGTTTTGGGCGATTTAAATGATGAGCATGATGATGCTAGTGAGCAGTATAAAAAGATAAATGATAATATATTTGAGTTTAATGGTCGCTATGATCTTGAGAGTGTTGAAGAGCTGCTTGGCATAAGCTTTGATGATGAGACGGATCAAGTTACGATAGGCGGCTATGTCTTTAATTTAATAGGTCGCTTGCCTGTTGCTGGGGACAGGGTCGAAGATGAACTATGCTACTACGAAGTTAGAAAGATGGATGGAGCTAGCATTTTGCGTGTAAAAGTTAGAAAAAAGCTTGAAGAGAGCGAACAAGAGTAGCTAAACTTAGGTCGGAAGCTTCTCCGACTTTTTATATTTCTGCTTTTAATTTTATAAAATTTTAAAAAACAATATAATGTTTTTTAAATTTCATAAAAAGGGATTAAAATGGCATTTTTTGAAAAAATTATTGGCAAACAAAAAGATATCGTAGATAGCAAAGAGGTCGATATGCCAGTGTTTTATGTCGCCGAGAGCAAAGACAAGATGGAGCAGTCCTTTGAGATGGCAAGAGCGACATTTGGCTACTTTTGGCGTGAGATGTTTTGGGGTATCCCAGTACTTGATATAGCATGCGTGAAGGTGCTTTTTACTCAGGAGATCAACGGCAAAGAGTATGGGGAGCATATGTGGATAAATGATATAGATTTTGACGGCGAGTTTATCACTGGCACGCTAGTAAATGGGCCAAACGATCTTATAAATATCAAAAACGGCGATAGCGTTAAGGTGCGTATCGGCGAGATTAGTGACTGGATGTTTGCTTGTGAGGGCAAGGCGTATGGTGCGTAGTGTGCATGCCATAAGAAGCGAGATGAGTGAGCAAGAAAGAGCCGAGCATGATGAGATGTGGGGCTTTGACTTTGGCGATTTTAACGATATTTTGGTCGTAAGAGAGCAAAAACAGCGCCCAGAATACCTTAAAGATCATCCGATGTGTGTAAATTCTATCAATGACTATCGTAAGTTTCTTGCTGAAAATTTAGACCAGCTAAATACGCTAAGTAGTGTTGGACTAACGATGCTTCAAGAGCTTGCGGTATCTGGGAATTTATCACTTGTTAAAGTCTGCCTTGAAATGGGAGCGGATAAAAATGTCGTTAGCAAAAGTGGCAAACTAGCGATAGACTACGCTAGTGAGCTTGGATGGGAAGAAGTAGTTAAAATTTTAAGATAACTTGGAAATTTTAGCTTTAAATTTGTAGTATCAGTGACAAAGTGGTATTAGCGATAAATTTCACCACCACTACGCCTAAATTGAGTTGGATAATCAGCACAACCCCAAACCCACCCTCGCAAATTTCTAGTGTATGGTAGTAAGTTTAAAATTAACATTGCACCTGTAAATTTAAGGGCTAAATATAACGATGCACTGCCCAAAGCGCTATGTATTTTGTGTCAAACCTGACACTGGGTTACACTCACTAAATTTGCTACCTTCGTGCTTTAAATTTTATACAAAAATTCTAAAAATTTCAGCAAAACCTTGCAAATCTCACGCTTAATTTACACTAGCTCAACGCTCCAATTGCTCTCTTACACTAGCATATCAAGCTCTCTAAGCTCACGACTAAGTTCATTTGATTTTGCTCTTAGGGCGGCGACATCAACTGAGCTTAGAAATTTGATCTCAGTTTTTGTGCTACGATTTGTCAGAGACGATGCCTCGCTGATAAACTCGTTAAGTATCGCGATCTGCTTTGAAAGACGCTCTTTTTGGCTAACATCTGCGTGATGCTAACGCCATTTATCTTGCTTTGAGCGTTGGTTATATTGATTTTAGCGATTAAATTTTCAAGCTCATTTAGGCAAGATTCAAGCTCGGCAAGTAGTGCGTTTGGATCTTCGGCTGGTTTTTCGCCCTCTTGCATTATTGCGTTTTGGCTTAGTCTGTTTGAAGCTCGGCAATCTTTGTTTGTAGATCGCCCATGATTATCAGTGCTTGCGCTAGTTTCACATCTGCTTCTCTTAAAATTTTATAATATGGCAGTTATAACATACTTTGATCGTAAAAATGTATAAGATAAAGCCTACGGAAAATTTATGCATCGTAAAGAGGCAATAAAATTTACATAAAAGTCTCCACAAGGGAGACTTTAGTATTTAGAATTTAAACTCAGCGTTTATGCCACCACTTACACCTTCTCGTTTGCCGACCATTGCTTGCAGGTTAATTTCTATATTTAATGGTTTGATAGGTGTTTGTATTTTTGTTCCAAGCTCTCCTATTGCGGTATTTCCTTTAAGTGTTGGAGATTTGATTCGCTCATTTTGAGTTAGGTTTGTAGCCTTTGCATCAGAGTTAAATTCTCGTTCAAATGCTGCACCAGCATAGCCCCAAATGCTATCATTAAAACCATTGGAATATCTTGTTCCAATTCTGGCACGCATAGAATTTGATGTGTGAAATTTTATCTTTTCGCCTATAACCTCTATTGTATCAGCACCCAATCTTGTGATAAAGAACTTGCTATATATATCTAAATTTTGATTATCATTTATCTCAAATATCTTACCAAGTCCAATATGTGCACCCATATACATCCTTGAGCTTTTAAATTCAGCCATTTGTGCCGGATTTATATCAGTGCTTTTATAATCAGAGCGTATTTTACCAGCTCTTATGCTTGCTTCCGTGTAGTAGTTATTTGTTAGATCAAATTTGGCTAGTAGACCTGCACCTATATATTTGCTTGTGCCTTTGCCATGAGCCGTTCCAGCATTACCAAAGTTATTATAGCTATCATAATTACCCACGCCATACTCTATAAATGCTCCGTAAGTTATCATATCTAGCACCTGCTTACTGATGCCTGCTACAAAATTAAAGCCTTTAACATCAACATGAGAGCCTGAATTTAGACGCACATTTGATCCGCCTATGCTACCAAAATTTGCAAGCTCTCCACCACTTATTGTGCTTGCAGTATTTGCATTCTTTATAGCTATACCACTTATCGCTTCGCTTCCTTCATTTACTATGCCGCCCATCATGGCACTTGTTTCGGCAATATTTTTTTGCTTAGGGTTATCTTGTGTTTCAGATACGACAGCTATTATTTTTTGAACAGATGGTTTTAGATTAGGTCCTTGAGGAGGTACTGCCGGAACGGCATTGTTGGTTTCTGTTTTGAGTTCAAAAGTATAAATTTTAGATACACCACTTGTCACTCTCGTTGTTTTTGCGCTTTCATTCATTGTGTTTGCCAGATTTTCTGGCGTTTCTATATTTCCTCCTTTTGGTTTTTCTATAAGGATAAATTTATCTCCAATGTTTAGCTTGGTGTTTATACCCCCACTCATCATAACACCTATTTTTGTCTTGCTTAGATCTGTTAGACCAGCATCTGTTATTTTTAATATAGATGCTTCTTTTTCTAGTTGATTTGATAGTATAAAATTTATGTACTCAAAATTTTGTATATTTTTTATCTCCAAGTCACTTACATGGTGTAAATTTAAAGTATTTCCCGAAAAGATATCTGATTTATTGCAATTGCTAGAATTGCTACAATACCCGCCATAAATAATAGTTTGATCTTTTTTTAGCATTATTTTATTCTTACTATTTTCAGGTTTTGATATGTCACCTATTGTAACCGTGTTGCCAGTTGCCCTTAAGTTTCCATCTTCTATTCTGCTACCAAATATTGAACCATCTATTTTGGCTGTATTTTTGATGGTTACTTTGTTATTGTAAGCGGATCTATTTTTATCGTTATGGGCACCAGCTATGAAACCTTTTATTGTTCCGTTAGATATTATAACTTCATTTTGATATAAATCACCTCCATGTTCAGTTGTAGGGTTTGTGCTAGCGCCAATAGCGTTGGTAATTTCCCCTCCTGTTATTTCTACTGTATTCTTATAAGCTGTATTTGTATCAACTCCTGAAATTTGGGCCCCATACACGACATCCACAGTGCCGCCTTTTATTTCTACCTTATTTTCATAAGCATTGTTGTAGTTTGAGAAACCTCCCGTTAATGTTTTTATTGTACCATTTTCTATAATTGCTGTATTTCTATAAGCCTTGCCAGATGATGATATGGCAGCATATGTAAAACCATTAGCTTGACCATTTATCATAATAAACTTATTATCGTAAACATCTTGATCGTTTTCTTCTGTTCCAAAAACATCTTGAGGATTTACTATGCTTGATCCTGCAAATGGACTATAGTCAAAAGTTAATTTATTATTGTTTGTTCCAGAAAATTGAAAATCCTTTAAATTGGTACCCAATGATGTTGAGGTTTTTAGGTATCTTGATGCCTCCCCTGTATCCTCCCCTTTGTATGTAAATTCTTTTGCGTTTAACGCACAACAGAGGGCTATACTAAGTATAATTGTTTGCTTCATGTGCAGTTATGTCTCCTTTATCATATGTAACTTTAATGTAAGTATAATCAATATTAGATTATACTTACATTAAACAGTAACATTAAAGACGAGTAAATTACTTAGATATGTTTGTCTGTTTAACTTAAAATTTATTTTTTAGGTATATAATAAAAATAAATTTTAAGGAGGCAAAATGAGAATAGTTCAAGCTTCACAAATCACAGATGTCGTAAGCGAGCTTTGCAAGGAGGCCTGTTATGTCGTTACGCCAGATATGCGCGCGGCATTTATTAAGGCACAAAATTCTGAGCGTTCGCCACTTGGCAAGGACATCATAGGTAAAATTTTACAAAACGCAGACCTAGCCCAACAGCGCGTAGCACCGATATGTCAAGATACTGGTATGGCGGTTGTTTTTGTAGATCTTGGGCAGGATGTACATATTGAGGGCGGATTTATCGAAGATGCGATAAATGAGGGCGTTGCTAAGGGCTATGTCGATGGCTACTTGAGAAAATCGGTCGTAAATGATCCCGTTTTTGATCGCAAAAATACTCAAAACAACACCCCCGCGGTTATAAATTTACGCATCGTAAAAGGCGATAAAATCCACATAAAAGTCGCTCCAAAAGGCTTTGGTAGCGAAAATAAATCGATTTTAAAAATGCTAGTGCCAGCCGATGGGCTCGAAGGCGTTAAAAAAGTGTTTTTAGAAGCGGTAAAACTTGCTGGACCAAACGCTTGTCCGCCACTTGTTATCGGTGTTGGTATTGGTGGAACGATGGATAAAGCAGCTCTTATGGCAAAATATGCAGCTGCTAGAAATGCTGACAGCCGCAATCCTGACCCACGCTATGCACAGCTTGAAGATGAGCTTTTGCAAATGGCATGCCAGACTGGCGTAGGACCGCAGGGACTGGGTGGAGATAGCACGGCTGTAAAGGTAAATATCGAGTGGTATCCGACGCATATCGCAGGACTTCCTGTGGCGATAAATATAAACTGCCACGCAGCACGCCACTCTGAGGCTGAAATTTAGGGATTATAAAGCATTTTATGCCAAGGCGAGATCATCGCCGTTATATGAAATTTAAAAGGAAAAATATGTCAGAGATCAAAAAAATCACCGCACCATTTGATAAAAATGTCGTAAAAAGCCTAAAAGCAGGGGACAATGTCTTAATCTCAGGCACCATCATCGCTGCTCGCGACGCCGCCCATAAAGCACTTACTGAAACACTAGCAAGGGGCGAGAGTCTGCCTGTAAATTTAGCTGGCGAAACCATCTACTATCTTGGACCAAGCCCAGCCAAACCAGGCGATGTCATCGGTGCAGCAGGACCAACGACAAGTGGTAGGATGGACAAATATACCCCAACGATGATAAACGAAGTTGGCATCAACGGCATGATTGGCAAGGGTTATCGTAGCGAAGCAGTCGTAGAAGCTATGAAAAAATCAGGTTGTGCCTATATGGTTGCTATCGGTGGAGCTGGGGCACTTATCAGTCAAAGTATTAAAAAATACGAAGTTTTGGCATATCCTGAGCTTGGTCCAGAAGCAGTCGCAAGGCTTACGATCGAGGACTTTCCAGCGATCGTGGCTATTGATAGCGAGGGAAATAACTTTTACGAAGTAGGACAGGCGCCGTATAAACAGATATAACGGCTTGCCTTTTAAGTGTCTTAAATAAGCTAAAATTTTGCCCTAGATGAGCCTTGTGTTCTATCTTGGGCGGATGTTGAACGAGCAAATAGCTTTTATCTTTGCGTTTTTGGGCATGAAAATGAGATAAATCGCTACATCTTAGAGCTTAGTAGTAGCCAAGGCACAGCGTATCGGTAAGCTTAATGCGCTTTTCAAATGGCGTTGGTGAGAAAAATTTGCATTTTTCGATGTATATGCGAAGCGAATAGTCTAGTCCGAAGTCATCATAAAATTTCTTTAAATTTATAAATTTCACACCGCAAATCTCACTAAGCTCAAACAGCTCGTAAAGTTTTGATCCGTTTGATCTGATAAGATGCGAGCTGGCAAGTCCTGTAAAGCTACAAAATGCCGATGTTAGCACAAGTCCGTTTAGATTTGTGCAGTCTTTTGCAGTGGCTGTGTAACGCTGTGGAATAGTCTTTTTATGCAAAAAAACTATGCGAGAGTTTTCAAATTTAGCTGAGATCGCGCCCCTCCAAAACAGATATGCATTGCCTGAAATTTGGGCATTTTTAGCAAACTCACAACCCAAAACATAATCATCTAAAAACTCATTTGGTGCTAAAACCAGCTTCATTTTTGCTCTTTGCAAATCATCTTTGCAAGTTTTGTAGCCAAGGGTGCGATGACTAAAATACAAGGATACGCCACGACAAATGCCTTGCCCCAGCCAGTCATCCAGATCGAGATAAAGTTAGAAATAAGCCCTAAATTTAAGAAAGTAAGAACCCCAGAGATGATAAATGACATAAAAAGTGCCATGATAAAAGCAAAAACAAACCTAAAATACCGCACAGGAAACATAAAAAAGCCTTTTTTGTGCGATTATAACATAAAATTTTATTTATTTGCCTTGCTTTGTTATAATGGCAAAAAATTATAAGGTATTATCTTGATAAATTTATATAAACAGTACAAAAAATTTTGCATTTTTTTTCTAACAGTTGTTTTTTTAATAGCATTTTATACGATTTTTGGTTTTTTTGGGGTGCCATGGATTATAAAAAGCGTTATTCCAAGTTTTTTAGCTGATAAAAATGCAACATTAATCGTAAAAGAAGTAAAATTTAATCCTTATAAATTTGAACTAAATGCTACTGATGTGAGTCTAAAAACTTATGCTGATATTTTTAGCGTAAAACAACTTGATTTTGAGCTAAATTTTTCTGAAATTTTTTCAAAAAATATAAACATCGAAGTTGTTAGACTTTTTGAGCCATATACAAATATCCAAAGAGAGGCAAATTTTACATTTAACTTTGATCCACTAGTTGTTAGTAGCGATAGCAAAAATATCGATGAAAACGATAATAAAGAGAGCTTTTTTAATTTTACTTTAAATAAATTTAAGATCATAAACGGCGATGTCCGCTATGCTGATGCAAGCCTAAAGCGCCCATTTGAAGTGAAACTAAATGATCTAAACTACGAGATAAAAAACATAAATCTTAAAGAGTATAGTATCGGTAAGCACATACTACAGACAAATTCAAATGTTCTTGAGGAGTTTGACTGGCGAGGCGGTGTGAGCTTAAATCCGCTTAAAATTTATGGCGACATCAAGCTTGGCGGCTTAAAAATGGATAAAATTTGGCAAAGCTATATGAGCGATCTTGACTTTAGTGTCACAAAAGGTACGATAGATACCACACTAAAATATAGCATAAATATCGGTGATGAGGGTGTTGGCTTAAGTTTTAATGACTCAAAAATCATGATAAAAAAGTTCAACATAAGTGAGCAAAACAGTACAATAAAGCTTGATAATCTTTCCTTTGAGGATATAAATTTTAAGGGAAATTTCAGTGGGAAAAACGATCTTAGGCTAAATATAGGGCAAGCTCTTTTTGATGGCTTTTCAAAAGATGAAATTTTACTTAAAAGTGGTGAGGTTGATAATATTTTATTTAGTCTCTTAAAAGATGAAAACTTAAGCCTTGGTGGTGAAATTTCAGAGTTAAAATTAAGTGGCATAGAGCATAATTCAAGTAGTTTTGCTAGTATCAATGAAGTTGTTTTAAATACCTTAAAGTATGATATGAACGATGTTTTTAGTGTTGATTTGGTAGATTTAAATAGTTCAGGTCTCTCCTTAAAAGATGAGCAAAATTTTGCCAATATAGATACTTTTTTAATAAAAAATGTATCAGCTAGTTTTGGGCTAGATGATAAGAAATTTATGCTTTCTTTGCCAAAAATCAGCCTAAGCAACGCCACCTTTAAAAATCCCCAAATGAGCCTAAAAAATGATATTTTTTATCTAAATAACCTTAATCTTAGCGCAAAAGATGATTTTGGTTATATGGATATTAGCGGTGATGATTTTGGCTTTAAAGGGACTAAATTCCAAGGCTTTGACTTTGATGTAACGAGTCAAGATATAGAGTTTTTAGACCTAAATCTGAGTCTAAAAAATGAGCCAAATATAACAAGCGTCATAACAAATTTATCTAACATCAAAACTAAACCAATTCAAGTAAATGTAAAAAATGAGAAGTTTGTTGTGGTTAATGATATAAGTGCAAATGGATTAAAATTTGACGGAAAAAATGCAGAGCTTGACTCTTTAATGCTAGGTAAAAGTGATATATTCTCTTCATCAAAGAGTTTTGCTGGATTTAAAAAATTAGCAGTAAATGGCTTAAATTTTGAGCTTTTACAAACAGTACTTGACATAAAAGATGTAAAATTTGACTCATTTTTTTATAATGATGAGCTAAGTAAAGATGGTGCAAAGGCTATAAACGAGCTTGCTATACTAAAATCTAACAAGAAAAATACGCCAAAAACAGTCAAAAAAGATAAAAACTATGAGACAAATTTTGTGGCAAATATAGAAAATATAGAGTTTTTAAATGCTAGCTCAAAGATCACGCAAAGTTTTACTGGTGAGACTATGAAGCATGAGATAGGGCTTAAAGGTGCGAAAATTTCAAACTTTTCAAGTGATTTAAGTAAGCCATTTGGTTTAAATTTAGCTCTAAAAACTAGTGATGATGTTACCTTGGATACAAAGGGTAAAGTGGCTATCGAGCCTTTAAATGCAGAGCTTCAAACAAAAGTTGTGGCTGGGGATTTGACAAAATTTAATGCCATTTTGAGTAAATATTTAAATGCTAGTATAGCACAAGGTGCGGCAAATTTTCAAAGCAGCGTAAAATTTGACAAGAGCTACAAGGTAAATGGAAAATTTGAGCTTAAAAATTTTATTTTAAATGATGCAAACGGCACAAAGGCGGCTGGTGTAAATGATCTTAAGATAAAAAAGATATTGCTTAATGAAAAGGGCGTAGATATTGCTGATGTTACGATAAATGAGCCTTTTGCAAAAGTGCATATTTTTAAAGATAAGAGTATAAATCTCTCTCAGCTCTCTAAGCAAAATGGCAGTAATAAGTCCGAGCAAAAAAATGAGCAAAAGACCAATAAAAAAAGTAAAGATGAATTTCAAACTAGTATAAAAAATATTAGCCTAAATAATGCAAATATCGACTTTAGCGATGATAGCTTGGTGCTTCCATTTGTTTTTGATATAAGAAATTTAAGTGCTCAGATAGATAAAGTAAGCAGTGGTGATGTTACAAATATATCTATGCAAGGTACGGTTGGAAGTGGTGGAAGTGCAAGTATTCAGAGCCGAATTGATGTGTTTGAGCCAAAGAAATTTAGCGATATAAAGCTAAAATTTAAGGATGTTGAATTAAGTGAGATAACGCCTTATAGTGCAACTTTTGTGGGGCGAAAGATAGATAGTGGGCTTATAAGTTTGTCGCTTGCTTACTTGATAAAAGATGGCAAAATGGATGGCAAAAATAATGTCGTAATCGACACAATAAAACTTGGAGAGAGCGTAGAGTCTGCAGATGCGATAATTTTGCCACTCCAGCTTGCGATATCTATTTTGCAAGATTCTAGAAACATTATCGACTTAAATTTGCCAGTTAGTGGCGATCTGGATAATCCTGAGTTTAGCTATGGAGGCATCGTTTGGCAGGCTATCGTCCAGCTTTTTAGTGATGTTGTGACCTCGCCGTTTAGACTGCTTGGGAATGTGCTTGGTATAGTAAATTCTCAGGAGCTTTCTACTGTTGATTTTAGTGCTGGCGAGAGCGAATTTATGGAGTCACAGGTAAAAAAAGTAGAGCAATTTAAGACAATAACTGAGACAAAAAAGGATATAATTTTCGTGATAAATCCATCTTATGATGAGGTGGTAGATAAGCTTGCTATTCAAAAACGCTTGTTAGATAGGGATATTGCAATGCAGGCAAATGCGCGAAATATAAGCGAAATACAAGTTATCAAAGAGCTTTCGATGCGTAAATTTAAGAGTGTTCCACAAAATGCCTATGATGAACTCATTAAGATGAGAGAAATTTCAGAAAGTGCGCTTGCAAAGCTTGCAAATGAGCGTGCAAATAGCCTAAAGCAAATGATGATAAAAACTGGAGTGCCAAGCGTTCAGGTAAAGGTTTCAGATAAGTTTCAAAAAGTCAAGGCTAAAATGGAGCTTTATGTCCCACTTCCAATAGGTATAGAAAATAGATAGTAAATTTCAGATAATTTATAAGGAGAAAATATGAAAAAAATCATACACACACGAAGCGCCCCTCAGGCTATAGGCCCATATTCGCAGGCGGTCATCGCCAATGGTTTTTTGTTTGCATCAGGACAGCTTGGTGTAACGCCAGCAGGTGAGTTTGCTGGAAAGGATATTGCAACGCAAGCAAAACAAAGCATGGAGAATGTTCGCGCGATACTAGCTGCAGCAGATATTGGTTTTGAAAATATTGTAAAAACAACGATATTTTTAGCCGATATTAATGATTTTGCGGTCGTAAATGAAATTTACGCGAGCTATTTTAGTGGAGAATTCCCTGCCAGAAGCACAGTTGCTGTAAAAACTTTACCAAAAAATGGACTTGTAGAGATTGAAGTCATAGCTCAAATTTAGTTTCTATACACT
>NZ_JAXUAA010000006.1:0-62684 GCF_050586305.1 Campylobacter australis | reverse complement strand
TAGAAGTATTTTTAATCCATTTTGCATTTTTTAGTTTCTTGGTCTATTGCGCATGTAAAACCAGTTCTGTGGTTAATATTTATTAAAATTTGAGCATCTGATGTTATTATATTTATCCTACAATCCTCTTTTAAAAGTCTATCATATCCTCTTTTGGCACCGCCTCCAGTAGTGGTACTTACAACCATCATAGGTCTGCCAAACTCATCAAAACTAATTGACAAACCACCTTTACATCCGCCCTCCAAAACAACATTTCTCACGCCATATTTTTTGCCTATATTTAGTTCTGGACTTATAAATTTACAGTCGCTAGACGAAATTCCACTCCATCCAGGGCTTAAATACATATGGGTTTTTAATGGATTTCTGGCGACTTCTTGTTTTGAATTTAGATTTCCACTTATCGAATTATCCCAATAAATGCTGTATTTCCAACTTCTATCACTATCGATATTGCAGCTTTTTGTGCTTAGCTTAGTGTTTGCAAAAACTAAAGTCCAGCGCTTTTTTTGCCAGTTTTCGCCAAGATTAAACTTACTATCTTGCATAGCAAGCTGTTGGGTATATCTAAGGTGCATCAAAATTTGTTCAGCTAAAAATTTTTCTGATGAAACTTTAAGTTTTGGTAGAGAAATTGTTGTTAATATACCTATTATGACTATAATAAGCACTATTCCCAAAAAAGAAAATGCCCTTTTCATGGCTATTTTAAGCTATAGCTTGCAACCTTTTTTCCAAAAATTTCTACCACTATATCGCCGCTTTCATCTAAAATAAGTTTTTTATCGCCATCTAAGATACCATAAAATTTTAACCTTAAAGCCTCTTTATCATCTGTATCAACCAATAAATATCCAGCTTTTTTCAAAGCCTTTGCAAGCTCTTTTGCTCCTTGAAATTTATAGGCAAAATGATCTTTTGGCTCATCTAAAAAATTATAAAAAATAGGATTTAAGACTATCGCAAGATAATTAAGCAAAAGGCTTATCAGTAAAAAACCAGCTAAAGTATTATAACGCCCACGAAATTTAGGCAACCTAACTCTATAGTTTGAAAGAAACATCTTTACCATTAAGGGCGTAGAAATCACGCAAAAAGGTAAAAATTCCTCAAGTTCTAGCTTTTGCCTTAATGAAAGCACCATACAAAAACAAAACACACCTACGCAGACAAACCAAAGAGGACTTTTGACCTCCTTAACCCAAATTCTATAGATAGTATAGATAAAATAAAAAAATACAAATGGTGAAAAAACCGCAGCAAAAATACCAAAAGTATCAGCAAAGTGTCCACTTGGATGCCCACCAGTGTCAAAGCCAAAGATATAAAAAGTAGCTAAGAATAAGAGCGCGCTACTCCAAATAAGATGAGGGTCTTTTTTACTTACACCATAAATAAAAAAAGCAGCGTAAACTACCAAAAAATCGCCATTTAAAAAAAATGATAAAGCAAGAACAATATAAAAAGCTAACTTTAAATTTAAATGAAAAAGATATAAAAGCAAAAGCACTACGCAAACGCAAAGAGCGGCGTTATTTACGATAAGAGCACTGGCTAGAGTGCCAGGAAGCAAGATAAAAACCGCAACACTAGCTAGCCTGTCCGTGCTATTTTTTAGATAAAATTTACTAAGTTTATATATAAGCAAAATGCTTATAAAGTGCAAAATTACAATCGGCAAACGAAGAGCAAAGTCGTTTTGTCCAAAGAGTGTCGCACTGGCTCTCACCACATAACCTATGGCATCGTTTTTGTTAAAATATATCGCTGCCTCATAGTAGCTTATGCTTAAAAATTTAGCACAAATGAGTAAAAAAACAAGATCAAAAAGGCAGATAAGTACTAAAAATTTATACTTATCTTTTACTATACTCTGCCATTTTTCACTACTCATTTGTATCTACTTTATCTTTATATCCCAAAAAAACTCGACCCACTCAGTCGCCTCTTTGACGCTATAATCAGGCTGCATTAATGCTTTTGACTTATAAAAAACAGTTGCTACTTTTATTTGCAAATTTGGATATAACAAAAGTAGTCTGCGTTTTATCTCGACCATACTCTCACCACTGTCTATTATATCATCAATCAACAAAATACTATTAAATTTTGATAAATCAGGAATATTAAAAACATCAATAGTATCAAGTTTGTTTGTATCATCATAGTGGATGGAATTTAATGCAAAGAGGTTTCTATTTTCCAAAGCAACAGCCAGTGAGTGCCCCAAAGTAAGTCCACCACGAGCTATTGCTACCAATGCTTCAGGTGCAAATTCACCCCTTATCCGTCTAGCCATATTCTCTACATCAACAGCAAATTCTTCGTATGAATAATATATCACTTCTCCCCCTTAATGAACTAAAAATACAACAAAACTTATCGCCGCAAGCACACCAACTCCTAAATTTACCTCATTCCATTCGCGTTTTATTATCCTTACAACCAAATACGCCAAGAAGCCTGCAGCCAAGCCATTTGTGATAGAGTAAGTAAGAGGCATTAAAGTAACTATAAAAAATGTAGCTATCGTTGTGGCCGAGTCTTCAAAATTTATTCTACTAACTTCTGAAAACATAAGCACACCAACCATCACAAGCACTGGATATATAGCATTTGACGGTATAGCCTTAAATAGTGGCAACATAAATAGCGTAAGTCCAAACAAAAGACCACAAAAAATAGCTGTGAGTCCGGTCCTGCCACCCTGCTCAACACCACTTGTGCTTTCAACAAATGCGGTCGTTGTGCTTACACCCATTAGCGAGCCAGTTACCGTAGCCACAGCATCAACCTCTAAAGTCTTTTGAAGCTTAGACGAGCCCTCTATTTTACTATCATCAAATATTCCGGCCCTAGTTCCTATACCAGTTAGCGTTCCAACTGAGTCAAAAAGATCAGTAACCAAAAAGACTAAAACAACTGGTAGCAATGCAAGAGTGAAATCTCCAGCGGCATCAAAGAGTACGCCTTTTACATCAAGCTCTAAAAATATCGGCGCAAACGATGTTGTAAGAGAGAAAATTTCAGTAGGATACGGCGCGATACCAAAAATCCAAGCAACCATCGAAGTTGCAAAAACAGCAAGTATAAAAGCCCCCTTTATTTTATACGCCCAAAACGCTATAACAAGCACAAGCCCAAAAACTCCAAGCAAAACATTACTGTCTTTTAAATTTCCAAGCCCAACCAAAACAGCATCATTATTTACTATCAAACCCATTTGCTGAAGCCCAACAAAACTTATAAAAGTGCCTATACCAGCACTTATGGCTCGACGAAGATCAAGTGGTATAGCCTTTATAACCCAAACACGAAAATTTGTAAATGATAGCGCCACAAACAAAATTCCTGACAAAAATACAACGCCAAGAGCTGTCTGCCACGGCACTTGCATGCCTAGTACAAGTCCAAATGTAAAATAAGCATTTAGCCCCATTCCAACACTCATAGCAACTGGCGTATTTGACCAAAGTCCATTTAAAACAGTTGAGATAACTGTAATAAGAGCTGTTGCGCTGATTAATGCATCAATGGGCATGCCAGTTTTACTCATTATGATGGCATTTACTGGCACGATATAAACCATCGCTAAAAATGTCGTCAAACCAGCGTTAAATTCTTGTTTCACACTCGTTTGATGCTCTTTGAGTTTAAAATAATCCAACTTTTCTCCTTTTAGTAAATTTTAAGTTCGTTATAAAGGCTATCACGAAGTACTGGTACATAGCCTGAGCTTTTTATAAGATCGCAAAAATCCTTTAGGCTTACACCATTTGCACTTGCCGCACCAGCAGCGCTTTGTATACTCTCTTTTTGTATCGTTCCGTCAAGATCATCTGCGCCAAATTCCTGAGCTATCATCGCTAAATTTAGTGTCGAAGTAGCCCAATAGGCCTTAATATGCGCTACATTATCGAGCACTAAACGCGAGATAGCAATAGTTTTTAAAATTTCCACCGAGCCTAGAATTTTAACATCTTTTAAGTAGTTATTTTCTCTTTGATAAACAAGCGGTATAAAGGCATTAAAGCCATGAGTTTGATCCTGCAAAGTCCTAATCCTAAGCATATGATCAATACGATGTTCTCTACTTTCGATATGTCCAAAAAGCATAGTAGCATTACTAAATTTACCTTTTTTGTGCCATTTTTCATGTATCTTAAGCCAGTTTTCACTGCTTACTTTGCCTTTGCAAATTTTAGCCCTCACGCTCTCGTCAAAAATTTCCGCCCCACCGCCCGGCATGCTATCAACGCCGTATTCTAGCATCTTATCGATGACCTCATCGTAGCTCATCTGAAATTTACGCGAGATAAAATCAACCTCAGCCGCAGTCATCGCCTTAACATGCAAATTTGGATACTTCTCTTTTATTTTTTTAAAAATCCCAAGATACCACTGCCACGAGCTATCAGCATTGTGCGCAGAGACTATATGTATCTCATCAGCTCCATTTTGCACGCTCTCATCAACAACTTTCATGATCTCATCATGGCTCATTTTGTATGGATTTGGATTTTTCCTATGGGCTGAAAAAGCACAAAATTTGCACACATCAGCACAGATATTTGTTGGATTTATATGACGATTTGAGTTAAAAAAGACCTTGTTTTTATAAAGCTCACTGCGTTTTTTAAATGCAAATTTACCAAGTTCAAAAAGTTCAAGATCATAAAGCAAAAGCGCATCACTTGCCTCAAGTCTAACGCCATTTTCTAGTTTTTGTAATATATTCAAATTTCTTCCCACTTTTATAAAACTAATTTGGAGATTATATTAAAATGAGTTTTAAATTTAGCAAAATTTTAGTATTATTGGTAAAAATTTTTAACAAAAGTGGCTAAATATGGTTCAAAATGATAAAAAATTTTCTAAGCAACTGCAAAAAACGCAGGGCAGAAATTTTGTAAATTTTCTAACAAAAAATATCGAGGAACAACTTCAAGAAGTTTTTTCTAAGCTGATGGCAGAGTTTTTTGAAAACTTTATGCCAAGTGCTGAAAATTTCCCAGTAAGCCTTCTAGCAAGCGGAAAATTCGCACAAAACCTTATCAGTATAAACTCAAAGCTTGAAATTTTAATTACCTACAAAAATACTCAAGGCTACAACACAAAAACCTTTATAAAAGCCCTAAGTAACGAGCTTGAGACGCTAAATTTAAATCTAAAAATAAAATCTCATGAGATAGATGAAATTTTTTACACCTACAAAGATGATATAAAAGCCAAAAGCTCTCTTTGTATGGTACGCTATATTTGTGGCTCAAAAACCCTATATAAGGGTGTTAGAGATGAGATAAGCCGTACAAAAGAGTACAAAAAAGATGAACTTTTAAGCTACCACGCAAAAGCCTTGATGCCATTTGAAATTTCAAAACCGCTAAACCAAACTCCAGACATAAAAGCTGACTTTGGCGGACTTAACGAAATTTGGCACTTTAACTGCATTTTGGCAACTAAAAATAGCGAAAACAATGCTCGTCTAAGCTCTCTTGAGTTTATAAACGAAAAACAAATAAGCCAATTTAATCTAAACACTGACTTTCTTTTAAGCCTACGCTCAGCCTTAAATTTGACCCAAAACAGCGATAAATTTAGTGCAGAGTGTGTTAATAGTGTAACGCAACTACTTCAAACAAAGAGCAAAAAAAGTCTAGATACAGAGGGTGTCATGAGCCAAAAGATGCTAAATTCTATGCTAAATATCGGTACTTTTGTGCGTTTTTGTGCAGCAGTAATCACTAGAGAAAACTCAAATAAACTAAGCTTAAATGAGAAAAAAATTGCCCGCCAAAATAGTGGCTTTTATCAGATACAAAACTTTATATTCTCATCACTTCACAAAACTCCAACAAACCTAAAACAGCTACTTAGCGAGCTAAATGAACTTAGAGACATAGAGCTAAAATTTGATATAAGTGCTATTTTTTACATAAAAAGACTAAAATTTAACAAAGATGAGCTAGATAGCATTGCTAGTGAGTTAAAAAAACTATTTTTACGCAATAACTCACATTGTATTTTAAAAGCACTACTTGATGCCGATGTTCTTGGACTTATTATCAAGCCACTAGAGCACATTATAGGGCTTGGCGAGTACGATGGCTATCACAAATTTAGCGTCGATGAGCACAGCGTTTTGAGTGTAAAATTTTTAGAAAATATAAAAGATAAATTTATAAAATCTCTCTATGCCGATCTTTGTATGCAGGGCAAGTTAATGTTAAAGCTTGTTACGCTTATGCATGATGTTGGAAAGGGGCTTGCAGGCGAGCATAGCAGTGTTGGATCAAATATCTTTAGGGCATATGCAAACAAACTAGAACTTAGCAGTGAAGCCGTAAATATGGGTGTCACGCTGATAAAACACCACACTCTTATGGCAAATGTGGCAAACAGAGAGGATATATACTCGCAACGCATAATATTTAGCTTTATCTCAAATTTGGGCGAAAAGCAAGCTTTAAAACTACTATATATCCTTACATACTGCGTAATGAATGCTACCGACGAGAGTCTTTACAACAACTATACAGCAAAACTTTTACATGAACTTTATGAGATTTCACTAGAGAGTTTTGAAGATGAAGGTCTGCTTGATGAAGCAACAAGAAGGGTTAAAAAAGAGCAAAGCATACGCAGAAATGATGAGTTTTTGACTTTAAAAGATGAGTTAAAAGATAAAATTTTTAAGATAACTTCAAATTTATTATTTGCAAAATACTCGGCCAGTGAGATCATCGAGCTAGCAAAGCTAGCAAATGATATCAAAAATCTCTATGTTGAACTTAAAAATAAGCAGAATTTAAGCCTTATAATCATCTCAAATGAGCGTGTAAACTTAGCTATGCTTCTTTTTAATCTAGCAAATTTTGACCTTGCATATATGGAGATATTTGAGCTTTTTGAGCACAAATTTTACATAAAACTTGAGTTTAATAAAAACGCCAAAACTGCCGAACTAAAGGAGCTTGAAAACACTGCAAAAACGGCTTTGCAAAGCAAAGATGAGCCAAAAGGTAAAAAGATAGTCATCTCAAAAGATGAGCTAGCGTTTGACCTAAATCACTCTCAAGAGTATGCAAAACTTAACATAAACGCAAAAGATCAACGAGGGCTTATGGCTCATGTGATGGGAATTTTAGCAAAAAATAGCGCAAATATCGCAAGCGCTCGCATACAAACTATAAAAAATCGCACAAGAAACCTGCTTTTAATAAGTAAAGACGATAGTTTGTGTTATAATTGGGGTAAAATTTTAAATCAAATAACAAGTGAGTAAAAATGTGTGGAATAGTCGGATACATCGGAAATAACGAAAAAAAGAGCGTCATACTAGGCGGACTTAAAGAGCTTGAATACCGCGGCTACGACAGCGCTGGTATAGCTGTAATGCACGGAGAGAGCATTGAGTATTTTAAAGCGGTTGGAAAGCTTGAAAATTTAGCCCAAAAGACAAAGGAGTTTAGCTCAGATGGCTTTGGTGTGGCGATCGGTCACACCAGATGGGCAACGCATGGCAAACCAACTGAGATAAACGCCCACCCGCACCTTGGTGAGCACTCATTTGTCGTGCATAACGGCATTATAGAAAACTACGCCGAGCTAAAAGCCGAGCTTGAAGCAAAGGGTGTGAAATTTCTAAGCCAAACAGACACCGAAGTCATCGTTCATCTTTTTGAAGAAAACTTAAAAACTCACGGCGAAGCATTTAAGGCATACGAAGCGACGATTAGGCGCCTTCACGGAGCTTACGCAACACTTTTGATAACAAAAACTGAGCCAAATAAAATTTTCTTTGCAAAAGATGCTGCACCGATGGCTATCGCAAAAGCAAATGACGGCGGACTGATGTTTGCCTCGTCTGACGCTGCACTTATCGGCGTTGCAAGTGAAGTCGCCTACCTAGATGATAAAAGCTACGGCTTTATAACCGAAAAGGAAATTTACGCCTACACAGATAGCAAAGCCGTAACGCCAAGCTTTGTAGCACTTCCGCAAGATAAAAGCTACGCACAAAAAGAAGGCTATAAATTTTTCATGGAGAAAGAAATTTACGAGCAAAGCACCGTCGTAGCCGAGTGTATAATGGGACGCGTAAAAGATGACAGGATAAAGCTTGAAAATTTAGACGATGAGTATTTAAAAGAGATTGATGACATCGTGCTTTGTGCGTGTGGCACGAGCTATCACGCAGCCCTTGCCGCTTCGTATCTGTTTGAGCGACTTGCCGACACCAGAGCCAAGGTCGAGATCGCAAGCGAATTTCGCTACCGAAGCCCAAAACTAAATCCAAACGCACTTTTTATCGTCATCAGCCAAAGCGGCGAGACAGCAGACACACTAGAAGCCCTAAAAATCGCCAAAAACGCAGGATTAAAAACCCTAGCCATCTGCAATGTCGATAACAGCTCGATCGTGCGATTAGCAGACACCACGCTACTAACACGCGCCGGTATCGAAAAGGGCGTGGCTTCTACAAAGGCATTTGCAACGCAGGTTGTTACGCTTTGGATGCTGGTTTTACAAATGGCAAAGGCAAAGGCAAGTATTAGCAAAACCGAGCTTGAAAATGAGCTAAAAGCCCTACTTCACATCCCACAAATCCTAAATATCAACACAAATTTACAAGAAAAAATCCATCGCCTAAGCAAACACTACCTACATGGACACGGATTTTTCTTCATAGGACGCGACATTTTCTACCCACTCGCACTTGAAGGAGCACTTAAATTAAAAGAAATTTCATACCTGCACGCAGAGGGCTATCCAAGCGGCGAGATGAAGCACGGACCTATTGCTCTTGCTGATGAGAGACTTTTTACCATCGCACTTATGCCAAAAACAAGCCTTTATGACAAGGTTAAAAGCAATGTCGAAGAGCTTGCCGCTCGCGACGCATATATACTTGCGATAAGCCCGGAGGAGTTTGAGCTAAGCGATGACTTTATAAAAACGAGCGTTCAAACACATCCGATGGCTGAGTTTTTCGAGATGATGATAATACTTCAAATTTTCGCACTTGAGATTTCAGTGCGACTTGGAAACAATGTCGATATGCCACGAAATCTTGCCAAAAGCGTAACGGTAGAGTAAAACAGGGCTGAGCTTCAGCCCTAAATACACCAAAACATAAATTTATAAAAATTTACCATTTTATCTGCCGTTGTCTATTTATCGAATTTTACACTTTTAAATAGCCAAACTCTGCTCTATGGCGGTTTCTACTTTGGATTTGGCTTGTTGCAAAAGTTCGCTTGCCTTGTTGCGTAGGGTAAAGGATTGTTTTATTTTTTCGGCAATTTGGGTTTGTTTTTCGTACGAAATTAACGGAACATACAAATTTTTAATTGTTGGTAAATCGGTATTTTGTCTAACACTGGCTTGGGCAATATTACGATACAAATACCATTCTTTCGCAATATTTTGAATATACAAAGCCACAAAATAGGGATTAAACTCATCAATATTTTTCAAACGAACCCTAATCGTAAATGAAGCAAAAATATAATTTTCTTGCTCTTTTGATACAACACCAACATCACCAACAGTTCCCATTTGAGAAATGACAATATCATTTTCTTTTGTAAAAAATCGACTGTTTAAATCTTCGGTATTTGTTATTCGGTCAAGTTTGGTTTCGTCTATTTGTAAATTTTTCAAATTTAATCCTTTGATATAGGGAACACCTGTATCTGTTTCAGAATAAGGACTTGTCGGCACAGAACCATAATTAATCAGAGAACAAATTTCTTCTAATGTTTTAAATCCATTTTTCTTAATTTGTTTTTCCATTAAATCATATTTTTGCTGATAATATTCGCTATCTAATCTGCCTGTGGCATTTAGACTTTGGCTTAGCGAACGCGTATTTATGTTTAAATGTGAAAATTTATCATAGCTCGGCGCAAAAAATAGCTCTTCATAAATTTGCCAAGTCGCAAGACGATAAAAATATCTAGCCTTTTTAAGCAATATTTTAACTTCTGCAAATAAGTATCTAGGAGTTACCCCCCCCCCCACGATTATTGAATTTTCAACCATTTCTTTTGCGTTTTTGAGTAAATTTTTAGCTTCACTTATTAAATCAAAACTTTTTTGTAAATTTTTAGCGATACTTTCTTGGATTTTTAAAGAAAATTTTGGGATTAAAAGATTTTTAAATTCATCTTTTGAAATTGCCGTTAGTATTGTTCCGTTTGAAAATTTTTTTAAATAATCTTGAAAAAATTTGCTTTTAAATAAGACAAGAAGCGTTTCGGAATTTATTCTTGCTGATTTTATAACATAAAATCCAGTAGATACGATATATCCGTCAAATTCTTTTGTAATTATGGCACAACTAGAAAACGAGCCTTCAACAGATGAAACAATCAAATCTCCATTTTTTACAAGTCTTCTGGCACGGCTCGGTAAATTTTTACCATTTTGTAACTCTGATTCGTTTATATTTCCATTGCTTGATATGTTTGCAAGCTCGATATATTTATAAAATTCATCATCTTTTGGTATAAATTTTCTATCTTTAATCTCTGTATCATCAAAACTAAAATATCCGCCACGATAATTTTTGATTAAGTTTTCTATATCGTCATATTTTTGCTGATAATATTCGCTATCTAATCTACCTGTAGCAAGGAAGCTTTGTTTAAGTGTTTGCACGGAAACATTTAGTCTATTTGACAAAGGTTGAATACTTAATAATGGGTCGTTCGGATCAAGTCCAATCTCTTCATATAGCAAAATTTCCGCTTGTCGGTAAAGGTCTTTGGACTGCTCTAAACATTCGTAAGCATTTTTCATTATTTCATCTATTTCGTTATTTAATGCAAATATTGAATTTGGTATTGGCATTTCATTAAATACAAATTCATAAAATCTCGGGTGTTCTGTTCCATATTGACTTTTATTCAAAATATTCTGAACAGGCTTTGAAAGAGAAAAAGCCAACAATGTATTTGCAGATATTTTGTCTGTTTTAGGACGATATATTAAATATTCTGTTGAAAAAAATTGTTTGTGTTTTTTTGGTTGAACTACCGCTATTTCTTGCAAATACGAACGCAATCTTGATATTACAAAATCATTTTCTATCGCTAATTTTTTACCACTTCCTAAATCATTGCTCAATTCCGTATCTTGTAAAAAATTTCCCAAAGAATGTGTTAAATCATATACAAAAGATTTTTCATTTGTATATTTAAAAGTTTTTGAAATTAAATCAAAAAAATCAATTACTTTTTTATTGGAATTTATAGAATTTAGAGATAATTCTCTTGATTTGCCATTAAAATCAGAGCCAAAAATCAAATATTCTTTGTCTATACTCTGAAAATTTGAAATGTGTATATCCAAATTTGGATATTTATTTTGCAATGTTTGGTTTAAATTTGAAGTCATTTTTTAGTCCTTTTTTATATGTTAAAAATTATGTTATTTTTAACATAATTTTATAATATGTTAAAAATTTTGATTTTTTTTAACATATTATTTTATAATCAATCCCTTTCTTAAAATTTCAAATAAATGAATATTAACAAAATAATTTATTCTGCCAAGTTTTACACAGCGAAATTCTTCTAAATTTTCGCATATTCTTAGATATTTAGAAGCAGTTTGCCTTGAAATACCTAGTTTATTTTTCACAGATTCGATTTTTGTATATGGATAAGCGAACAATAATTCTACAAAATCCTTACTATAAATTTCTGGTGATTTATTTTGCAAAAGACTACTAAGATCCGACATAGCTTTGTCTATACTTTTTATTAAATTTACCGAAGCAATAGAAGTTTGCTCAATACCTTTTAAAATATATTCTATCCAGTCATTCCAATTTGAATTTTTACTTACTTGTTCTAATAAATGATAATATTTGGATTTGTTTTTTATAATATATGCACTAAGATATAAAATAGGCAAATCCAAAAGACCTTTGTATGTAAGATACAATACATTTATTATACGGCCAGTTCTACCGTTACCGTCATAAAATGGGTGTATGGTTTCAAACTGATAGTGAATAATAGCAAGTCTAATTAGTGGGTCTAAATCGTCTAATTCATCATTTATATATTTTTCTAAATTTGACATTAAGCGAAGTATATCAGCATTATTTTGCGGTGGAATATGCTTAATTTCACCTGTGGCTGGGTTTTTAAGCGTCGTCCCACTTTGCGTTCGAAATCCTGCGGAATGGCGTTCTAATCGTCTTTGAATTTCTAAAATATGGCGATTTAAAAATAATTTTTCCTTTTTTATCAAAGCATAACCCTTTTTAAGTGCAGCTTCGTAATTAATTACTTCTTTTGCAGATTGTGTAATTTTAGCTTCATCAATTTGGGCTAAAAAAAGTTCATCGTGAGTTGTAATAATATTTTCAATCGCATTAGAATCTTTGGCTTCTTGTAAAACCAATGAGTTGATTAAAATATCTTGATTTGGTATAGTTCTAATAAAACCATTTAATTCACCTAATTTTCTTGAGGCATTATTTAAAGCTTTATAAATTTTTGGAGTTATTTCAAAATTTACAGGTAACTCTTGTGGAATAAATTCTTTCATATAATCTCCTTTAACTAAGTATTCTTACAAATTCTCGTAAAAGCCAGTATGCTTTCTCATACGCTTGTTTGGTTTCTGTGTTTTCTGGGTTTATTTCACTATGGAATAAAGCATTTCTCATTGAATAGATTATTTCAACAAATGCTCGGTAAATATCTTTTATTTCATCATCAGTTAAAGTTTTGTTTGTTAATAGTTTTGTTATCAATGGTGTTATATCTTTGACATAACTTTCTATTTCTTCTTTTATAATTGATTGTATTCTTTCTTTTTGTGTTTTTGAAAATACAGAACTATTTAATTTATTGTTAAAATCATCATAAATACAATCTATTTTATTTTCTTCTTCATTGTTGATTTTTGCAATAATCCGCCCATTGTCTGTTATTTTTATAAAATATTTTACTCTCCTATATGTTTCATTATTGCAAATAATTCTATTAGTAAAAGATTTGATTTTAACATATTCAAAATATACTGGTTCTTTATTATTTGTAATCAATCTACTAGATAGTTGATTTTTTAATTCACTCAAATTTTGAATAAATAAATTTTCTTCTAATAATCTTTTGAATATTGAAAAATAATTTGCTCTTTTCATTTCGTCTATTTTATCTCTATCTGCTGTGCAGTCAGAAAATTTATCTTTTAAATAGCAATTAAAAGCAAAATAAGCCTTTGCAAAATAGGCAAAATAATCTATTTCCATTTGCTCTTTATATTCTTTTAATTGCCCATTCATTTATTCTCTCCAAAAACTCAAATTTTCGGCTTTGGCAAATTCGATAAAAGCTTCGGCTATGCCATCTTTATCAAATTCGGCGTATTTTTGGACATTGTCTTGATACTTAATCAAACGCTGATTAAATTCTTCATCACTTTCATCTTTTTGGCGAATAGGTTCATCTCCTGCCATGCGTGGATTAAACAGGTCATGCTTTACAATCCAGTGCTCGTGCGTGTCTTGCAATGGGTAGTAAATTTTATCACCTGAATTATCCTTGCTTGGTTCGCTCATCGTGGCAAAAAATATGTTGTAATCATCTGCCTTAGGACAGAGCTTATCGTCCCATTTTTGCACAAATAAAACACTTGTTTTGGTACCTGTGTGCGGCTTAAATACATTGCCGTGAAGCCCTACAACCGCTAAAATTCGTGCGTGTTCGCTGATAAATTCGCGAATATACTTATCACTTGAGTTGTTAAATCTACCTTGCGGCAAGACAATCGCCATTCTACCGCCAGATTTAAGCATATTTAGGTTGCGTTCGATAAATAGTATGTCTCGTCCAACTTTTTGTTGCCATTTACCATTTGCATTTTTGCCAAGTTCGTAAGCATGAAGTATGCGTGGCTCTTTAATATCTCCTGCAAACGGCGGATTTGCCATTAAAATGTCAAATTCAAAATCTCGGTTTTCGTTTTTGGTTGAACGCAGATTTTTAAGGCGTTTAAAGCCCTCAAAATAAACATCTTCCCACTCTTCGTCTTTGGTAAATTCATCCCAACGAGCATAATCAATAGAATTTAGATACAAAACATTTGTATGCCCGTCGCCTGCGATTAAATTTAGCATTTTAGATACTCGCACACTTTTTTCGTCAAAATCTATGCCAAAGACTTTTTCTTTGACATAATCTTCGCATTCGGGGATTTTCTTTTCGGCGGTAAATAAATCAGATGCTTCTAGACCTTTGTTTTTGTAAATGCTTTTCCATACATAAAAACAAGTGTGTATCGGAAAACCACAACTGCCACTGGCGGTGTCTATCATAGTTTCATTGGGTTTTGGGTTTAGCATTTTTACGCACATATCAATCACATAACGGGGTGTGAAATACTGCCCTTTTTCGCCTTTGGCTGATTTATTGACTAAATATTCAAATGCGTCATCGATGACTTCTAAATTTGAATTGAATAATTTAATGCTTTCTAATGACGCTACACAAATGCTTAAATGCGACGGAGATAGCTTGATTTTGTCATCACCTGCAAAAACGCCCTCCCATTTTTTCTTGGCTTTGTTAAATAGGTTTTCTATTTTTTGTTTGAGTTCGCCGTCGCTTTCGCCGTAATTTTTAAATTCTAAATTGCGTGATTTATCTCTTGCACCTTCTAATTCGTCAAATAATTTAATAAAAATCAATTTAAAAACTTCTTCAAATACATCAACCCCTGCATTGGCTAAAACTTCGTCTTCCATATCCAATACAATGTTTTTAAGCGTAGTTTTTTGTGTTTGCAGTTTGTCGGCATTTTTTAAATCATCAAATGTAAAGTCTTGTTTTAAGACATCTTTTAGGCTTTTGCCACTTTGCGGAATATTTGGAATTGGCTCGAAATAATTTGGGTCTTTGCGGTGATAATAAGCTATTACTTCGCCATTGCTCCAAACCGCGATGGTCGCCCCTGTGGAATTGCAATAACTTTTAAGTTGCTCTTTGCCGTCTTTTGCTTTGGGCTTTTTAAGTTCTATGATGATATAAGGTGCAGTGATTTGCAATGCGTCAAAAATAACAATATCAGCTCGTTTGACTTCACGTCCAAAATGCACTGGATATTCTAATTGTATGCGGTTTTTAAGATACCCATATTCGTTAATTAGTTTATCCAAATAAAGCTGACGGATGATTTCTTCAGGAGTAAGCCTAATCTCTTTATTGCGAATTAAACATGTTGTATGGTATGAAATTTTGCCGTTTTTGTCAGTTTTAGTAAAAATTTTATTTTCTAACCTATCGATACATTCTTTTGTAAATAAATCAAGCTTATGGTTGCTATTTTTTAAAATTTCATCTATTTTCATATATTTTTACCTTATAAATTTTATAATATTATAATCTTATTTGTCTTAATTTTCGTAATTTTAGGTATTTTTTGCTAAAATTTACGAAAAAATTTTAAGGGGAAAACATGCAAATTTTTAAAATTTTATCACTTTGTGTTTTGCTTGTTTTTGCAAACGCTAATCAAAAAGGAGAGCAGATGAGAGACGAGATTTACCTAGCAGGTGGATGCTTTTGGGGTATGCAAGGATATTTTGATAAGATTTTTGGAGTGATTGAGACTAGCGTAGGCTATGCAAACGGCATAAGCGAAAGTGCTAATTATCACGGCTTAAAACAAAGCGGACATGCTGAGACTATGCACATCGTATTTGATGCAAACCGTATAAATTTAGCTGAAATTTTACTTCACTTTTTTAGAGTAATTGACCCAACTAGCCTAAACCGCCAAGGAAACGATATCGGCACGCAGTATCGCACAGGCATTTACTACACCAATCCTGCCCACGAAAAGATAGCTAGGCTTAGCTTAAAAATTTTGCAAGAAGACCATCAAAAGCCACTTGCAATCGAACTAGAGCCACTTCGTCACTATATCTTAGCTGAAGAGTATCATCAAAAATATCTTGACAAAAATCCAGGTGGCTACTGCCATATCAATCTAAATTTAGCACACGAGCCGCTTTTTAAGGCGAAATTTTCGCTCACACAAAAAGAGCTCAAAGACAAACTAAACGATATAAGCTACGCTGTAACTCAGCAAAATGCGACCGAGCGCCCATTTACCAGCGAGTTTGATAAATTTAACGAAAAGGGAATTTATATAGACATCACAAGTGGTGTGCCGCTTTTTAGCTCGAAGGATAAATTTGACGCAGGGTGTGGCTGGCCAAGCTTTTATAAGCCTATCACAACCGACGCTTTAAAATATCTAGCCGATAAATCACACGGCATGGAGCGCACCGAAGTTCGCTCTAGCACGGCAAACGCACATTTAGGGCATGTATTTGATGACGCACCGCTTCAAAATGGAGGCTTAAGATACTGCATAAACGGCGCTGCACTGGAGTTTATCCCAGTGGATAAAATGCGAGAACTAGGGTATAAAAAGCTACTTCCGTTTGTGGAGTAGATGGGGGCTCAAGCCCTATTTATAAATTTATCAAAAACCATTTAGGATAAAACTACTTTAGCCTAAATTTTTGATTTTCACTTGCGAGCTCTTGCAGCTCTTGTAAATTTTTCTCACTCTGTTTTAACAACTCATCAAATTTAAACCCAAGCATTACTATGCGATAAAGCTCGGGTTTATTTTTACGCCAGTTATATAATGTCTTGGTGTCTATTTTTAAAATTCCAGCAATGTCTCTTTGCGATAGATTATTTCCCACTTATTTGCCTTTTTGTAAGGAATTTATGCAAATTTCACTGACTTATCAACTAAGTAATTATTTCTTTATTATTTATTTTATAAAGGAATAATTACTTATATTTAGTTTTTATTAAGCGTTTAATTAGTAAGATTAGCTAAACAATTTTTTACAAGGAGAAAAAATGAGTAAGCTATATGATGCGGATTTGGATTTTTTAAGACAAATCAGTGATGAGGATTTGACGCCATTGGTTAAAATTTTAACTGATCCAATAAGCGAAACGCTCACAGCAAAAGAAAAATACAAAGCCTTCAATCCGCAACACAGCAAGTATATCGATGAAATAATCGATGAGCTACATGATTATGGTGGAAATACAGTTTTTAATTTACTTCGTGGAAGTGGAGTTTCGTATCGTGAAATTTTACTAGATGTCTGCAAAAATCTAAAAATGCAAAATGCAAAATATCTAAAAAGTTTGCCAATAGACGAGATAGAACAAGCCTTAATAGAACAGGGCTTAAGAGTGCAATTAGATAAACTTGACGACGCACAAAAAATAGCTTTTTTGAACGATTTAGGAATAGAAACGAGAGACGCTACAAAAATTTCTACAGATAGTGCCATATTAATGGTAAGACAAGCCTTTAGAGCGGGTGGTTTTAAATCTTATCAAATATCACTCAAGGTAATAAATTATGTTTGGAATGCAACCTTTGGCATAATTTTTGGCAAGCTTTCATTTGCCACAAATGCCTTAATAACAAAATCTTTGAAATTTTTAACATCTGGACCAATCGCTGGAGCTATGGCTGTTTGGACTATTTTTGACATCGCAAGTCCAGCCTATAGAGTTACAACGCCAGCAGTTTATTACATAGCTAGTTTAAGACTAAGGTATAAATACGAAAAACTACTTGAAAAAGAAAATAACAAATAGTTTAAAATGGCTAAATTCCTGCCATATATAGGCAGGAATTTTTTATATTACTTCGAACAAGCCGACTTGCCGTCCATCACTGGCTGGATCGCAGAGTTATCCGCTCCGCCGTCGTCATTTATCTTTTCTATCTGCTTCCAAAGCTTTCTAGCAGCCTCTTCATAGCGTTTTGCAGTCACACTATTTGGCTCGTAAAAGCTCACAGGCTTACCACTATCGCCACCCACTCTCACGGCTGGTTCTATCGGCACTTCGGCTAAAATTTGCGTCTTATAAACTTTAGCCAGTTCAGCAGTCGTGCCCTTGCCAAATATATCATACTCCTTGCCGTTATCAGGGCAGATGAAGCCGCTCATATTTTCAACAATTCCAGCGATTGGGATGTGTAGTTTTTCAAACATATCAAGTCCGCGTTTACTATCATCAAGTGCCACTACTTGTGGTGTTGTCACGCACACACCAGCAGTCACTGGCACACTTTGAGCAAGTGTCAGCTGCGCATCACCAGTACCCGGAGGCATATCAAGAAGCAAGACATCAAGCTCACTCCAAAGCACATCACGAAGCAGCTGCTCGATAGCTTTCATAATCATCGAACCACGCCATATAAGGCTAGCGCCCTCCTCCATTAGCACACCCATACTCATCATCTCAACGCCATGCGATAAAATCGGCTTTAGCTTATTGCCAACAACTTGTGGTTGAGTGCCGACTTCGCCAAGCATTCTTGGGATATTTGGTCCGTAAATGTCAGCGTCTAAAATCCCTACTTTTTTGCCTAGTTTTGCAAGGCTTATGGCTAAATTTAGCGTAGTTGTACTTTTGCCAACACCGCCTTTTCCAGAGCTTACCATGACGAAATTTCTAATCTGCGGAGCGATATTTTTACCGCTTTGGCTGTTTGATTTTTCCTCTGGCATTTTTGGCTGGATGATGTTTATCTCCGCCTGCGCACCACCTAAAACTCGAGAAATTTCAACTCTTAACTCATTTGCTACATCAGCACTTGAGCTAACTATCTCAACATCTATCTTTATCTTCTCGCCAGCTTCGACATTTTTTACAAAGCCAAAACTCACGATGTCCTTTTCAAAACCTGGGTATATAACCGCCTTTAAACGCTCTAAAATTTGCTCTTTACTTAGCATTTTTCTCCTTTATTAGATTTTTTGAAATTTTATACGCACAAAATTTTGGCCCACACATCGAGCAAAACTCCGCCTTTTTAAAGCCATCATCAGGCAAGCTCTCATCGTGAAGCTCTCTTGCCTTATCTGGATCAAGAGCAAGTTCAAACTGCTTGTTCCAGTCAAACGCCCATCTCGCATCACTCATCGCATGATCTCGCTCTATCGCTCCTGCTCTGCCACGAGCCACATCGGCTGAGTGAGCGGCGATTTTGTGTGCGATAATGCCATCTCTTACATCAGCAGCCGTTGGAAGCCCTAAATGCTCTTTTGGCGTCACATAGCAAAGCATCGCCACGCCGTGATACGCCGCCATCGCTCCACCTATCGCACTTGTGATGTGATCATATCCAGCACCTATATCGGTAGGAAGTGGTCCAAGCACATAAAATGGGGCATTATGGCACCACTCTTGCTGAATTTTAACATTGTATTCTATCTGATTTAGTGGCACGTGTCCGGGACCTTCAACCATGACTTGCACATTCTTTTCCCACGCACGAAGCGTAAGTTCGCCTAAAATTTTAAGCTCACTTAGCTGAGCCTCATCAGTAGCATCATACAAACAGCCAGGGCGCAAACTATCGCCAAGCGAGAGTGCTACATCGTATTTAGCACAGATATCACAAATCTCATCAAAGGCTTCGTAAAATGGATTTTCTTTATGATAGTGCATCATCCAAGTAGCCATAAGGCTCCCACCACGGCTTACTATACCCATTTTTCGTTTTGGAATAAGTGGCATAAATTTAAGCAAAAATCCAGCATGTATCGTAAAATAACTAACCCCTTGCTGTGCCTGTTTTTCAAGTACTTCAAGCATAACTTCTATGCTTAAGTTTTCAACATCTTTTACATCGTGAATTATCTGATACATCGGAACTGTACCGATTGGAACTGTTGAATTTTGGATAATAGCTTCTCTAATCTTATCAAGATCGCCACCAGTTGATAGATCCATAACCGTATCAGCTCCATATTTAAGGCATAAATTTAGCTTTTCAAGCTCGCTATCTATGTTACTAGCAAGACTTGAGTTGCCTATATTTGCATTTACCTTTGTCTTTGCGTCTATGCCGATTGCCATTGGAGTTAAGTTAGCATGATTTATGTTTGCAGGGATTATCATCCGCCCAGCAGCCACGCACTCACGCACAAACCGAGCCTCTAACCTTTCAACATTTGCCACATACTCCATTTCAGGCGTTATAATGCCTTTTTTAGCATAATACATCTGAGTTGGTGTAGCGTCATTTGCTCTACTTTTTAACCAGTCTGTTCTCATAATCACCCCTAAATTAATAGAAATATTTTACAAAATTTTAACTTCTAATAACCTTTAACATCGCTCTAAAAAATTTTCAAACATTTTTTTAAAAAATAAAGAAAATAAAAGTCTTTAAAGTGTATAATTTCGTAACATTTATAAAAGGCTGATTATGTTAGATGTCACACTTATTATGCTTGGAGCTGGCAACTCCACACGCTTTGGGCTACCTGTTAAAAAACAATGGCTTCGTATCGGCTCTGATCCACTTTGGCTTATGGCTACCAAGAATTTGAGTAAATTTTACACATTTAAAGATATTATCATAGCTAGCAAAGAGTGCGAATATATGTCAAGATTTGCTCCACACTACCAATTTATTGCTGGTGGAGAGACGCGCCAAGAAAGCCTAAAAAACGCACTTAGCGAAGTAAAAACTGAGTTTGTTTTAGTAAGTGATATAGCTCGCCCCATCATAACACAAGAGCTTTTTAGCAAAATAATAGACGGTGCAAAACAGGCTGATTGTGTAATTCCTGCACTAAAAATTTCCGATACTGCTTACTTTGGAGAGGACGCGATAGATAGAGAAAAGATAAAGCTCATACAAACGCCCCAGCTTTCAAAGACTCAAATTCTAAAAGACGCCTTAAAAACGGATCAAATTTTTACCGATGACAGCTCAGCTATCCGCGCAATGGGTGGCAGCGTATGGCAAATTTTAGGCGATGAGCAAGCTAGAAAAATCACAACAACACAAGATCTAAAAAAGCTAAAATTACAGCCGCCAAGCTTTGAGCAGTTTGCAGGAACTGGCTTTGATGTGCATGAGTTTGCAGATGGCTACGAGCTTTGGCTATGCGGCGAAAAGATAGAGCATGAAAAGGGCTTAAAGGCGCATAGCGACGGCGATGTTGCGCTTCATGCACTAAGTGATGCCATACTTGGCGCAGCTGGGCTTGGTGATATAGGCGAACACTTTCCTGATACTGACGAAAGATATAAGGGTGTAAGCTCGGTGTCTTTGCTTCAAGAAATTTATAAAAATGTACAAAATGTTGGCTTTGAGCTAGTAAATGCCGACATCACCATAATGGCAGAGCAGCCAAAACTAAGTAAATTTAAAGCAAAAATGGAGACAAATATCGCAAATGCCCTAAACATAACGCCAAGCCGCATAAATGTAAAAGCAACAACGACAGAAAAGCTTGGATTTGTCGGACGCAAAGAGGGTATAGCTGTGATAGCGAGTGCAAGCTTAAAGTATTTTGATTGGACAAGAGTATGAAAATTTTAATAGTAGAAAATGAAATTTACCTAGCAGGCTCAATCTCCAGCAAACTTGGAGATGTTGGGTTTGACTGCGAGATAGCAAACAGCGTCAAAGACGCATTAAAACACGAAAGCGCGGATATTATCTTGCTTTCAACCACTCTTGGCGGACAAGACTTTTATCCTATCATTGAAAAATTTAAAAACACCATCATTATACTTTTTGTAACATACATAAGTAGTGATACCGTGCAAAAACCTATACAAGCGGGCGCTAGCGACTATATACAAAAGCCGTTTATGATCGAAGAGCTGCTTCGTAAAATAAACCATTTTATCGAATACAAACGCATGAAAAGCCTTATACAAACGCAAGAAAATTATATAAAACATACGCTTGAAAAATTTAAGATCCCAGATCTTGAAAGTAAAAAAATAAAACTTCCATTGCTTATAAAAACACCCAAAATTCAGTTTGCAGATAAGTTTGTATTTAGATTTACCAAAGAGCAAAATTTGCCTTTTAGTATAGCAAACACAACAAATTTAGCCGAGATTTTAAATGCGATTAGACTTTGTAAAGATGAAGTGTTATATATAAATAATCTACAAAATTTCAACGAAAATGAGCGTGAAGCCATCGTTGGAGCCTGTTACAAAAAGCGCGTTATACTCGCAACAAATAACTTTGAACAAAGTGCGCTTTTTGAAACTATGGAGCTTGCTAAAGATGAGCAAAGCTTTAGCGTGGATAGTATCGTGACTCTTGATGAGTATTTAAAACACACCATATCCACCTATCAAGACCGTTACCCTGATACTGAGCTTGCTAAAAAGCTTGGAATCTCACGCAAATCACTTTGGGAAAAGAGAAAAAAGTATGATATTTCAAAGAAAAAGTAAAAGTATAAACATCAGCAAACAAATTTTAGGCACGCTTGAGCTTATAAAAAACCAGATTTTTTCAGAATTTAATGCGCTTATGAGCGAAGAGCAGGCAAGAGAGTGTCTAAAAACTGGTAAACTTGCAGGCGAAGAGATGCCATTTGCCTTTATCTTTGCTCCAAAAGAGCTTGATGAAGTGGAGCTTAAAGCTGTAGAACAAATAGAGCTAGTTTTTGAAGGGACAGCTGTTGGGGTTATAGAAATTTCAACCATATATGAGATGAAGCCAGAATATGAAAAAAATATCTTTAACACCAGCCAGATAAACAAATGCGAATTTAGTAAATTTGCTATAAGTGGAAATTTTGAGCTTTTTGTTAGCGAAGTAAGGGAGGCAAAAGAGCAGATACAGCGGATAAAAAGAGAGCAAAATGCTAAAAAAATAACCGCCATAATGCTAACCGCAGACCCCTTAAATAGAGCGCATGAGCGTATAATAAGAATGACAATTGATCAAGCCGACTTAGTTGTTATATTTTTACTTCAAACATATCAAGAAAAGCACCTAAATTTCGAGCTTAGAAGAGAGATAATAGACTACTTTATCAAGCGATACCTTCCTGAAAATCGCGTTGTGGTAATGCCGTTTAAAAATACAAATTTATTTAGCGCACACCAAAACCCAACACTTGAATACCTAGCAGCATATAGACTTGGCTCAAACCGACTAGTTTTAGGGCAAAACCATAGCAGCCTTAGTATATTCTACGATCATAATCAAGTAAAAAGCATACTTGATAGCTATGTAAAGCGCAAGGATATGGAGATAGTCATACTACCTGAGCTTGTGTATTGTAACGAGTGTAAAACGCTTGTTAGCACACGAACATGTCCTCACGGTGCACACCATCACATCCGATATAACCCAAATGTGATAAAAACATTGCTCTTCCAAGGGATCTTGCCGCCAGCTATCCTTGTGCGACCAGATATTTCGGCTATCGTTTTGGGTGCACTTTTTAAGGATAGATTTGAAAATTTACAAGATCTTTGCCATGGACTTTTTGTAAATTCCGGACTACTTGAAAAACACACTGAACGAGAATTTTACGAAGAGCTGATGAGACTTTATCAAACCTCATCTTTAACATAAGGAATTTTATGCAAAAATTATTTTTAACATTTTTTGGCGCAGGACTTAGCCCAAAGGCACCAGGTACTGTTGGCTCAGTAACTGCGGCTATCGTTGGATATTTTATACTTAAATTTTTCTCTGCAACCACCCTATTTTTAGCAACTATCCTAATCTCCCTCATCGCCATAAGTGTTATAAATGCTTATGAAAAGCAAAGCGGAGAGCATGATAATGGCTGGATAGTCATCGATGAAGTTGCTGGTGTATGGCTAGCGTTTGTGATAAGTGGAGCAACTGAGATACAAATGCTCTTATCCCTTGTCTTTTTTAGGGTTTTTGACATTTTAAAGCCATCTATTATCGGGAGGATCGATAGAGATGTAAAGGGCGGTCTTGGAGTCATGGGTGATGACATCGTGGCTGGCTTTGTTGCTGGGATAGCAAGCTCAATGATTTATGGTATTTTACTTAAATTTAACCTTGCAAGCTTTTAAAAGCAAACACTAAAAAGTATTTTAAGGTATATTGCAAAGCTTTTTATCAATGATAAATTCAAACAAAAGCTTTGCCCCACTATCCCTATAGAAAAGATGGTGTAGCTTAATGCCACCAGCTAACATGGGCACAACCCTTGGATCTTTGCAGTGAGTTTCAATACTTCGTTTTATAAGCATTTGACGATATTTTTTTAGCTCGTCATCACTCATTTTTAAGATAGCTTTACTTGAAGCATCATTTATCTTATAATGATAATATAGCTCTTCACCAACATTTAAAAGCGCAGTAAGCGTGAAATTTATATCGCGACGCTGCGGAAGAGCACGCGAATAATACTCAGCATAAGAGCGTGCCAGCTCATAGGGCGTGGCAAAAAGTACCACAAAAAGGCTACACATAAGAACTATCGCTCGCAAAACTGCCTATCCACGCTTATGCGAAATTTCTCTTTACTGTCCTTTAAAAATATCCCATTTAAGGTTAAGTCGTGGTGTAAAATTTTTAAAAAAAGCCTATTTTCGCATAGATCTTGCTTTGCGCCTAAAACAAGATCAGACCTTAAATTTGCCTTATCTTTTTCGATAATAAAAATCCCGTTTAGCTCGCTATTTTTAGCACCTATGCTATTTAAAGTAATGTTTTCATTTATCTTTGCGGGTAGATACTGCGCAGCTAAAACAGCTATAAACTGAGCTGTCTCAGCTGGCTTTAGTGTTTTTAGCAAATTTTCATAAATACTAAAGTCAGGTACCTTTTGTCCAAAAAGCAAAGCCATAAAACCAAGCAACAAAGCTATCTTTTTCACACCCATTTCCTATCTATAAAAGGTGAGAGTTTGACCAAAATTTCATACTCTATAGTATTAAAAAATTTTGCCCAACTACGCGCATCATCAAACACACAAACCCACTCGCCCACATCTTCACAGCTAAAACTATCCATACTCATCTTACCTAGCATTGGCTTCTTGTTTGCCAAAAGCAGCTCGCCCTGTCCGCTATATCTTAAAAGTCCGCCGCCATAACCAATGTCATAAGTTGCCACGGTCATATCCTTTGGTGCTATAAATTTTGCCCCATATCCGACACCCTGAGTGGCTTTTAGCGTGCGTGCGCTAATACGCCTAGCCCAAAGACTAAGAACTGGTTTTAGCTTTAAATTTTTATCAAACTGTGCATATCCAAACTGTGCCATACCAATGCGCACATATTCATCATCAAACCCAGATGAGTTTCTCTCAAAAGCAGCTGAAGCATGCGAATGAAAAACTAGCTCATCTTTACTACCAACCTGCTCTTTTATGAGTGCTTTTACAAGCTTGAAATTTTGCTTTTGCACGAAATAATCCGCATTCATCTCGTCAGCCGATCTAAAGTGTGTAAAAACTCCAAGAAGCTGTAAATTTCTCTCTTTTATGATTTTTAAAGCAACATCTATCTCACTTAAATCTATGCCATTTCTATGCATTAAAGTATCTATCTTTAAGTGTATCTTTATACCACTTTTTGCCGCTCTTAGGTCATTAAGAGAATTTGCAGCATAGATAAAGTCATCTTTTTCAAAGCCATTAAAAATGTGTGAAAGTATAAGAATTTCTTGCATATATTGCGTAAGTTCATATGCTTCGTGCTCATTTTTTACCGCACAAATTTTAAACCCAAGTTTACTTGCTGTTTTTGCCAAAAGCTTTGCCCCATGCCCATAAGCATTACTTTTTAATACAAGTATGACGCGCCCACTAGCTTTTTTAGAGATAACCTTAAGGTTATGTTCATAATTTTTTTTATTTAGTCTAATCTCTGCCATTAGACATTAAAACTCACATCATAAGCCTTATAAACATCTGGCAAAAGGCGCCTTACGCTATAATCAAGAGCATAAAATTTCTGATAAACTTCCCTTGCATTAATCTCTTTTGCACTATCAAAGTCAAAAACATCCGTACCATTTTTCTTGGGGATATTTGCATCTAAAAGCTCAAAAAACTCAGCCCTTGCTTTAAAAATTTCCTCAATTTTTTTTGCTATTTCCTCTTTCTTCTCCACTTTTACTCCTCAACTAAAATTTTCATACCATCTTCATAAAGCTTAACATAAAGTGTCTTTTGCCCACTAAATTTCGTTGATGGAGAATCATAAACCTCGTAAAAACTCACACGAAAAAGTGGCTCATTTTTAGAATTTGGGTATGGGGTTATGACAAAATTTGAAAAACTGATACTCTTTTGTTCTTTGCGTGAAAATATCATGCGTTTCATGTTTTTAAAATTTTCCAAACTCATGCCATCGTGACGGATAAAATCCTTATCATAGAAGCTAAAATACTCCTGCGTATCATTTTGTGTCCACGCCTTTTTCCATTTAAAAATACTAGAAAAAATTTTACCTATCTTTGTGGTATCAGCCTTTGGTCGCTCACCCTCATATATAAAAGCAAGGCTTTTTTTATGATCAATTAACTTATCATACGAACCAAGCAAGATGTCATTTTTCATAGCAACACAACCCTTAGTCTTTAGATCATCGGTGCGTTCGCCATTGAGTGGATAACCGTGTATCCAGATACCGCTTCCATTTCGTTTTGCATGCTTATCGAGTAAATTTGGATAAGAAAGCGAAAAAGCAAGTGGTCCTAAATATGGATCACTGGGGATAAAACGGCGCGTAAGCTCATATACACCAATAGGCGTTTTTAAGTCACCTTCAGCCAACTTTTCACCGCTTTTTCCCACGATTACATCTATATTTAGCTCACTTTTTATATTGCCATTTGAATAAGAGATAACTTCGAGTTTTTTGTTGTCTTTATCAACCACGCTTAACAAAACATCGCTATCATAGTAACCGTATTCTAAATTTTTACTTTCTAGCTTTTTTTGCCAAAAGCTATCACTTAGAATGTTTTTTTCTATCGTTTTTATAACTTCACTCGCGCCATTTTTTAGATAAATTTCTTCATAATCTGTTGCATTTAAACAGGATAAGACAGTAAAAAATAAGATAATCTTTTTCAAATTTATACTCATTTTATTGGAATTTAAACCGCTTATTATACCAACAATTTACTTAGTTTTGCTAAACTTGTGTGATAAAAAGATGAAAAATATTAATTTTTATCTTAAATTTCTCACAAAGGATATAAAAATGAAAAAAATTCTACTACTTAGTTCACTTTTAGTACTTGGTACTTTTGCTTCTGAGATAAGCATCGAGAAAATTTACGCAAAAGAGAGCATGAAAAGTGCTGCAAATGGTGCTGTTTTTATGGATATAACAAACAACTTAGGTGCAGATATAAAGCTAATTTCAGCAAGTTCTAATGTATCAGACAGTGTGGAGTTGCACGAGCATAAGACGATTAATGGCATGTCAATGATGTCAAAAGTAGATGACATCGCTATCGCAAACAAAGAGACTGTACATCTAAAGCCAGGCGGTCTTCACATAATGCTTATGGGACTTAAAAAACAGCTTGTAAATGGCGACGAGATCGATCTTAGTCTTAAATTTGATACTGGCAGAGTGATAAATTTAAAAGTTGATGTTGTAAATCACAAACAACTCTTTTTAGAGTAATGAAAAAGTATTATGCCCTGCTCGTAGCCATTACGATTGGGGCTTTATCGTTTGTTTTTTTTAGCAACAAAACCTCTGTTGCATCAAGTTTTAGTATCTCACAAAATAAACTTGAGCCACTAAAATGCGATCTTAATATTAAGCCCTGCGAGGTTGTTTATAATAATAAGAGTATAAAATTTGATTTTTTAGATGATAAGATCGCGCCTATGCAAGAGCTTACACTGGTTATTAGCGGTCTTGATAAGCTAAACTTTAAATCTCCCAGCTTACAAATGTATGGATTAAATATGAATATGGGAAATATCAATGCAAAACTTACAAAACAAGATGAAAATTTCATCTCAAACATCGTCCTTAGCTCATGTCTTATCGATATTATGAGATATCGTCTTGAAGTCTTAGAGCAAGGCAGAAAGACTGGTCTTTATGTCGATTTTGACCTGAAATTTTAGGAGGGAAATTTGAGATACTTCTTTTCATTTTTTATCGTACTTTTTGTTATTGTAGGCTCAACCTTTTTACTTATTAAAAAAGATCCACACTATTTTTATGCCGATATAAATGGTACAAAGGTCGGACTTGAGAGCTTTGATGGCGAGTATAAGGCAGTTTATTTTGGTTATCTTTATTGTCCAGATATTTGCCCAAGCACTCTTTTTAAGCTATCAGAAGTGCTAAAAGAGTTAAATCGAAGTGATTTTAAGCTAGTATTTATAACGATCGATCCTGAGCGTGATACAAACGAAGAGCTTACACAAATGGCACAAAATTTTTATGATAATGCGATTGGCTTAAAGATAAATAACCTAAAATATGTTGCCAAAAACTACGGGGTAAAATATCAAAAAATAGAGATGCCAGACTCTGCTATGCGCTACTCAGTTGCTCATTCAAGTTCTATTTATCTGCTTGATAAAAAAGGTAAGTTCTTTACTGAAATCTCAAATTTAACAACAAAAAATATCAGAGAAAATTTACAAAATTTAATAAAACAACGCCCCTAATTAGCCCTTTTTAAAAAGAGCTAAAAGAAAAATAAAGCTTTTAAAGCAAAACCAATCTCCACTTTTGCACCATTTGCCATAATCCAAGCGCTACTTTGTTTTGCGCCACTAAGCTTAAAACGAAGTGTATTAACATCAAAGTATGAAATATTTAAGTCGCTAAAACACCATCATAAAAGCTATAATCATCAAATTCATCATTGCAATCCTTAGCCACAAAAATAGCTCGTACTAAAACAGCAGACATCGCACCAAGTTTTTCTTTCCCACAAGCCGAAAAATATGGCATCACTGGAGTTAATGTGCAAAAGCTCCACTCTAAAATTTTACTCTTTCCATCTTGTTCGTAGCTAAATTTGCCATATAATTTTTATCAAACTCAAGAACTTGCTTCAAAAACAAAACAAACTGTCGCTCGTTTAACTTTTTTATTTTTATCATTTTGCTTGTTTAAAACTATGCTATATTCTAGCTTTTTGCCATCCTTAAAAAGTTCAGAATTTTTCATCTTTATGTCTAGCAAATTTGGATTAAGCTTGGTATTAATAAAATCAGTTGCAATCTTGTATTCTGGTAGTGGGCTAGTATACTATTTGCAAAAAAACAAGACCAAAAGTTGCTAGAAAACGCACAAATTCTGGACTTTTTAGCTTAAGGGCTTCATTAAATGTTTGCATTTTTATTCATGCAGTTTTATCTTTACAAATTTTATCATAATAATATCATTTTTGATAAAAATCGCCACCATTTTTACAAAGTTCATTTAGGCTAGAATTTGACATATTAAAGACATAAACTCATCCATTTTCTCCGCTCATCCAAGATATACCTATCTCACTAATGCCATAGTTTAAAAATAAAAATCTATAATATATGGCGTAAAAAGATTATCTATCGCGCTTTTTGTGCTGACTTGATTCGAGATTTTCTCAAGGACAAACCTAGTCTTATGTCCAGCACTTATGGCTTTAGCAACGGTATTTTCTTCAGTAAAGCCTGTAAAAGAGCTATTTTTGTCATGCTAATACTCATTTATATTGTGCTGCATATAAGTAGTTTGCGTGATTTTTGATGAATATTTTAGTATATGGCTTAAGCTTGGCGGATTTAGTCCGCTTGTAATCCTTGGTTTATTTATGCAGGCAAGTTCATTAAAATTCATCTTGCTATGATTTGGTTCTAAAGCTAGCATAAGCAAATTGTTGTTTAAAAAATTTTCATAAAGTAGGTAAATACCAGCTAGAAATAAAATGATTATAAGTAAATTTTAAGGTAAGTTAGTTCTTGCAAGATGAATAAAATTTAAAAAAGAAAAGACCTGCAAAAGCAGGTCAAATTTACGCTTTTGGTCCAGCTTTTGCGTATTCAACGCCCTCAGCCACATCTTCATAGCGTTTGAAATTCTCAATAAACATCTTTGCTAGCTTATCACGCATAAAGATATATTCATCAGAATTTGCCCATGTGTTTATAGGATTAAGCAGTCTTGTTTCCAAGCCATCAAGTGCTTTTGGTATGCAAAGGTTAAATTTCTCAAAATTTTCAAACTCACACTTTGTGATACTGCCGTCAAGTATGGCATTTATGCACGCACGCGTAGCCTTGATGCTCATACGCTTACCAACACCATAAGCACCTCCACTCCAGCCAGTATTTACAAGATAGACATTTACGCCGTATTTATCGATCTTCTCGCCCAAAAGCTTAGCGTATGCAGTCGGATGCAGTGGCATAAATGGCTCTCCAAAGCACGCACTAAATGTCGCTTGTGGCTCGGTGATACCGCGCTCTGTTCCAGCAACTTTGGCTGTGTAACCGCTTAAAAAATAATACATAGCCTGCTCTTTTGTCAGCTTTGCGACTGGTGGAAGTACGCCAAAGGCATCGGCTGTTAAAAATATGATATTTTTTGGATGTCCAGCACTCAGGCTTGGCTCGTGGTTTGCGATATGCTCGATCGGGTAGCTCACGCGAGTGTTTTCGGTTTTGCTACCATCTTTGTAATCTACCACGCCGTTTGCATCTGCTACAACATTTTCAAGCAGGGCATTGCGCTTTATGGCACCGTAAATTTCAGGCTCACTCTCAGGATCAAGGTTGATACATTTTGCATAGCATCCACCCTCGAAGTTAAACACGCCTTCATCATCCCAGCCATGCTCATCATCACCGATAAGCCTTCTGTACGGATCTGTTGAAAGCGTTGTTTTGCCAGTGCCAGAAAGTCCGAAAAATAGCGCAGTATCGCCGTCTTTACCGACATTTGCCGAACAGTGCATACTAAGCTTTCCTTCAAGCGGCAACCAATAATTCATCATAGAAAAAATGCCCTTTTTCATCTCGCCACCATACCAAGTTCCGCCTATGACAGCAACATTTTCTTCGACATTAAAGATAACAAAAACATCGCTATTTAGTCCATCTTTTTCCCATTCATCATTTTTGCATTTACAAGCATTATAAACGACAAAATCAGGGCTAAAATTTTCTAGCTCAGCTTCATTTGGGCGAATAAACATATTTTTTACAAAATGCGCTTGCCAAGCCACTTCTGTAACAAAACGAACTGATTTTTTGCTCTTTTTACTAGCTCCGCAAAAAGCATCTTGCACATACAAATCCTTACCACTAAGCTGAGTTTTTGCCTTTTGTAAAAGCTTATCAAATAGCTCTTTTGTAATAGGCTTATTTACCTTACCCCAAGATATATACTTGCCACTTGGATCTTGCTTCACAAAATACTTATCCTTTGGACTACGACCAGTAAAAACTCCTGTATCGACCATAAAAGTTCCGTTACTTGAAACTTTACCTTCGTTGTTATTTTTCTCATGTTCAAAAAGTTCATCGTAGCTTAGATTGTAGAAAATTTTTCCGACATTTTTTAATCCCATTTTTTCCAAATTTGCCTTCATTTTTCACCTCTTACTTAAATATTGATAGTAAAATACCAGCAGCGACGGCAGAGCCGATAACCCCAGAAACATTTGGTCCCATTGCATGCATGAGTAAGAAATTTGTAGGATCTTCCTTCATGCCCTCTTTATTTACCACTCTAGCTGCCATCGGCACGGCACTAACGCCGGCTGCACCAATGAGCGGATTTATCTTATCTTTTCCAAACTTATTCATAAGTTTTGCCATCAAAACACCAGCTGCAGTGCCTATAGCAAATGCCACAAGCCCAAGAAGCAAAATTCCAAGAGTATTTGCTACTAGAAATTTCTCCGCTGCAAGCTTTGAGCCAACCGTAAGCCCTAAAAATATCGTGACTATATTAATAAGTGCATTTTGCATCGTATCGCTTAAGCGGTTAACTACACCACTTTCACGAACAAGATTGCCAAAACAAAGCGCTCCTACAAGCGGAGTAGCATCTGGCAAAACAAGTATGCAAAGCATTAAGATAGTTATAGGAAAGACTATCTTTTCGCGCTTACTAACTTCTCGAAGTTGAACCATTTTAATAAGGCGCTCCTCTTTTGTGGTCAGAGCGCGCATAATCGGTGGCTGGATAATAGGCACTAAAGCCATATATGAATACGCTGCAACCGCGATCGCTCCAAGCAGGTCGGGGGCAAGACGAGACGCTAAAAATATAGCTGTCGGACCATCTGCTCCACCTATAATGCCTATGGCGGCGGCATCAGCTAGCGTAAAGTCAAATATATTTGTGTATTGACTAAGCGTAACGGCACCTATAAGAGTCGTGAAAATTCCAAACTGTGCCGCACCTCCCAACATTGCTGTTTTTGGATTTGCTAGAAGCGGTCCAAAGTCAGTCATCGCTCCAACACCCATAAAAATAATGAGAGGGGAAAGCCCAGTTTCTATACCAAAACCATAAATGATACCCAAAAAGCCATTTGGCCCAGCTATCTCGGCAACAGGTATGTTTGCAAGCAATCCACCAAAGCCGATTGGTAAAAGCAAAAGTGGCTCAAAACCTTTTTTAATCGCAAGATAAAAGAGCAAAAAGCAGATAAAAAACATTATGATACGACCATAGCTTTGTGTAAATTTACTAAGCTCGTGTCCTGCACTATCTTTGTAGCCTTCAATAGGATTTAAAAGAGCATTTATCCCCGTGGTCTTGTAAAAGCTAGTAAATAGCTCGCTCATTGTCTTTGACTCGTATTTTGGTTGCGCATTACTAGCTGGCTCGCTCGCAAAACAAAAACCGCTAATCAAAAAAGCGAGTAAAATTTTGACTAAAATTTTCATTAACCTATCCTAGCTAAAAGCTGGGCATTTTGAACATTTTGCCCTTGCATAACATCGATACTTGTTACAGTCCCATCACAAGGAGCAGAAACTTCGATCTCCATCTTCATTGCCTCTATGATAAATATCGGCTGACCTTTTTTTACGATATCACCGACTTTAGTTAAAATTTTAAATATAACTCCTGGCAAACTTGCAGTAACCGCCTCTCCGCTACCATTTGATATGCTCAAAGCTTGCTGTGCTGGATGGATGGTTGGCGTAACATTTGTTACCTCAACTCCATCATCAAATCCCTCTTTTACCTCAACATTATATCGCACACCATTAACACAAACGCTGTATTTGCCAGCTTCATTTTTTGCAGAAGGTGTCGTAGTAGCTGGCTTAGGAGTGTTTGAAATTTTTCGGACATTTACTTTAGCTTCGCCTTTTAAGAATGCTATGCCCTTTTCTTTACATGCCGCAGCGATAAATAAATTCTCCTCTGTAGCCTCTATGCCCTCGCGTGCTAAAATTTCTTTAGTGTGCGCTAAAGACTTGCTCTCATCGGCATTTGCGATGTCAAGCGCCTTGCGAGTGGTTGGCTCAAGCTTTAGTTGTTCGGCTGCGATTTTTACCACCTCACTATCTGGAGCACAAGGCGTCTTACCGAAGTAGCCAAGCACCATTTTGCCATATCCGTCGGCGATTTTTGCCCATTTGCCAAACATTACATTATTAAAGGCTTGCTGGAAGTAAAACTGACTAACTGGAGTTACGCTCGTGCCATATCCACCCTTTTCAACAACCTCTTGCATAGCATTTATAACCTCTGGAAATTTCTCCAAAATGTTATTATCACGCATCATTTGAGTGTTTGCCGTAAGTGCGCCACCTGGCATCGGTGAGAACGGAATAAGCGGACTTACTTGCGTAGCCTCTGGTGGTATAAAATAATCCTTCAAGCACTCGCCCAAAACTCGCTCGTATTTTAAAATTTTATCCGTGCAAAGTCCGCCAAGATCGTAGTTTTGACCCTTTACCGCGTGTAGCATTGTAAGGATATCAGGCTGACTTGTGCCGCCACTAACTGGGCTAGCTGCTAGATCTATACCATCTGCACCAGCTTCCAAAGCCGCCAAATAACAAGCCACGCTAACGCCTGCGGTTTCGTGAGTATGGAGTCTGATATGCGTATTTTCAGGTAACATTTTACGAGCCATCTTTATAGTTTCATAGACCTTTTGTGGACTTGAAGTTCCGCTAGCATCTTTAAAGCAAACACTATCATAAGGTATGCCAGCATCTAAAATTTCTCTTAAAATCCGCTCATAAAACGCCACATCGTGCGCTCCAACACAGCCTGGTGGTAAGTCCATCATAGTTACTACTACTTCGTGCTTTAGCCCGTGTGCGACTATCCTTTCGCCTGAGTATTTTAAATTTTCAATATCATTTAAAGCGTCAAAATTTCTTATAGTAGTTGTGCCATGCTTTTTAAAAAGCTTAGCGTGAAGATCTATTAGCTCGCTACTGCCAGTATCTAGCATAACGGTATTTACACCGCGTGCTAGAGTTTGCAGGTTTGCCTCTTTGCCAACCACCGAGCGAAATTTATCCATCATCGCAAAGGCATCTTCGTTTAGGTAAAAATAAAGACTTTGAAATCTAGCTCCCCCGCCAAACTCAAAGTGCGTTATGCCAGCATCCTTGGCTGCCTGCAAAGCTGGCAAAAAGTCATCCATAAGCACCCTAGCGCCAAAAACCGACTGAAAACCATCGCGAAATGTCGTATCCATCACATCTATAAATTTTTTAGCCATCATCTCCCCTTTGATCTTTTTTTATGTTGGGTTATTGCAGCACTAATAACCGCTGTCAAAATGCCATCATCTTTAATGTTACTTACAGGAATTTGGCTTTTATTTGGGGTTATGTTATGTGAATTGTCAAATTTTGCAAAGACTTTAGACTGAATTTTTAATACAAAAATCATAAGCAGCAAAAATGAGAAAACACCACCCATGCCAAGCACCATAAACCTAAAACCCTCAGCGACCAGATTTACATCTTGCATAAATTTCCTTATAAAATTTCAGATACAAAAATATAGCAAAAAAGAGCTAAAATTTCCTTTGTTTTTTAAGAAATTTTAGCTCTAAATTTAAAAAAGCGCTTTCAAACTTTAAGTTATCTAAAAAAACAACCCTTTTATCATAATACCAAAAACACAAATAGGCGAGACAAATCTTATCAAGATATACCATACATTAAACGCAAATTCATTCATATAAGGTTCAAAAAGTGTTTTTAGGGCTTCTTTTCTTATAATGTATCCAGCAAAAAGTGCGCCACCTATGCCACCAAGAGGCAGCAAGATCTTCTCAGCTGTAAAGTCTAAAAATGTAAAAAAGTCTTTGCCAAAGACCATATATTTATCACCAACACCTTCTATATTTGCAAAAATACATAAAATACCAAGGGCAAAAATTCCACTTCCAACTATCGTTAAGGATTTTGCCCTACTAAACCCAAACTCACGGATTAAGAAAAATACGAAAGGTTCGATAATTGATATACAAGAAGTAAGTGCTGCAAAACTAAGTGCAACAAAAAATACCACAGCTAAAACATTGCCAACAAAACCTAAATTTCCAAACAAAGTAGGAAGTGACATAAACACAAGTCCAACGCCTTGGCTTGGCTGAGCATCAAACTGAAAAACAAATGTAAAGATGACAAGACCAGCGATGATAGCAATGATAATGTTAATCCCGACAACACTTAGTGTTGATCTAACTAAATTTGTATCGTTTGAAAGCGAGGCTGAGTAAGTTATAATAACCGCCATACCAAGCGACATTGTAAAAAATGCAAGCCCTAATGCAGAAAGAAACGAGTCAAGCCCTATCTTGCTAAAATCAGGTATCAGTAAAAATGATGCAGCTTTAGAAAAGCCGTCCATACTAAATGAATAAAAAAGCATAAGCATAAGCATTACAAAAAGTGCAGGCATCATAACCATGCTAACCTTTTCTATACCGCTTTTAACACCTCTTGAAAGGATATAGATACACGAAGCAAACGCAAGTGCATAAAATATAAACTGACCAAAGGCATCTTTAGTTAGAAATTCTAAAAAGTAGCTTTTTGAGTCATCAATATTTGCAGGAAGTGAACCAAAAGATAAGACTATATACTTATAAACCCAGCCTATTATAACCAAATAATATCCAGAAATAAGAGCCGCTGTAACCATTGTAAGACCGCCCACAAAACCCCAAAAACCCTTGTTTTTAACAGCAAGTTTTTTAAAGGCATTTACACTATCGCTCTCACTAAGCTTACCTATACTAAGCTCTGCTAAAAAGACAGGGATCGCCACAATAGCACATATTAAAATGTATAAAAACACAAACGCTGAGCCGCCATTTTGACCTACAACATAGGGAAATTTCCAGATAGCACCAAGCCCCACAGCCGAACCAGCAACTGCAAGGACATAACCTAATTTACTAAAATGTTCACTTTTTGACATTATTATCCTTTAAAAATTTACTTCATTACCAAGTCATAAAGACCAGAATTTACAACAAAAACTACAAAAACACAAACAGGAGCGACAAAACGAAGTAAAAAATACCAAATTTCAAAAATCGCCCTACCCATATACTTTAAAAAAACATCCTCCAAATCCTCTCGTTTAATTACATATCCAACAAAAACACAAAATACTATGCCACCTAGCGGAAGCATGACATTTGACGCTATATAATCAAGCCAATCAAAAAATCCCCTTTCAAAAAATGTAAGACCTTCTTTAAAACCATCAACATTTGAAAGTGCGCAAAGAATTCCTAGCACATAAACAACCGCACCAACAATGCTTATAGCCTTTAGTCTTGAAAGACCAAATTCTCGCTCTAGGAAAAATATAAACGGTTCAACCATCGAAACTGCCGATGTAAGACCAGCAAAAACAAGTGCTATAAAAAATGTAAAACATAAAAAATGCCCTATCTCTCCAAGCTTTGCAAATAGCGTTGGCAAAGATATAAATGCAAGCCCTACACCCTGACTTGGCTGAGCGTCAAACTCAAAAACAAATGTAAATATGACAAGACCAATGGCTATGCTAATTATAATATTTAAAGCAACAACATAAAGAGATGATGTAAATAAATTTGTACTATCGTTCATGTTTGCAGAGTAGGTTACAATAGCTCCGATACCAACGCACATCGTAAAAAATGCAAGTCCAAGTGCCATGAAAATGCTCTCGGCAGTTAGTTTTGAAAAATCAGGCACAAGTAAAAATTCCAACGCCTTTTTAAAGCCATCCATAGTGGTTGAAAATACTAGCATTAGCAAAATAAGCACAAAAAGTGTTGGTATAAGAAGTAAATTTATACTTTCTATACCGCCTTTTATACCCTTTGCAAGCACAAAAAAGTATGCAAAAAAAGCAAGTGTAAAATATAAAATTTGCTCGCCCGCACCAGCTGATATAAATGCTCCAAATTGCGCAGATGATATTTGAATATCTGCTGGCAATTCAAAAAATGAATTTAATGCATATTTTACCACCCAGCCTATTATCAAAGTATAAAATGATGCTACAAAAATTCCCGTTATCATCATAACACCGGCAAAGCCCCACACTCGTTTATTGCTCGGCGCAAGCATCCTAAATGAATTTACAGGATCAGTTTTAGCAAGCCTACCCATACTTATCTCGGCAAAAAATATACTAAGACCAACAACGATAGCAAACACAAGATATACAAGCACAAATGCCGAGCCACCGTTTGAGCCAACCATATATGGAAATTTCCATGCATTGCCAAGCCCTATAGCTGCACCAACAATAGATAAAATAAATCCGAGTCTTGAAAATTTATCGTTCATTACTTAACCAGTTGATATATCATAATCGCGATGATTGCAAGTGGTGTGATATAGCGAAGCAAAAAGTACCACACCTCAAACATATTCCTACTCATAAAACCACTAAAAAGCATAACAAGAGCCTCTTTTTTAAGCATAAAACCTACAAAAAAGCTAAAAACTATCGCTCCAAGCGGCATTAAGATATTTGATGTAGTATAATCAAGAGCATCAAAAATAGGCTTACCAAAGAGTGTGAAATTTGTAGCTGTTGGCTCATAGTAAGAAAATATACAAAATACACCTAAAATATAGACAAAGATACCAACATAAATGAGCGCATTAATCCTTGACATCTTAAATCTATTTACAAGGTAAAAAACAAATGGCTCTATCATAGAAACAGCGCTCGTAACGCCAGCAAATAAAAGGGATGTAAAAAATACCACCGATAATACATTACCCACAACACCAAGTTTGGCAAATAATGTAGTAAGCGAAACAAAAATAAGACCTGGCCCAGCCTGCGTAGTATCTGCGCCATAGGCAAAAACAAGAGTAAAAACAACAAGTCCCATTATGATGCCTATCATTATGTTTATAAAGATGATAGAAAGCGTTGATCTTACCAGATTTGCTCCGCTTGGCAAGCTTGCTGCATATGTAGGAACTGTGCAAACTCCCATTGACAATGAGAAAAACGCAAGTCCAAGCGCAGCTAAAATCGTATCGCTTGTTATAGCACTAAAATTTGGAACAAAAAGAAATTTTGCAGCCTGCACAAAACCATTACCTATGAAGAGTGAATAAAAAAGCATAAGAACAAGCAAGATAAAAAGTGTTGGCATCATCCATATATTTAGCTTTTCTATGCCACCTTTTATTCCTCTTGAAACAACATAAAATATAAGAAAAAATACAGCGCTAAAACAAATAAGCGCACTTGTAACATCACCACTTAAAAGCTTACCAAATATTGCTCCAGCTTCGCTTGCTTGAGTTGGAAGTGAGCCAAAACTAAGATATATATAATACAAAATCCAGCCTATAACAACCATATAAAACGAAGCGATTAAAACAGCTGTTATCATGAAAAATCCAGCCAAACTCCAAGTTTTTTTATGTTTTGGTGCAAGCTTATAAAGGGAATTTACAACATCGGTTTCACCAAGCCTTCCAACGCTAAGTTCAGCCAAAAATGCAACAAAAGCAACACCAAAAGTAAGCACTAGATAAAGTACTATAAAGGCAGAACCGCCGTTGTTACCTACCATTGTAGGAAATTTCCAAGCATTGCCAAGGCCAACAGCAGATCCTGCCATCGCTAAAACAAAGCCTATCTTTGTAAATTTTTCGTTCATTTTTGCCCTATTTAAATAATAAATTTAAAATAAATAATTTGTAACAATACCATAAAAAGCTTTGAATTTGTATAAATAGCAATAAAATTATGAAAAAATTTTATTTCGGTTGGGTTTTTTAGAAACAAAATAAAACTCTTGCAAATTTTAAGTAAATCAAAGCTTTTTTTTGTATAATGCACGCTTTAAAAGGTTTGAGTAGGGGACAGATCCGAAAGAGCTTAAAATTTTAAGGAGATACGATGAAAAAGATCGTTTTTTTAGTTATTGGTCTTGCTGCATTTGCATTTGGTGCTGACGGCGAGATGATTAAGTCATATACTGTTATTGCAGCTGGTCTTGGTCTTGGTCTTGCAGCTCTTGGTGGCGCCATAGGTATGGGTAATACAGCAGCAGCTACTATCAGTGGCACAGCTAGAAACCCTGGTGTAGGCTCAAAGCTTATGACTACGATGTTTATCGCTCTTGCGATGATCGAAGCACAAGTTATCTACGCACTTGTTATAACACTTATCCTTCTTTATGCAAACCCAATGTTGGGCTAATAACCAAGGTAATCTTAAAGCCCCTTTTTGGGGCTATTTGTTCTTTTAAATTTATTTTGCGGTCGTGGTGGAATTGGTAGACACGCTATCTTGAGGGGGTAGTGCCTTCCGGGTGTACGAGTTCGAGTCTCGTCGACCGCACCATTTAAACTGTTTTAAATTTAAGCCATACGCCCTTTTTAAACCTGAAAGTAAAAAATACAGCCCTAACCACCCAATCAACAAACATCGCATACCATGTTCCCATCATGCCAAACTCACACCAAACACTAAAAACATAAGCCAAGAAAACTCGGCAAACAAACATAGAAACTATACTAACTTTCATAGCAAACTTTGAATCGCCTGCCGCACGAAATAGTTGTGGAAATGTAAAAGAGAGTGGCCAAATAAGCATAGTAACCACTCCGTGCCAAAGAACGATCTGACGCGCCAAATTTTCAGCTTCAACAGAGAGGCTGTAAATGGCTAAAATTTGCTCTAAAAACAAAAAAGTGAAAAGTGTTGTAATAATATGAACACAAAAAACTATAAAAATACCTTTTTTTGCATAAATTTTTGCCTGCTCATACTCACCAGCACCAACACAACGCGAAACAACTACGCTAAGTCCCATGCCGATAGAAAAACCAGCTAAAACCTGAAAAATACTTATCGTGCCTCCAACGGAATTTGCAGCAATGGCAGCTGTTCCAAAAAGTGCAACAATACTAAAAACAAGTATGCGCCCAAGATAAAACATACCATTTTCAAAGCCATAAGGCATGCCAATATTTAAAATTTTTCTTACGATTTTTGCATTAAATTTATACCTAAAACTTTTATCTATACAAAGTTTATTTTTATCATCAAGTAAAAACCATATCGCTATAACAGCAGCTAAAAATCTAGCCAAAAACATACAAATCGCAAGCGCAAAGATGCCAAAATTTAACACATACACCGCCATGGCAGCAAAAACAAGATTTAAAAAATTTGCAAATAACATTATAAACATAGGAAGTTTTGTATTTCCAGCCGCACGAAAAATAGCTGCTGCTGCCGCATAAATCGCTATAAAAGGCACTGCTGCTGTCGTAAAAAGTAAGTATATGCTAGCCCCTTGTCTAACCTCAGCCGTTATGCGCACAAAAAGAATATCAAGTATAGCGTCCTTAAAAAGATACATCAATAACATCACAAAAAGTGAAATTCCAAAACAAAGCCAAATGAGCTGAGTTGCGGTATTTTTGGCATTTTTTTCATCATTTGCACCAAGGTATTGACCTGTTATAACACCACCGCCAGTTGCAATAGCTGTAAAGACGCTAATAAACAGCGCCATAACAAACTCAACCAAAGAGACAGAACTTAGCGCATCTTCACTAACATGCGCTGCCATAAATGAAGCTACCAGCCCAACAAAATGCTCTAAAAACTGCTCGATAATTATGGGCAGGCAAAGTTTAAAAATATCTTTGTTGGAAAAAAGTTGTGCGCTTTTTGGCTGCATTTAGGTTTTTACGCGACTTTCAAATGCCTTTATAAGCGACAGCATATCTATATTTTCAAGGCTAACACCAGTAGGCACTCCCTGTGCTATCTTGCTAAAATTTAGTTCGCTAAAACCTAGTTTTTCCTGCGTAAAAAGCATTATAGCGTCTGAGTTTAGCCCAGGAGTAAAGGCAAATATCACTTCATTTATACCATTTTTACAGATCATCACACGAAGCTTTTGTAGAGCTTGCTCGCTTAAGTCATCAAGCACAAAATAAAGTCCGTCATAAATGGCATTTTGTTCAAAAACTAAAATATCCCTTGGGCTTTCAACGATAACAAGCTTGCTTTTATCACGGTTTTCATCACTACAAATATCGCAAATTTCATCCTCGCTAAGCCCACCACAACACTCACAACGACGAATAAATCTAACTGCATCTTCAATGCTTTGAGCAAGCTTTAAACCACCAAAGCTATCTTGCAAACTTACAAAATAGGCGTACCTTTGGGCTGATTTTTTACCAACTCCAGGTAGTCTAGCAAAAGCATCGACTAGCTCATTAAATTTTTCAAGCCCTTTTTTCTTCATTTTAGCTTTTTATTTACTCAGTTTTTAGCGGAACAACAAAGCAGTGATGCTCATCTTCGTAGCGGTATTTTAGGCTAGTTTTATGCATTTGCAATATCTGATCTATAATATAAAGCCCAAGCCCCATACCAGAGCTTTTAGCGTTTTTATCCCCTCTAACAAAAGCTTGCATATAATGCTCAATACCAAACTCAAGCGGTTTGCCTAAATTTTTAACGATAATCTCATCTTTACTACATACCAAAACAGCTTTCTTGTCATCAGCATACTTTAAAGCATTATCTACCAAATTTTTAATAGCAAGCGTAAAAAGCTGATAATCAACTCTCAAAAGCACATCATCATTTATCTCGCATGCAACTCTTTCGTGAAAATTTTCAAGCATAAGCATATCTATAACCTGCTCTAAAATAAGTGAAAAATGGCACTCTTGATAGTTTAGCGAGTAACTTTTTGAAAGCAGTTGCTCTATCTTGCTAAATTCATTTATCAACATCTCAAGACGGATAAATACCGAAATCAGGCGTGATTTTTGAGTATCATTAGCAACCATCTCTGAAACGATACGACCCTTACCAATAGGTGTTTTTAGCTCATGCATTATCGCACGCAAAAAAAGCTGACGCGAGCGGATAAGATCACGAATTTTACAAACAGCATTGTCAAACTCATACGCAACCTCTCCTATCTCATCTCTCTTTCGTCCATCTTGGTTAAAAGAATTTGCGATATTTACATCTAAGTTACCAGCCGCAAAACGCCTTATATCAAGTGTTAGCTTTCTTAGCGGAGCAAGAGAGCGAAGCACTGAAACAAAAAGAGAGATAATAAGCACAACAGCTGCAACAAATATAATTAATAGCGAGTCATTTACATTTTTTGTCTCATTGCTTTGCAATAAAAACTGAAATGTAGTATTTTTTATACTAAGATAAAGATCATCTTTATATAAAAGTGACTGAACAAGACCGATTGGTGTTTGGCGAGCAACAACCAAATCACCCTTTTCTACGACCATAGCTGCTAGTTTTGCATTATTTACATATTCTAAACCAAAATTTTTAAAGTACTGTACTAAGTCTTGGGGAGCGTTTGCTCGCTCATAAAGTGCCAGTAGATAATTTATGGAGCTTATTTGCTTATCTCTTACTCGCTCAAGAGCCTGCTCTTTTTGAATTTTAGCATAGGTCAAAAAGAGCACACATACAAGTGTAAAAGAGAGCGCAAAGATTATAGTTATCTTTGTTGCTATCGAGTTTTTCATCCGATAAGCTTATATCCTATGCCACGAACTGAAAATATATGTTTTGGCGATTTTGAGCTATCGCCTATTTTTGTGCGAAGGCGTCCGATAATGACATCAAGACTTTTTGAATCTTTGTCTTTTAGGCTTTTGCAGTTATAAACTAGCTGCTCGCGAGATACCGAGAAGCTATGTTGTTTTATAAGATAACTTAAAATTTCAAACTCAGCAGGCGTTAAAACCAAACTTTCGTTATTATAAAAAATTTCATGACGCTTTTCATCTACTCTAAATGCACTATCTATAGTCTCTTCAACTACTTCGCTAGTTTTTTTATAGCGACGGATAAGACTTGTGATACGAGCATACATCTCTTTTGGATCGTAAGGCTTTGGCAGATAGTCATCCGCTCCAAGCTGAAGCCCGACCACTTTATCGCTAATGTCTGAGCGAGCTGAGCTTATGATGATAGGTATGTCGTATTTTGAGCGAATCTCTTTACAGACTTCAAGCCCATCGATACCAGGCAGAGTCAAGTCAAGGATAAGTAGGTCAAAATTCTTCACACCTGCGCTTATGCCAAGATACGGATCTTCAAAATTTGTTACTCTAATGTTAAAATTTTCTAAATATTCGGAAAGAATTTGTGCAAATTCTGCATCATCTTCAATCATCAATACATTTATCATCTTATATCCTTTTTAATTTTTTACGCCATTATACCCTAAAAAAATAAATCAATAGTTATTATTTTTTAATCAATCTTTTGGCAAAATATCGTATTTTAAAATTTAGATAAGGAAAAATATGCTTGAAGTTAAAGGACTTACTCAAAGATTTGCTAGCAGCCTACTCTTTGAAGATGTAAATTTAGTACTAAAAAGAAATAATCGCTACGGACTCATAGGTGCAAACGGTGCTGGAAAATCAACATTTCTAAAAATTTTAAGTGGCACGATAGAGTCAAGCAGTGGCGAGATCGTGATAGAAAATGGATTAAAAGTCGGCGTTTTAGGGCAAGATCAGTTTGCATTTGAAAACTTTAGCATAAAAGATGCTGTTTTGTATGGAAATAAGCGACTCTATGATGCGGTAAAAGAGAAAGAAAAGCTTTATATGAGCGAGGAATTTACCGATGAGATAAATGATCGCTTAAGCCAACTAGAGATAATAAGTGCTGAAGAGGACCCAACCTATGAATACGAAACAAGGATAGAGAAAATTTTAAGCTCGCTTGGGTTAAATGAGTTTGATAAGCTTATGAGTGAGATTGAAAATTCTGACAAAGTTAAGGTTCTTTTGGCTCAGGTTTTATTTCCAAAGCCTGATATATTATTTTTAGATGAGCCTACAAACAACCTAGATATCGATGCTATCGCTTGGCTAGAAAATGAGCTAAATCGCCACGAAGGAACGCTTGTGGTCATTAGCCACGATAGGCACTTTTTAAATAGAGTTTGCACACATATTTTAGATGTTGATTTTAAGAAAATTCGTGAGTTTAGCGGCAACTATGATGATTGGTATATGGCTGCGAATTTGATGGCAAAACAACACGAAATGGAGCGAGATAAAAAGCTAAAAGAAAAAGAGGAGCTTGAAAAATTTATCGCTCGTTTCTCTGCAAATGCAAGTAAAGCAAAGCAAGCAACAAGTCGTGCAAAACAGCTTGAAAAGCTAGATATAGCAGAGATTGCTGTTTCAAGCAGACGCGATCCTAGTATTTTGTTTCGCACAAACAGAGAGATTGGTAATGAGCTAATAGAGCTAAAAAATATCAGTAAAAAATTTGATGATAAAATAGTCTTTGAAAATTTTAGTTTCAAACTTGAAAAAGGGGATAAGCTAGCTATCATAGGACACAACGGTGTTGGCAAAAGCACGCTTTGTAAAATCATCACAAACGAACTAAAGCCAGACAACGGAGATGTACATATTGGTGCAACGATAGAGCTTGGCTACTTTGCGCAAGATACTGTAAACAAGATAGAGGGCGATTTAAAACTTTATGAATATCTGCAAGATGCTAAAAACAAAGATATAGATGAAATTCGCAAATGCCTTGGCAGAATGCTTTTTAGCGGGGCTGATCAAGAAAAAGCAGTCGGAGCGCTAAGTGGTGGGGAAAAACACCGTGTAAGACTAGCCCAACTCATGCTTCATAAGCCAAATTTACTCATCATGGATGAGCCAAACAACCATCTAGATCTTGAAGCTATTATCGCGCTAGGTGAGGCATTTTACAACTTTGCTGGCTCGGTCATTTGCGTTAGCCACGATAGAGAGCTTATAGATGCCTTTGCAAATAGAATTTTACACCTAAAAGGCAATGGTGAAGTGGTTGATTTTCGTGGTAGCTATGAAGAGTATCGTGCAAGCATGGGGCTTGAATAAGCTTTGAAAAAGGCATATTTTAGCTCACCTATTGGCATGCTTGAGCTTGTAAGTAATGGCAAGCAAATTTGTGAGCTAAATTTTGTCGAAAATAGTGGCCAAAACGACAAAAATGATGAAATTTTAAAAAAAGCACTAAGAGAGCTTAAACTTTATTTTTCTGGAAAACTTAAAAATTTAGTATAGACATTTGCATAAATGCGAGCGAATTTGAGCAAAAAATTTACAACTCACTTTTACAAATCCCATATGGCAAGACGATAACTTATGGCGAACTTGCTGCTAGTATAGACCGACCAAAGGCATTTAGGGCTGCTGGCAATGCAAATGCCAAAAACAAAATCCCCATCATTATACCTTGCCACAGAGTTGTATCCACGCAAGGGCTTGGTGGGTACTCTGGCGGTAAAGGTATAGAAACAAAAAGGTTTTTACTAGAGCTTGAGCAAAAATTTAAAGACTAAAGTTATAAAACATCAAGTAGTATAATTTTAACACTTACAAAAACATAAAGCTATCTTGCCGTAAAACTTAGTATAAATAAAAAAAGGCGCCCCACATGAGACGCCATTGTATAAAAAGGAGTTCTTATTTTTGATTGCTTGGTGAAATTATAACAAGCATCGGTAAATCAACGGCTAATCAAAAATTTATGCTCTCCTCTTTAGGAATGGAAATTTTTGTTTTTATATTTTTTTTGCTACCCACCTTGACTACTGGAGTGCTCTCTTTTGCCTCCCGTATAAGCATCATACTTTCAAGACTGCCATCAATAATGGTTGCATATACTAGGTCGCCTTTATTGTGATAAAATTTTACCGAACAAAACTCTGCTTTTGGAAGCTTTGCATTTGTTGTATCGGTTGAAGTTATTTTGTAGCAGTATCTACCATCAACATAGGCTAGCTCAGTTATTATCCCTTTTATAGCACTTTTTGTCGGTGACTTTTTTATAGCTACTGGTGGCGCAGGTTTTACTTGCTCTTTTTGAAAAACGCAACCATTTAGTAAAAATGCACATATGATAAAGAGCAAAATTTTATAATACATCAGTATCCTTTTGTAAAGTATGTAAGATTTGAAATTCGAGGCTAGCCCAGACTGGCTAGTCTTTTAAGTTACGCAGTTACATTTAATACATTGCCACCAAGCTCGGCTATCTTTTTATCAACAGCTTCTAGCGCTTTTTGCATAGTTTTTTGAGAAATTTCAGTAATCTCTCCGCCCCAAGCCTTCTCAGCTTCCTTAAAACCACGAAGCATACCTTCGCGTCCAGCTTGTAGCTTTTCAAGGTTATCTCCGGCACCAGCTAAAACAAAGCCGGCTATACGCTCAGTAGTTTGATCAACACCAAAAAACCCTTTTTCACTAACTAGCTCAGCTGCCTCATCTTGTGAAAGTGATACAAGTGGCTTGCCAGTATAGCCGATAGCATTTAGATCTATACCGCCCAAAATTTCAGCCAAATTTTGTGGAGTATGTCCACTTGCTAGGTCAAAAAGCGAACTTTGAGCCGAAAAACTAGATGTTGTTTGGCTAAAAATTTCAGAATTATACTGCATAAAATAACTATTTGTAAGTGCCTTAACATCTATGTTTGACGCCATCTGCTTGATAGACTCAGCCATATCCTTTTGCTCTGTTTTTTGTCCTGCTTGGTTAAGGTTTGTATAACCAGCAATGCCCTTAACTTGGTTTAATGATACATTCATAATCTCTCCTTTGATTATCTCTCATATTTTATATCGGCAAATTTTAAAATTTGTTTAGCCTTATCTTAGATAACTTCCTTGTTTTTTCTCTGTAGAAACTGGCTTGTTTGCCTCGTATTGCTCATTTATGTATGCGTCTTTGCCTTTTAGATAGGCTATTATAGCACCAAGGTCGTTATTGCTCGTTGTTTTTGCGATATTTTGCATAACACTACGCATACTGCCACCAAAATCCGTATTTGAACGATAAGACACCATCGCGTCTTCTATATCCTCTGCACTTTGATCTTTTAATGGCTTTATACCGCCGACTCTTTTTTCAGCCTGTTCGCCATGACAGCTAGCACATTTTGCATCATAGATCTCTTTACCTAAAGAGACAGAGTAGCGCCCTCTTTTTCTATCAACACCTGTTTTTAAAATTCTGGTATCCTTATAAACCCTAGGATCTTCATCAACAAAGATATCGACTTTTTGATTATTATCTTTGGCATAGTTTTTAGCCATTTCGCTTAGCTGTTTGCCAAACTCGCCATTTGCTCTGATATAATACACCTCAGAAGCACCAAATGCACTAACACCTAAAATACACGCCAAAGATAATGTTGCAAAAATTTTCACTTTTTCCCCTTAAATTTAAAAATCCCAAGCAGGGCGAACCTAACTTGGGATTATAGCATAACTTTGTAAAATCAGACTAAATTAGAATGAGTATTTAGCCTCAAATCTAAATTTATCTTGTTTTTCCTTGTCTCCGCCTGATTTTTCCTCTTTATATGAATACCAGCTAGAAAATTCAAGTTTTTCACTATATGCGTACGAAAGTCTAGGAACAACTTCTTTAATTTTGGTTTTTTCATCTTTGCCTTTTATACTGCCTTGGATATAATCAGCTCCAACAAAGAATTTATCCATAAAAGTGTAGCCAACTGTACCGTACCAAAAGCTACCCTTGCCGCTTGCCCATGTGTGATCAAATGTCTCTTCGCCTGGAGCTATAAGTGCGCCATTGTCTTCAAGTGTGAAAGATGTTACGCCGTGATTTTTAGCCTTCCAGCCAACATAACCAGCAGCTACATCAGCACCAAATAGTGATGTAGAAAGCTCACCAGCATAGAAGTTACCGTCGTTGTATTTATTTTCTGTATCCCAAGTAGCTGCAGCAGTATCATACTCGGCATTTGTTACAAATTTCTTCTTAGCTTTACTATCCGCACTAGCATAAGCGTAGTTAGCAGTAAAACCAACCGAAACATCGTCAGTTATAGCAAAATTTCCAGTTACTTCAACTGCAGCTATATCAACAATATCAGTTAGGCTAGCATACCATAGTTGAAAGCCGATAGGATCGTATGAGCCGACAGCTCCGACCATATATAGGTTGCCTGATTTGTGCGGATATGCAATCTCAACTGTTGCACCAGCTGCATCTTTGGCAGAATATTTACCTTTGATATGCTCTAGCAAGCCACCATCTACCTCGTATGTATCATAATCAAGAGCATCAAATGCAGCTGCGACAAGCGTTAGTCCCTCAATATCTTGATTAACTATCTTAACACCTGTGCCAACTTCGTCATCCGTAAAGAACGAGCCAATCACTTGCTTGCCAGCTGTGATAGTTGTATTTTGTGCTTTATATCCTAGGTATAGTTGATATACACCGAATTTACCATCAGCATCTGTCTTGTCAAACTCGTTTGCTGAGTTGTCTTTTGAGTTATATCTTAAACCTAAAACACCAAAGAAATTATCATCTATAGCCGCTTTAAAGTCAGTTGTAAGTCTAAAAAGGTGATTTGCCTCAGTATCGCTTTTTTCCTGATATGGTTTTGATTTTACATTATCATATCTATATCTTGCAAAACCGCTCATATCGACATTTTTAATAGCCTCTTCAAGTGGAGTAGCTGATGCTACGCTTGAGAACGCACCTAAAGCAACCAAAGCTGCAAGTGAAATCTTTGAAAGTTTCATTTTGTCTCCTTATTGAAAATATTTATCGAAATACTATCTATTATTTTCTAAAATATAGCTTAAATTTTGCCTTTTTGTTACTGTTTATTAACCAAAAAAGACTGATTTTACATTTTTTCTAAAATTTTAACAAAGCTTTTCGCTGTATGTCGTATAAAAAGATCTCTCCTCAGCCCAGCTCGTATGATATTTCTCTATGCTTTTTTTTAGTGCGTCAAAAAAATAATCAATATCCTCTTTCGTATGCGTATAGTGCAAACTCACGCGAAGCCAGCCTGGCTTCTTATCAAGCAAAACATCATCTTTCATCATAAGTAGCTCATGTCCATATGGCCCAGCACAAGCGCACCCTGCCCTAGTTTGGATACCAAAGTCGTTACTAAGTATTGCAGACAGATCGTAAGGAGAAATTTCTGCGACATTAAATGAAAATATCGGTAGTGCCTTTTGTCTTTCTGGGCGATAATTTTTCACGCCATCTATTTTATTTAGCCTTTGTTCAAAGTACTCACCAAGCTCAAATTCTATATCATAAATTTTACTAAGCCCGACTTCATCACGAGTTTTATACGCAAGAGCTGCGCGCATTAGCTGTGTTATAGGAGGTGTCCCACCTTGCTCTCTTTGCTCTATCTCAGGCACAAAAATATGAGATGTACGAGAGACATAACCCACAGTTCCACCACCAGCAAATGTAGGCTCATCACAGTCTATCAGCTCTTTTTTTATAGCAAGTAAGCCACACGCCCCAACACCGCCAATAAGTTTATGTGGTGATAAAAACATCGCATCAAAATAATTAGTATCCACATTAAAGTAGGCACTAGAAGCTGCTGCATCAAGCGCAACAACGCCATCATACGCCTTAACCATCTCATAAATTTTTCTATAATCACTAATAACGCCAGTAACATTTGAAGCCACGCTAAAACTAGCTATGATCTCGCGTCTTGAATTTAGCTTTAAAACCTGTTCTAGCTCTTTTAAATTTATGCCTCCATTTTTATCAAGCCCAATGCGCACAACATCACAAAGCGCCTCACGAAAACTAACTTCATTTGAGTGATGTTCATAAGGTCCTAGCACAACAAGCGGGGAGCTTGAGTTTTGTTTTACGGCATAGCGTTTGCGAGTTTTTGGCGGAATATAAAGACCTAAAAGCTCTTGAAATTTTTTAATCGCCGAGCTTGAGCCGTATCCTGTTGGTAGCAGTACAAAGCTATTGTCAAGCCCAAGCGATGTTTTTAGACTTTTGCGTGCATTTTCGTATAAATTTTGCGTGATGATGGCTGAACTAGCGCTGTCTGAGTGGGTATTTGCATAAGTTAAAAGCATTTTTTGTATCTTTTCTTCTATGCTTTTTAAGCCAAGACCAGAAGCCGTAAAGTCAAAATAATAAATTCCATCTTTTAAAATAATATCATCTCTTAAATTTTCTATTTGCACACCCTGACCTTTAAAAATTTTGGGTGATTATAGCTATTTTTCATTAAAATTTTTGTAAAATGGGCTAAAAGGAGCAAACATAAAAGCACTAAAATCAACCTACGAGCGCATGAAACATCTTGATATAGATGATGTTTTTAACTTTCACATCGTGTTTGATGAGATAGTCTTAAGCAAGGCTTACTACGATGTTTTTGAAGCGATAGAGGGTGAAATTTTTGCTAATATTAAGGAGCTAAAAAAGCGCTTTGAATTTGATGATGAGCTCAGTGAACCGATGAAAACAGCTCTTTTAAAGCTTGCAAATAGTGACAGAAAAAGATTTAGTATAAATAAGGCTTTACCGCAAATTTTAGCCAGCAAAACTTTTGCAAAACTGCTTGAAAATGGGTTGATTTACATAGAAAAAAGTCGTGAAATTCGCCCTACCAAAGCCAAAAACCAAAAGCTAAAAAAGAGCGAACGACGCTACATAATTCAAGATAAAGTGCATTTTACAAGCCATTTTACGCGCTTTTGGTTTAGGTTTATCCAACCAAATTTAGCCCAACTTGAAAATGGAGAGTTTTCAAGCGTCATGCAGACCATAAAAGCCGAGTTTTATGAATACGCTAGCCTTGGTTTTGAGCTTTTGTGTGCTGAATTTTTGCGTACGAGAGGCGTTAAAAATGCAAATAGCTTTTGGCATAAAAACATAGAGATAGATCTGCTTGGCATAGGCGTTAATGGCATAGTTGTTGCGGAGGCTAAATTTAGAGCAAAAAAGGTTTGTAAAAGCGTTTTGACGCTACTTTTAACAAAGTGCGAGCGATTTGGATTTGTGCCAAATGAAGTATATCTTTTTTCAAAAAGTGGTTTTAGCAAAGAGCTTGAAAACTTAGGTCAAAAGCGCGTAAAACTCATAAATTTAAACCAAATGACGGAGCTTTTAGAATGAATGAGCAAAATATCGAAGCTGGGCTAAAAAGCCTAATAGAGCAAACCTACCTAATAGAGCAAGAGTACAAGAATTTAAACAACTCATACGAAAGCTTGCAAAAGATTATAAAAGATGTTGTAGATGTTTTACCAACAGCGATATGGGTACTAAACAGCGATGCGACCATATTTTTACAAAATGCTCAAGCAGCCAAAAATACCCTACTCTTTTCACGAATAAACCTTGAAATTTCAGAGTGTGAGATAGAGCTAAAAGGTCTATTTTATCTAGTTAAAATCGCCGTAAAAGATGACAAAAAGATAGTATCAGCCATAGATATCACGGCTCAAAAGCGCACCGAGCGCCTTGCTAGCATGGGTAGCGTAGCAGCTCATTTAGCCCATGAGATACGAAATCCTATCGGCTCAGTATCCTTGCTTACCTCATCTTTATTACGACGAAGCGAAGGCAAAACTCATGAGCTTGCGACAGAAATCCAAAAAGCTATATGGCGAGTTGAGCGTATCATAAAAGCGACTTTACTTTTTACAAAAGGTGTTCAGATAAATCGAACAAATTTTAATTTTGATGAATTAAAGATAGAGTGCGAAGAAGCCCTAAAATACTACTCTTACTCAAAGGATATAAAAATTTTACTTGACTTTGGAGATGAAGATTACAACGCAGATAAAAACTTGCTATCCATGGTCTTTGAAAATATGCTTTTTAATGCTATTGATGCGTGCGAAGAGAGCGAAAATGAAAGTGATGAGATAAGTATTAGCTATGAAAAAACGCAAACTGAGCATAAATTTTATATCTGCGATAGTGGCGTAACGATAAATAATGCTGGTACAGTATTTGAACCATTTAAGACAAGCAAACTAAATGGCAACGGGCTTGGACTGCCACTATGCCTGCAAATCATACAAACACATCACGGAAGTATCGAAGTCACACTAAATCCAAAGACATTTTGCATAAGCTTGCCTGTAAATTTTAAGTGATATTTTAAATGCTATTTGGCTATAGTAGGCTTTAAACTAACCAAGTTTTATTTATATGTAGCACTTTGCGATTTTTGGTAAATTTTTAATTTTTTGATTTATTTTTAAGTCAAAAATATGAATAGTTACTTTTGACATCATCAAAACCATCTTTTATATCATAAGTTGAGTCACAAATTTAGTCACACCGCCTAATTTATCTAAAGCCCAAAAATACCCTTAGTTTTTTAGCTAACAATAACGACGGTTTTACTTCTTGCGCCTGATTTTTGTTGTCTAAAAATAAATTTATCTTAAGTAATGTAGTCTAAAAAATGTAAAAAGTAAAAATTTTAAAAAAGAAAGCCCCAAATATGGGGCTAAAATTACTTTGCAAGTGTAGCGTTTAGCATCCAGATAGCTTTTTCATAGTGAGCTATCTGCTCTTGTGCATAAGCCTGAGTTGTTGTATCTCCTTCAGCAGCTTCATCAAGTTTTTTAAACTCATCTAAAAGGTGCTTATAATCAGCTAAAACTATCTCTAAAACTTCTGTCGGAGTATAGCTTGCTTTTGGCTCATGCTTTATGCAAGTTGTCTTTGCAAGTTCGTCAGCTTTAACGATAGCCTTGCCACCAAGCATTATAGCGCGCTCAGCTACTTCGTCGAAAATTTCATGAAACTCATCATAGGCTTTTTCTGTATATTCATGAATGCTGAAAAACTGAATACCTTTTACATTCCAATGTAGGTCATGGAATTTAATGTATAACGCGTGAGCGTCAGCCTGAATTTTATTTAATTGAGAAATAACTTTTGACATTTTGTCTCCTTTGTTTGATTTATAAAATTATAACATAAAAAAGTAAACGAAATTTATATTATTTAATAAATTTTATTATTTAGTATAAAATACTATAAATTCCGAAACTAGAAATTTTTACCATAAAAAACAAACTCTTCTAAAAACTAAAATTTGCTCTTAAGCCCTATTTTACGCGATCTCCTATGTGACCGTTATAAATTATATTCCTAGCATCAATATTTTCATCAAGTAAAATTTCACTTATCTTGCCACTTTTTTTGATACTTTCTATATCATTTTGTAAATCTTCTTGATAACTGTATATCATAGCCGCACTTGAAACACCCTCTAGTTTTTCAAGTACCTTAAATTTCTCTATCTCTTCATCTAAATTCTCAACACTAACCACTACCACTATCTTTCCATCTTGTGCAGCAACAACCTCGCAACCATCTACATTCTCAATAAGCGGTATAACATTTTCAGCGCTCGTCTCATCTTTTGTATAGACAATTAGGCTTGATATATTCATTTAATACTCCAAAATTTTACTTCTTTTTGATATGCTATGCTTATTATCCTGCCATCATTTGACAAGTAAATTTCGCTTAAAATTTCCTGCCCTGTTTTTATGGTATGCAAAAGCTCTTTGCTTTTAATATCATAAACTACGATATCGCTATGCTCGCCGTTCATAAAAGCTATCTTACTTTTATCTGGGCTAAGAGCTAAGGCATAAACTATAAAATCAGCATTAAAATAGTTCAAATTCGATCCATCAAAAACACCCACCTGACGCGTAATGCTACCAACAGCTAAAGCATCATCTACATAGTCAATGTCATACATATTATCTTTAAAGAAATTATGCGTTTTTATAACTTGCCTTGTCTTTAAGTCATACTCGTATATCACGCCACTCTCAGCGCCTATAGCTATCTTATCGCGGTTTTTACTAATCTCAAAATCAACATAAAGTGCTATTGAAAATTTATGTTTAAACTTTAGTTGTGCGCTGGTTAGATCTACAATGTAAATTTCATTGCCAAAGTCTGAAATTATGGCTTCATTTTTGCTTGTAAAAAAGGCTTTTTTGGCAGATTTGTTTGGAGTGATAAAGTTATTTATCTCAGTAAATTTCTCTCCATCAAATTTATATACAAAAAGTCTTCTCTCATCATAACTAAGCTCAGCCAAAACAAGAAGTTTATCATCTAGTCTATCTATACTAAACACCCTAGAGCTAGGCTCATCAGCAAAGTATGCCTTCTTTTTAGGCAGTATGATTTTAGGTAAAAATTTATCATTTTTTATATCATAAATTTCAACTTCACCGATATCTGTACCAAGATAAAGCATCTCATCTATCAAATTTGAACTGATAACATTTGAAAAAGCACTAACAACTCGAGTTGGTTGCGAAATTTCAGCCGAAAAACAAATTCCAAAAAAAGCTAAAAGAACTAAAATTTTTCTCATCTTGCCTCCATTTTTATAGCATTTACAAAGCAAACTTCCATACATTGCGCACAGTTTGTGCATCTATTATTTATCGTAGGTCTAAATACTCCAAAAAACTCTACCGCACGAAATTTACAAACATCTTGACAGCTATAACACATCGTACCATTCCATGCTAAACAGCTACTAATATCAATAATGGTTTTAGCTTCAATAATAGCAGGAAATTTTAAATTTAAGACTGATTGTTGGGTGCTTTCGCACTCTATGGCACACTTTTTACAAAAAGTACAGCCCTTAGTTTGAAATTTAAAACTTACTTTTTCACCATCAAATGAAAGTAGATTTTCATCACAAGCACCAACACAAGGCGCTTCACACTCTACGCACTCAAACTCACCGCTAAAATATGGTGGTGGGATAAAATTTTGAGCGGATTTACCGCCCAAAATTTTTCTAAAAAGCTGTCTTCGTGAGACATCTTGCATTACCTAACACCCTCATTTAAGACATCTAGTAAATTTGAGCTTTTTGACGAACTTTCATCACGAAAATCAGCTTTAAAATTATTTTTCACCCTTGGTTTTACATTTGCTTGTGGGACATGGCACTGTGTGCAGCTAAAACGATCTTGACTTAGCTCGCTACCAGTTGATTTTTTAAATCTTATACTATAAAGATGTGACTTTGGTATAGCTGTAGCTCCAACACCCTCAGCAACCTCTGGCATATGGCAAGTTACGCACATATTCATATCTTTTGTTATAGGCACAATATCAGAAATATCGTGCGGAATAAGTGGCGGTGCGTTTTCAAAGGCACGATCTATCTTGGTTGACTCTCCTGCTGGCGTAGCAGTCCAGTTTATGTCAACTAATGTGATATTGTCATCAAAAACATCATTTTGATTAAAACTTGTCAAGTCTGCGTTTTTTGTATTACAGCCAACCAATAGTGCCGCCGCACCAAGACCAGCCAAAATAAGCTTAAAAGCTTTCATCATTTTCTCCTTAAATTTCTTATATTAAACTTTAATGCATCGTCATTGCAGACATCGATACAACGACCACAACTTGTACATTCACTAGAGGTTACAAAACCATTTTGTTTGCCTATAATGCCTAGGACTTGATTTTCTGGGCAAATAAGCTTACACTTCATACATTTAGTACAGTTATCACTATTATGCTCTATCCTAATAAGTGAAAATTTTGAGATAATCGCATAAAAAGCACCAAGTGGACAAATTTTAGAGCAAACCACCCTATCTCCCACAAATGCGTCTATCGCAAAAACCCCAAATGCTACAAAAAGCCAAAGTGTTGTGCCATAAATTATCCCGCGTTGTATTATGCCTATAAAGCTAACACCCTCAAAGGCTGGTGCTGATGTTACAAGCGAAAGAGCAAGAACAAAACCAAGCACATAATACCTTGCATTGCGAGAGAAATTTACAAATTTGTTATCTTTATCATAGCCAAATTTTACCCTAACCCAGCGAGCTGTCTCTGTTATGATATTTACAGGACAAACCCAGCTACAAAACGCACGAGGCGCTATAATGGCATAAAAAACAAAAACGATAGCCGCCCCAACTAGTGCCGAACTAGCTATGCTAAAACTTGCCAAAAATAGCTGTAACACAGCAAATGGATCGCTTAAAACAACGGTATCAAAAAGCTTTGAGCTACTTAAATTTCCTTGTAAAATTTTAAGCCCATAAAAGTTGCTGACAAAAAATAGAGCAAGGATTGAAATTTGAGTTATTCTTCTTAGTATCAAATACTTCATCACAGCTCCTTATCACTATTTAGATAATCATCAAGCTTTTTACTATCTTGTTTAAACTCTTTTGGAGCGACATCTCTTAGCTTTTTCTCATCATCTGCTATCCAACCCTTAACATACTGTTCATTGCTTGAGCCTAGTCCAAGAGCTAGCGGAAGCACAAAAATCGACGGCTTTGGTGTTACGCAAACTTGCTCACACATGCCACAACCCGTGCAGTAATTTGCATCAACAACAGGTATAAGCATAGCGTGTTTTTGAGTTCTATCATTGTGTCTATAGTCAAGCTTTAACGCCTTATCTATAACAGGACAGGCTCTATAACAAGCATCACAGCGAAGCCCCTCATAAGCGATACAAAAATTTGGATCTAGCACAGCTATACCCATCTTTGCTTTGTTTATATTTAGCTTTCCATCATCGTTGCTAACTAAAACAGGATCTAGCGCTCCAGTCGGGCAAGCAACCGTACAAGGTATGTCAGTACACATATAACACGGAATTTCTCGTGGCGTAAAAAATGGAGTGCCATAAGGCAAACCATCTTTTAAATCAGCCAGTTTTAGCGTATGCCACGGACAGGCTTCAACACAAAGCCCACATCTAACACACTCAGCAAGAAATTTATTCTCATCGAGTGCACCAGGCGGTCTGATAAGCAGAGTTTGGGCTTTAAGGCTAGTTTGAGTACTCCACATAAAACCTCCTGCGAGCACCAAACTAACAGCCTTTAGTCCAAACTTTAATGCCTCTCTTCTAGTTTGCATGATTAAGCCTTATAAATTTTAACCGCACACTTTTTGTAATCTGTCTCTTTTGAGATCGGACAAGTTGAGTCTAAGCAGACCTTGTTGATAAATACATTTTCATCAAAAAATGGTACATATACAAGCCCTTGTGGAGTTTTGTTTCTGCCACGAAGATCGACTCTAGCCTTAACCTTACCACGACGACTCTCAACCCAAACAATATCATTTTGCGCCACACCAAGCTTAGTCGCATCGCCTTCATGCATATAGCAAAGTGCCTCTGGAACAGCACGATAAAGCTCTGGAACACGCATAGTCATAGTGCCCGTATGCCAATGCTCAAGAACACGACCTGTACATAGCCAGTATGGATATGTATCATCTGGCATCTCGCATGGATCCATATAAGGACGGAAGAAAATTTTAGCTTTATGAGCCAATGAGAATTTCTCTTCGCCACTTGTAACGCCTTTTAGATCGCCTTTTGGTAGCTTAGCTTTTGCATTTCCATAGTAAGCAAATGCTTTGCCATTAGCATATTTTTTCGCGTATGGGTCATATTTTGCATTAAATCTCCACTGAGTCTCTTTACCATCAAGAACTGGCCAGCGCAATCCACGAACTTTGTGATATGTATCAAAATCAGCCAAATCATGACCATGACCAACACCAAATTTTCTGTAATCTTCCCAAAGATATTTTTGAACGAAAAATCCATACCCCTCAAACACTTTACCATCTGAGCCGACAACCTTTCTACTATCGCCAAAAACTTCGGTGTTATCAAAGTCTTCCATTATTGGGTCTTGTGCTTTGTAAGTTTTTGCCTCTTCATTTGCAAAAAGCACATCAAAAAGTGTTGCATTTTCATCATAGCCCATAGCTTTTGCTTGCTCTAAAACGCTTGGTAGTGTTAGCTTGTCATCAACCTTTGTCTCGCCCCACACCTCTTTTAAAGTAAAGCGTTTTGAAAATTCAAGAATTTGCCATGTATCACTCATCGCTTCGCCTACTGGCAGTACTTGCTGGCGCCACTGCTGGCTTCTACGCTCAGCATTTCCGTAAGCACCCCACTTCTCATAAATCATAGCCGATGGAAGGATAAGGTCAGCAACCTTGGCTGAGATACCAGGGTATGGGTCGCTTACAACGATGAAGTTATCCATTTCGCGAGCTGCTTTTATCCAGTGGTTTGCGTTTGCGGTATTTTGCCAAGGGTTATTTACATGAACCCAAGCCCACTTCATCTTTCCATCTTCTAAATCACGCATCATTTTTACATAGTGCGAGCCTGGCTTTGGATTTAGAGTGCCTTCTGGAAGCTTCCAAATTTTCTCACTTACTTTTCTGTGCTCAGGATTTGCTACGACCATATCAGCTGGCAAACGATGAACGAAAGTTCCAACTTCACGAGCCGTTCCACACGCGCTTGGCTGTCCTGTTAAAGAAAATGCGCCATCGCCTGGTTTGGCTTGTTTGCCAAGAAGCATATGCGTCATGTAAGCTTGCTCATTCACCCAAGTTCCTCTTTGATGCTGGTTAAAGCCCATAGTCCAAAAGCTTACAACTTTGCGACCTTTTTCTATATATAAATTTGCCAACTCTTTTAGTTTTTTCTTAAATTCTTCAATATCCTCGTTTGGATCACCTTTTGAAATTTTTGCAACAAACTCAAGAGTGTAAGGAGCTAGTGCTTTTTTAAAATCTTCAAATGTTATAATCCAATGCTTATCAGGATTTGCGGCATTTTTATTTTCTAGTACATCGCCCTCTTTGTATCCAAGATAAGCTAATGTCTTACCCTCTGCCTTACTCAAAGTCTTTTTAAGCTCTTTTTCTAAGATATCTTTCTCAGCTGCGTATTTTGGGTGGTTTGGATTATTTCTTAAACCATAACCTATATCAACTGGACCTGTTACAAACTCACAATAGTTTTTCACATAATCCCAGTCAATAGCCTCAGGATGGTTATAAACTATCTCATGTGCGATATAGTTCCAAATAGCAACATCGCTTGAAGGAGCAAATATGATCTCAGTATCTGCTATATTTGAAGTACGAGTTGAATATGTACTTAAATTTACTATCTTTACACGCTCAGCGTTATTTAACTTTCGATCGCTAACACGAGACCAAAGCACTGGGTGCATCTCAGCCATATTGGCTCCCCAAGCGATGATAGTATCAGTTAGCTCGATATCATCAAAACAGCCAGCTGGCTCATCTATACCAAATGTCTGCATAAAGCCAACAACAGCTGAAGCCATACAGTGGCGTGCATTTGGATCTATAGCATTACTTCTAACGCCAGCTTTTAAAAATTTAGCCGCCGCATAGCCTTCCATTATAGTGTATTGACCAGAGCCAAATACGCCAGCTGAGTGAACGCCATTTTCTTTGATAGTCTGTTTATATTTTTCAGTCATTACATCAAAGGCTTTTTCCCAAGATACAGGCTTAAATTTACCTTTTTTATCAAATTCGCCCTTTTCGTTTACACGCAAAAGTGGCTGAGTTATACGGTCAGAACCATACATTATTTTAGCGTTAAAATAGCCCTTGATGCAGTTTAAACCACGATTTACTGGAGCTTCTGGGTCGCCTTTTACAGCAACTATCTTACCCTCTTTTGTAGCGATCATTACGCCGCAGCCCGTTCCGCAGAAACGACAGGCAGCCTTATCCCAACGCCAGCCCTTCTCTGCTTCGGCAGCACTTAGCGAGCTTGGCACTGCGATGCCAGCACTAGCGCAAGCAGCCGTTGCCGCAGCACTTTTTATAAAATCCCGACGATCCATATTTTCTCCTTTGGTTAAAATTGTATTTAATGAAATTATAGTCTAAATTTAGTTTAAATATGCTTGATTTAAATCAAGTTATTAAAATGTTATTTTAGGATTAAAAATTATTAAAATTTCTAGGCTACAAAAGCCTAGAAAAGTGGGTTTAAGAACATATTTTCGCTGAGAATTTTTTTATCACTAAAATCTTTGTCAATATGAAGCACGAAAGAGCCTATGCGTTTTGAGCTAGCATCAAATATCGGTGATACTGAAAAATAGTGTGAGCCTTGGACAAAAAAGCCATTTTGTTGCAAATTTAGCTTTTGTATCACAGGTACAACGCTTAAATTTGCACTTTTTAAATTTGCGATAAAATAATTTGTCATTATCTCATCGCCGTCCCTAGAGGCTCGTTCAAAATTTATTTCCTTATCAAGCAAGACAAAAAGGTCTATGCCTTGGTTTTTAAAGAAATTACTAATCGCTTCAAAGTCGCTCATAAGCTCGATAGTGCCTAAAATTTCACCATTTTGCTTAACTGGTGAAAGTGCCCTAATATATGTACCAGCAACACCGCGCTCTATCCCACTTACAGTACCATTTCCTTGTTTCGATACATATATCATGTAGCGAAAACTACTAAGCTCATCGCCATACCTATCCATATCCCAGCTGCGTATCAAGCTCACTATATCATTTGTATGAAGGTGAAGCTTTAGGTTTTGATAGGCTGGTGCATTTTGGATACTGGATATAATCTTATTTATATTTTTCTTGCAAATTTCTCTATCTTTTTCCAAAAAGCACTCGGTTACAGCAGCATTTTCGCCAAGTATAATCGCAAGTGCCTGCAATGAGCTTTTAGATTCATCGATATTTTTATAAAGCTGTTTTATCTGATAGTCAAAAAATGCTTTTGCCGTATTTATATGATTTTGCTCACTGTATCTTAGGTATAAAACAGATAATATCGCCAAAACTACAACTGTGACGATGCCAAAAATAAGTGGTAGAATTTTATTTTTCACTCAGAGCCTTTTGAAGTATTTTAGCAAATTCACTAAACTCTGGTAGACTTAAGCTAGAGTTTCTTAATGGCTCTTGCCAAAGGTTATTTGGATAAAAAGCATCATCTTTAAAGCGCGCCATAATATGCATATGCACGCGCGGCAGGACATTTGCAAAACTTGCTAAATTTATTTTTGTGGGGTTATAAAATTTTCTCATTTCGCGCTCAACGATTAGACTAGCCTCCCAAAGCCTAGCGAGGCTCTTTTCATCACAATCACTAAGCTCACGAAAAGGCTTTTTAGTAAAGATCTTAACCCAAGGAAGCTCGTTTTCTTCGCGCTCTATCCATATAAACTCATCTTCAAATATCATTATTTCCCCTAAAATTTTGCTTTATCTTAGCAAAATTTCGCTAAAATTGCCTTTTAAGTTGCAAGTTTGCAAATAACTAAACACAGAGAAACCACATGCAAAGACGAAAATTCTTACAACTAAGCGCAGTTGCTAGCACGCTAGCCTATACAAATTTACAAGCAAGCACAGCTATGCCACAAAAGGGGCTAAGTGCTAATAAATTTGGTGTATTTTGGGTGGAAAGTAGCGAGGATAAGATAACAAATATCACGCCATTTCGCAGTCATATCCACACAAACAAACTAAATGAGATCATACCTGAGATCATTCAAAAAAACAAAACTCGCGTAAAGCACCCCTATGTGCGTAAAAGCTTTTTAGATGATCCTGCAAATCCAAAGCCAGAGCTTCGCGGTAAGGAGGAGTTTGTGCGAGTTAGCTGGGAGGTAGCGCTTGATCTAACGGCACAAAGGTTAAAGCACACTTATGATACTTATGGAGCAAACGCTGTTTATGGACAGGTGTATCAGTGGGGCAACCTAGGCAAGGTCGGACACAGCCGAAATATCGGCAAGCGTATGCTAAATGTCCTTGGTGGCTATGTGAGTGAGGCTGGAGGCTATTCGTATGGGTGCGCGCAAGTGATTATGCCACATGTTTTGGGTGTGATGGAGACAAGACAGCATCCAACTAGCTGGAAGGCTATACAAGAAAATGCGAAAAATATCGTATTTTGGGGGACTGATCCTATCGTGTCAAACGAGCTTGGTATCGGTGCGCCACTTCATGATGCGTATGAGAATTACCGCATTATAAAAGATATGGCGGCTCGTGGTGAGATGAAAATTTACAGCATCGATGTCTTTAAAAACGAAAGTGCAAAGTTCTTTAACGCAAAAACACTTCTACTTCGACCAAGCACAGACACAGCTATGATGATAGGGATGTGTCACTATCTTTATACAAACAACTTACACGATAAGAAATTTTTAGAAAATAACTGTGTTGGGTTTGATAAATTTAAAGAGTATTTTATGGGAGAAAAAGATGGTGTCGTAAAAGATATAGCTTGGGCCAGTGAAATTTGTGGGATTGCTAAAGATGAGATAGAGAGTTTTATAAAAACCATCGCAAAAGATCGCACCATGATAGTAAGCGGATATGCCATACAGCGTGCAGATCACGGTGAGCAAGCCTACTGGATGCTAATCGTCCTAAACGCTATGCTAGGGCAAATGGGGCGTGCAGGCGGTGGCTTTATCACAAATGATCAGACGCACAAAACAGGCGACACACACTACAAAGCTCCAAAGATACGAAATTTTGATGTCTTGCCACACGATGAAAAATACAAAGCCATGATAAACCCAAAAGGCTCAGTCATACCAAACTCCCGCCTTATCGAGTGTTTAGAGCGACCGGGTGGCGAGATAGAAAGAAACGGCAAGGTGCATAAATTTCCTGAGCTAAAGCTCATGTTTAGCACAAATGGCTCT